>CAZGOT010000306.1:0-3745 GCA_964527495.1 uncultured Haliscomenobacter sp.
GACAACGTTTCGCTCGAGGTTTCGCTGCTCAGCCCAATCGCTATGGAAAAGGGTCTCCGTTTCGCTATCCGTGAAGGTGGCCGTACGGTAGGCGCTGGCCAGGTAACGGAGATTTTGGACTAAAAGCACATATGGTGCTGCACGTATATCCTGCCAGGGGGAATCAGGCAAAAGGCCTATCGCCCCTGGCAGGTAGTTTTTTATCTGAAAAGGAACTTTTTATAAACGGGCATAGCTCAAGTGGTAGAGCGACGGTCTCCAAAACCGTAGGCTGAGGGTTCAAGTCCTTCTGCCCGTGCCAACTACAAAGGTCAGTAAGAACGTTATGGAGTCAATTAAAAAATACGTTGCGGAGAGTTATCACGAACTTATCAATAAGGTGACCTGGCCAAATTGGCCCAACCTCCAGAGCAGCACAATGGTTGTTATTGTAGCATCAATAATTTTTGCGCTGTTGGTTTTTTTGATGGACGTGGTTTCTAAAACCGGCCTTAATTTAATTTACGGCATTTAAATCCGGGACCAGGCCAATGGCTGAAGGGAAAAAGTGGTATTCTTTGAGGGTGATTAGCGGTAAGGAACGCAAAATCAAGGAAAGGATTGAAAAAGAAATCGAACTGAATGATTGGTTCGACCTCATTACGCAAGTCCTAGTCCCTACTGAGAAGGTGTACAAAATCCGCTCTGGGAAGAAAGTGATTTCGGAAAGGAATATCCTCCCGGGCTACATCCTCTTGGAAGCAGATCCTGCAAGGTTCTCCGGGGAGGTAATCCAGCAGATTACCAATATTCCAAATGTTATCCATTTTCTTGGTAAAAACACGCCTACTCCTATGAAGGAGTCGGATGCGAATCGCCTCCTTGGAAAGGTGGACGAAACACAGGATGCCGTAGAATCCCTGATTGAGCCTTTCATCGTTGGAGAGACCGTCAAAATTATTGATGGCCCTTTCACAGAGTTCATAGGGGATATCCAGGAGGTCAACGAAGAAAAGAAAAAACTCAAGGTAATTGTAAAGATTTTTGGACGGGGTACCGAAGTGGAACTGAATTTCATGCAGGTGGAGAAGACGTCCTGAAAGTATATTTTCAACCGGGCAGCATAGGCCTGGCAGCTTTTGTTCCGGAAAAGCTTCTTTTCCGGTTACGCTTCCCTGAAGTCTGCCGTGCCAACGCGATCAAACCAAGTAACGCATTATCATCATGGCAAAGGAAGTAGATATCTATATCAAGCTCCAGGTGAAGGGCGCCCAGGCTAATCCAGCGCCCCCCATTGGACCTGCCTTGGGTTCCAAAGGGGTAAACATCATGGAATTTTGCAAGCGTTTCAACGCTGCGACACAAGATAAGCCGGGCAAAATCCTCCCCGTGCTGATCTCGGTGTACAAAGACAAATCTTTCGAATTTGTCATCAAAACACCACCTGCATCTATCCAGTTGCTCGAAGCTGCTAAAATCAAAACTGGCTCCGCTGAACCTAACCGCAAAAAAGTGGGCAAGGTTACCTGGGATCAGGTGCGTACTATCGCAGAGGATAAAATGCCCGACTTGAACTGCTTCACGGTGGAATCTGCGATGAAAATGGTCGCTGGTACGGCACGGAGCATGGGGCTTACCGTAGAAGGTACTCCTCCCTGGGACGGTACCGGGAATTGATTTTGTAATGTAGTACAAAGTAGGGAGTCTGACCAGTTTGTTCCGGTCAGATGTTATTCACCTCAAATTATTTCGATATGCCAAAAAAATTGAGCAAAAAAAGAGCGGCAGTAGCGTCCAAAGTGGACATCATGAAGCTACACACGCTCGAGGAGGCAATGTCCCTGGTCAAGTCGGTAAACCTGACCAAGTTCGATGCTTCTGTGGATATTCACGTGCGCCTGGGCGTGGATCCACGTAAACCTGATCAGGCCCTGCGCGGAACGGTAGCCCTGCCACACGGTACGGGTAAGACGAAGCGGGTAGCGGTTTTTTGTACACCGGATAAAGTGGAAGAGGCAAAAGCTGCTGGTGCAGATTATGTCGGTCTCGACGATCTTGTGCAAAAAGTCCTCGGCGGATGGACAGATGTAGATGTTGTAATCGCCATGCCTCAGGTTATGGCCCAGGTAGGACGCCTGGGTAAAATCCTCGGCCCCCGCAACCTCATGCCAAACCCTAAAACGGGAACGGTAACGGCAGATGTAGGTGGTGCAGTCTCAGAAGTAAAGAAAGGAAAGATTTCTTTTCGGGTGGACAAGTACGGTATCATCCACACTTCTATCGGCAGGGTCTCTTTCTCACCGGAAAAACTGGTTGAAAATGCCAATGAGGTGCTCTCTACCCTTCAGCGGATGAAGCCTTCTACGGCAAAAGGGATATATATGAAAACTATCTCCGTAGCTTCCACCATGAGCCCGGGCGTTAAAGTTGATCCTAAAGTAGTTCGTTAATTATTAAAAGCAGAGAAGGAATGAACAAGGCAGAAAAAACGGCTACTATAGAGGAGTTGAAAGAGAGGTTCGCCAACACTTCTTTCTTCTACCTGACTGACGCCACGTCTATGACGGTAGCCCAAATCAATAATTTCAGAAGGCTGTGCTTCCAGAAGGGCATCAAAGTAGAAATGATCAAAAATACGTTGATCAAGAAGGCTTTCGAGGGTGCTCCGGAAGCGAAGAATTATAGCCAGGTATTGGATTTGCTGCACGGCCCAACGGTAGTTTTGTTTGCTGATGTGGCTAATCTCCCGGCAAAGACCCTGAAAGAGTTCAGGGGATCTGCTGATCGTCCTGTCCTGAAAGGGGCATACATTGACACTGCGGTATTTTCGGGTGATGACCAACTCGAAGTCTTGGTAAAACTCAAGACGAAGGAAGAGTTGATCGGCGAAGTAATCGGCCTGCTCCAGTCTCCTCCACGCAACGTCATCGGTGCGCTGCAGTCCGGGGGTCAGAAGATCATGGGCCTGCTCAAAACACTCGAGGACCGCGGGGCATAACGACCCGCTGCCGGGGCAATGCAAGCGGTCTGCCCCTGGCATATAGTTATCCATTTGGCTTCCAAGCTCACCGCACATATAATTAATTCTACCATCTTAAAAGAAAACGACAATGGCGGATTTGAAAGCTCTCGCAGAAACGCTGGTAAACCTGACGGTAAAGCAAGTCAACGAACTGGCAGACATTCTTAAGACGGAGTACGGTATCGAACCAGCTGCGGCGGCAGTTGCGGTTGCTGCTCCTGCGGCAGGCGGCGATGGCGGCGCAGCAGCAGTTGTGGAACAAACAGAATTTGACGTTATCCTGACTTCTGCAGGTGCTCAAAAACTCAACGTAGTTAAAGAAGTGAAGAACCTGTTGAACCTTGGCCTGAAAGAGGCAAAGGATCTGGTGGACGGTGCGCCGAGCCCACTTAAGCAGGGCGTATCTAAAGAGGAAGCCGAATCGCTCAAGGCTAAACTTGAGGAGCAAGGCGCTCAGGTCGAACTGAAGTAATCCTCTTTAAACGTCTTCTGTCTTTGGTAAAAAACATGTTGTTAAGGCAAAAGGTTTTTACTTTCTCACTGTACTTAAGGCTTAGCAGGTTGCATGCAACCTGCTAAGCCTATCGCCGTCTAAACAGGGCAAGTCCCTGTTACTGCTGTCAAGAGGCATTCACATGATCCCACCTGGCAAATGCCAAAAATGGGGCTGGAAACAATATAAAAGAATTGCAAATGACTTCCAACGGAAAGTTTATTTCTGCCGAAGAACGGCGCTTGCGCTTC
>CAZGOT010000307.1:0-3733 GCA_964527495.1 uncultured Haliscomenobacter sp.
GCCGGGGCCTTATTACACAACCCCTATTCAAAACTTTCTTTCGCCGCCGAAGGCGGCGTAATACTTTTGATACATCCCCACTCAAAAAATTTTCTTTCCACAACTACTTTTTATATTGTATATTTTACCCAAAAGGGTAATTTTGGGTAAAATATACAACTGTCCATGGACCTTACGACGGAAGAAAAAATACTGGTAGCTGCACAGGAATTGTTTGCTGAACGAGGCTACTCGGGTGTCCGGATGCGGGAAATTGCCGAACGTGCCGGCATTAACAAGGGGTTGTTGCACTATTATTTCAGGAAGAAGGAATTGTTGTTTAAAGCGGTATTCAAATCGTCCTTCCAACAATTTTCCAGGCGGTTGAATGAGATTATGGCCTCCGAACAGCCCGTGTTGGAAAAAATAGATACCATTGTCGAAGAATATATGTCCCTGCTGATTGCCCACCCCAACCTGCCAGGGTTTATTGTATCGGAGTTGCATACCAATACAGAAGCGTTTGTAGGGGAAATCATGGCCATGTCCGACCGCCCTGACCCCTCTATGCTGGTCATGCAGCTTCATCTTGCAGGCCAGATGGGGCAGATTCGCAAGGTGGACCCATTTCATACCGTGTTGCATATTATGTCGCTTTGCGTTTTCCCTTTCATAGCCAAACCGATTTTCCAGCGGATCGCCCGTCTGGATGATACCACGTATTTGTACCTGATGCAGCAGCGCAAAGCCGAGGTCAAAGATTTTATCCGCAAAGCCCTGGTTCCCGGGGTATAATCTTCTGTTATTATGAAGTGGTGTTCTGTTTTGCTCCTTTTACTCCCTTTCTTT
Organism: uncultured Haliscomenobacter sp.; assembly: GCA_964527495.1. GTDB lineage: Bacteria > Bacteroidota > Bacteroidia > Chitinophagales > Saprospiraceae > JADJPL01. The sequence continues at coordinate 829 of CAZGOT010000307.1, forward strand.
AAAACGGGATTTACCCAAACTGGTAATCCTTTGCTGCTTGCCGATTGTTTTGAAGCTGCGAAAAAACACGCGAAAATTGCCGGTAGACCAGCGCTTTTGGCCCGTCAAAGTCAGTTGCGCACTGCGCAGCTCGAAGCGTCGGCAAGGCCGGCTTTTTGGGTCAATTCGCGGGCGAGCCTTCAGACGGAGAACGTGGACCTCGGCATTGAATCGCCTTTTTTCTCTTCTCCTAATCTTCCCCTCGCACAATTCCGCTTTACCCTCGACGGTACCTGGCAGATATCAGACGGGGGTATTAGAAAAGTACAAATTGCTCAGGAACAAGCACTTTTACAGGTGCAGGTGCAATCCGTGGAAGTAGAATTATACGGTCTGCGGGAACGGGTTAACCTGCCATTTTTTGGTATTTTGCTGCTTAGGCAGCAGATACGTATCCTGGAAACTTCGCGTGCTGACCTGCTTGTCCGTGCCAAGGCAATGGAAGGCGCTGTCGAAGCAGGGGCCCGGACACCCGGGGACCTGGAGCGCCTGCAGGTGCAGATACTCCGCCTTGACGGGGAAATCGAGAAGGCCGGTATCGAAATCCGGAATGGTTTTGCCGTACTTGGAGCCCTCACAGGGAATGTGTATCCTGAAAACACCCTGCTCCTTGCCCCCGAGCCGCCTTCCGGTACCTGGCAGGAAGTCAATACGCGGCCTGAATTGTTGTTGCTCACCTTACAGCAGCAACAGCTTGACGGAGCGCGATCCCTCCTGGACGCCCGCAGGAAGCCCCAACTTTCGGCTTTTGTACAGACCGGGGCGGGATACCCGAACCCCCTGAATTTCTTCGAGGACCGACTTAGTCCATTTGCCCTCGGAGGGATTCAGCTTTCCTGGAAAATCCCTGACCGGGCGCAAATTCACCGGGGCCAGGAGCTTCTGGATATGCAGCACGAACTCATCGAGAATCAAAAAGCGCAATTTGTACAGACGATAGATCAAATAGATGTGCGCTTCCGTGAGGATGTTGCCGCAATGCAGGCAACCATGCGTCAATATGAGGCGATTGCCCTCCGGCAGGAGGCTATCCGAAGGGAAAGTGAGGCACAGACAGCACTGGGTACGCTCAGCGTTACGGAGTACCTCCGGGATGTACAGGCAGCTTTGCAGACTGCCCTTCAATTGGAGACCTGCCGCATCCAACTTCAGCAATTATATGCCGATTACCTCACCATTAAAGGAAAAATCTGATGAAGCGCGATTTATCTATAATCCTGACTGGCTTAATCCTGGCACAGGGCTGTTCGAAAACAGCTCCTTTGTCCGATGCATACGGGAATTTCGAAGCCCGTGAAGTTACCGTAGCAGCAGAGGCAAGTGGAAGGTTGCTTCAACTGGAGGTGGAAGAAGGGGGGCAACTGCAGGCAGGGCAAACTGTTGGCCTGGTGGATACCGTTCCCTTGCACCTGAGCAGGCTGCAACTCCGGGCAGCCCTGGAAGCGCTGCACCATAAAATGCAGGATGCCGGTCCGCAAATTGCGGTCCTGGAAGCTCAAAAGCAGGTACTCGAGCGCGAATTACACCGGTCAGAGGCACTTTTGGAGCGCAATGCGACTACACCCAAGCAGCTTGACGACCTCAAAGGCCAGCTCGAAGTAGTAGGACAACAGATACTCGCGGCAAAAGGACAGGAACGTGTTGCAAACCGGAGTATCCTGGCAGAGACAGGCCCTTTACAGGCCCAAATCCGGCAATTGGATGATCAGATTGCCCGCTGCTACCTGTACAACCCGGTTTCGGGGACGGTTCTGCTTAAATGGTGCGAGGCTTCGGAAATAATTGCTGCTGGTAAGCCCTTATACAAAATCGCTGACCTGGAGACTATGACCCTGCGCGCCTACTTCAGCGGGGAACAACTGCCGCATATCAAAATTGGCCAACTAGTCAAAGTGCTGGTAGATGATACCCGGGATACCAATCGCACCCTGACAGGTAGGATAACCTGGATTTCCAGCGAGGCGGAGTTTACCCCCCGGATAGTCCAGACCAAAGAAGCACGCGTAAACCTGGTTTATGCCGTAAAAATTCAGGTAAAAAACGATGGTACGATCAAAATCGGGATGCCCGGAGAAGTAATGCTGTAGGATTAGATAAAGCGGAATTATCGCATTAAAACAATGGCCATGTTCGGAATCGAAACAGAAGGAATCCATAAGGCCTATAATGGGGCCGGGGCCCTGCATGGGGTCTCTATCGCTGTTCGGCGCGGAGAGCTTTTTGGGCTGATTGGACCCGACGGAGCGGGTAAAACCACCCTGATCCGCATTTTAGCGACCCTTCTGCTTCCGGATGCGGGACGTGCTTTGGTGGAAGGGTGGGATACCGTTAAGGATTATGCCCGGATACGCCGTATCATCGGATATATGCCGGGCAAATTTTCCCTGTATGAAGATCTGAGCGTGGAGGAAAACTTACATTTTTTTGCCCGGCTGTTTGGTAGCAGCGTTCAGGAGCATTATGCACTGATCCGGGATATTTATGAGCAGATTGAGCCGTTTCGGAAAAGGCGGGCAGGTAAATTATCGGGTGGGATGAAGCAAAAGCTGGCTTTGTGTTGTGCACTCATTCACCGCCCATTGGTGTTGTTGCTCGATGAGCCCACAACTGGTGTTGACCCGGTCTCCCGGAAAGAATTCTGGGATATGTTGGATCATCTGAAATCGTTTGGGATGACGATTTTAGTTTCTACTCCTTATATGGATGAAGTAGCGCGTTGTGACCGGGTCGCTTTGATACACCAGGGCTATATCCTGGAGAGTGCGTCACCGGGTGCAATCGTCGCAGCATGGGACCGTCCCCTGCTTGCAGTCCGTGGAAGGGACCTCCACCGCCTGCTACAGGATTTGCGCCAACAGCCATGGGC
>CAZGOT010000308.1:0-3732 GCA_964527495.1 uncultured Haliscomenobacter sp.
AAAAGGGCGCTCGTCCATTCCCCGGCGGCTGGTATAATAGATGGTAAAAGTATGAAAAGGCAGCTCTGCGTAAGCATCCCCTACTACGGATACTACAGCGGAACTATCTATTCCACCGCTCAGGCATCCGCCTACTTCCACGTCGCTGCGCATGTGCAGGCGGATGCTTTCACTAAAGCGGCGGCGAAAGGCTTCACGGGCCTCCTGAAAATCCATCTCTACTTTAGGGGCGGAGGGTATATCCCAGTATCTTTGAATATGGAGCCTACCCCCGGAGAGCGTCAGATTGTGTGCCGCAGGAAGCTGGGACATACACGAGAAAATTGTTTCTCCCTCATACCCAACCCAACCCAGTTGCAAAAACCGGGAAACCTGATCCGTGTTCAAAGCTCCCGAAAAAATCGGTGCCTTGCGGAGGGCTTTGGCTTCCGAAGCGAAATAGAAGCGACCTGCATTCCAGATGTAATACAAGGGCTTAATCCCAAAGCGATCCCTCGAGCAAAAAAGCTTCCGGCGGTTCCCATCCCATAAGGCAAAAGCCCACATCCCCATGAAGCGCTCCACACAGAACTCCCCCCAGGCTTCATACGCTACCAGGATAACCTCGGTATCCGATGAAGTATGGAACGCATACCCCAGGCGGATGAGCTCCTCCCGGATCTCTACATAGTTGTAAATTTCTCCATTGAATGCCAGGCTACAACTGCCCCGCTCCATTGGCTGGTTAGCTTCTATGCTCAGATCAATAATACTCAGCCGGTTGTGTCCAAGTGTCAGGGGCCCGTAGTGCCGGATACCTCGTGCATCAGGGCCACGGTGGGCAATGGTTTCCAACATCTGGCCCATTAGTCCCTCACGATCCTCCCTGGCGATTTTTTCATCGTACAATCCCGCTATTCCACACATGAGTCACTTTTTTTTAGCATCTGTTTATCCAGGGGTTCCGGTATTTTTCCAAAAATCTGGTAGCCATATACTTCTTTACCCACTACCTGTAGCACCAGAAAGTGGTCAAAGGATTGTCTCCTACATCCATACAAGGAGCGCCAAAGAGCATGTTTTATCCATAAAACCGCTCCAGGGAAAAATCGTTTCCATCAAACTCCGGATCCAGGAACATCTTTTCCCAAATCGCCAGCCCTAATGCTACCCAGAGATAATTGTAATGCCAGCGCATCGCCGGGCGGGCTGGGCTGTCCAGGATACGCCTGAGATAGGCATAATTGAAAATTCCTTGTTTTTCTACAAATTCCGGGGTCAGAATCCGCTCTGCCACGGGTTTGAGGTCTTTTTTAAACTGCTCATAGGGGTTTACCGTAAAGCCCCATTTCTTTTTGGTGATAATATGAGGAGGGAGGTAAGGTGCCATCGCTTTTCGAAAGAGATATTTCGTCTTGTTATGTCGAATTTTCAGTCCAACAGGGATGCGGAACCCAAAATCTACCAAATCGAGATCCAGGAATGGCACCCGTTCTTCAATCGAATGTGCCATAGACATCCGGTCTTCCACCAGCAAATAATCGTTGACCATTTTGCTTTGGGCTTCCACAAAAAGCACCTGGTCCAGGGCCCCGAGGCCAGACACCTGGGCAAATAAATCTTTGAAATGGGCTTCTACTTTAGGGACTTGTGCCTGCATTAAGCCATAAAAATCCCTATGATATACCGTCCGGTAAAAACCAGGGTCGCCATCCCAGACGTTGCGGAGGATGAGGTAAAAACGCTCTATCCTACCTATGGCGAGAAGCATCTGTACACCGCGGCGATACTCGTCGAGGGCGAGGGTCTGGCTCCAATGCTGTATGCGGAACAAAAAATCCGACTTCCACTGCAGCAAGCGTTGCAGCCCCTTGGGCATACAGCGGTGCAGCCCTTGCAGAGGGTAGATAAATTTGTGGATATCATAGCCCGCCAGCAGCTCATCCCCGCCTAATCCCCCCAGGGCTACTTTGATATGCGGCTGCACAAAGCGGGACATATTGAACCCCTGCAGGAGGTTTATCTTGGGCTCCTCCGCATGCCAGATCACCTTGGGAAACTCCTCCAGCGGGTTCAGCGCAAGGCTAAGCTCCTGATGGTGGGTACCAAAATGGGTGGCAATACGGCGGGCATCCGGAAATTCGTCTGTAGGTTCGTTGAACCCAAGAGTAAAAGTATTGATTTGCGGAACGCCCAGCTCATGCATTTTTTGTACGATGGCAGATGAATCCAACCCACCGGAAAGATATACTCCGATTGGCACATCGCTCACCAACTGCCGCTGTACGGCTTGTTTTAGGTAGAAGTGGAGTTGATCAATCGCATCGCCCTCCTGCATAGCGGGGTCAGGCCGAGGTTCCAGGCGCCAATACCGACCCAGCTTTTGTACCTCCCCATTCTGATAAATCAGATAATGTGCGGGTGGCAGGCGGCGGATACCGGCCAGGAGCGTCTCTTCCCCCTGGGTATAGCGCAGGTTGAGCTGTTGGTGCAGCGCATCGAAGTTGAGTTGTCTTGGAACACGGGAGTGTTGGAGGATGGCCTTTTGCTCTGAAGCGAAGAGGAACAACCCCTCCGCCATATAATAATGTAAAGGCTTAATACCAAAATGGTCGCGCACCAGCAAGAGTTCCCCGTTTTCCAGGGAATAGATGGCAAACGCAAAAATGCCGTTCAGGCGGGCCAGGAAATCGAGACCATATACCTCATATGCCTGCAGGAGTACTTCCGTATCCGAATGCGAATGGAATACCCGTCCAATCGCTTCCAATTCTGCCCGGATCTCCCGGAAGTTATAAATCTCCCCATTGAAGACGATACACCGGGTACGGTCAGCGTTGAACATGGGCTGGTCGCCCGTATCCAGGTCAATAATCGAAAGGCGTCGGTGTCCCAAAACCGTATCGCCGTGCCGGAACATAGATTTCGCATCCGGGCCTCGGTGAGCGATTACATCCAGCATCCGGTCCATCAGAGGGGAGCGATCAGTCCCTTTTTCTACAATACCTGCAATTCCACACATAATCCTACAGCCTATTTGAATGGATGTTTGGCAAGCGGCAGCCTTGCCAGCTCATGAAAATCTCCGTCCAGCCCGACAGGATGGGCATTCCGGATATCGTAAACCACCTGTACAGCAGGGCGCGCATCTTCCAGGCCAAAACCTTTGCCTGTCAGGACATGCCTGTAGCTTTCGGTATGCAGATCGTTGAAACCTTCGCTAAACTCAAATTCCTCCCCTTCGATTTTCAGGGAGCGGTAGGTGCGTCCGCCCTTTTCCTTAACTGCCTCCGGCAATACATCGTAGTTGATACTCAGGAACCACCGCACCCGGGCTTTTTCCAACTGCAGGAACCCTGCAGCCCGGTCGTGGGTATTGATATGGACAACATTTTCCTTTACCCCACCGAATATCCACAATAACATATCATAAAAATGGACACCGATATTTGTTGCGATACCACCAGATTTTTCTTCGTCCCCTTTCCAACTGGTGTAGTACCAATTTCCCCGGGAGGTCAGGTAGGCAAGATCTATTTCCCAGATTTTATCTTTAGGTGCGGACTCCACTTTCTTTTTCAGTTCAATCACTGCGGGGTGCAGACGAAGCTGCAGGACACAATGCACCCTGCGCCCGGTCTCCATCTCCATTTCCTGCAGTAGTCCAATATTCCAGGGGTTAAGTACAATCGGTTTTTCACAAATTACATCTGCACCGTAGCGGAGGCCAAAGCGGATATGGGCATCGTGCAG
>CAZGOT010000309.1:0-3731 GCA_964527495.1 uncultured Haliscomenobacter sp.
GTTTTCATTGATTTTGCTAAGCAAAATCAATGAAAACAGCGTTCGTTCAAAATATTATTTGGTGGCGGCAGCCGCCCAAACTATCTTAATGGTTTGGGATATTCTCAGAGTATTTTTTTCCTGTACAAAAGGCGAAAAACCATTGCTGCGGCAAGCAGAAACATCCCTGCCCGGGCACTCCAGGCAACCCACCCTTCTAAATCCGTCTGACCGGCACTTCTTGCGGTATATATACCATAAAAAGCCCATAGGATGACCAGGACGAAGGCAAAATCCCCATGCCGAAATAACATCCAAAGGGCGATGCCCACAGCCGTAGCCAGTACCAACAGTGTCCAGAAAAGGGGACCGCCCGGCTGGCCTTCCCAACCGAGATGTGTCAATAGAATGGCAAAATTGGCAATCGTTGCAACACAAATCCATCCCAGATATACCTGAAATGGAAGTTGCCCCAGCCAGCGAACAGCACCACTAGCAGGACTTTGGCCAATTTCCAGACGCAGGTATATTGCCACCAGGCTGCCGAGCAAAACCAACATCAACAGCATAGACAACCCAATCTGTAAATAATGAAAGGCAAACAGCCAACCAGCATTTGCCCCACAGGAAAGTACAAAGAGATACCCAAGTTTCTGCAGGTACATTGGGTTTTCCTGCTTCCAAAAGCTGAACTGAAAAAAAGCAAACCCAATTAGAAGGAGATAGATAATACCCCAGATGCTAAAAGTAAATCCTGCCGGAGTAAATAGCGTAGGGAATTGAGCTGATACATCCCCTGGCGTACGCCCTGCAATTGGAAGCGCCGCTGCCAGATAATTTACGATCAAAACGACTACCAGGGACAGGAAATTCGCCAGTATCAGAAGTTTATATTTCATTGCAGCAGGCATCTGAGTTGTTTTGAAAATCAGGTTGTCTCATAAGTACGGGGTTGTGTAAAAAGTATTCCGCCGCCTTCGGCGGCGAAAGAAAGTTTTGAACGCACGCTGTTTTCATTGATTTTGCTTCGCAAAATCAATGAAAACAGCGTGCGTTCAAAATATTGTTTGGCAATATTAGCTGCAAAATAGTGGCCGCCGGCCTTTTTACACAACATCATAAAATTTTAACGGGGTTGTGTGAAAAGCTCCTGGCCTGTTATTTAGCGGCTTACGTCGCCAAATGTTATTTTGAATGAACGACGTTTTTCCTTATTTTGCTTTGCAAAATGAGGAAAAACGTCGTTCATTCGAAATTTTCTTTCGCCGCCGAAGGCGACGGAATAACTTTTACACAACCCCTCCCTACATACCCTATCTGATCAGATAGTCGGATCAGAGGGGGTATTCGGGTTATTATCCCGTTCGCGGAGCGGGTAGGGATAGAAATTGCGGTTTCGCTCGCCACCGGGAGGGCCCGGACGGTTAAAGCGGCGGCTATCCTCTAATTTCAAGCCGGACATATAGAGCTCGATACAGCGGTTGCGGTAGATTTCCTGTAGTACTGCCGCCTGTGTAGCTGCACCGCTATAGGCTGGCAGGTTGGCATTCACGCCAAAAATATCGTTATTTTTTGTGAGGACCTTGTTGAGTTCCGCGATTGCGCCAGTAACATCATTTTTGCGTGCCAGTGCTTCTGCGCGAATGAGGAGGATTTCACCAGGCAGAAACAGCGGGATTTCCCGCGTATCATTGTTAAAGAAGCCCTGCACCTTAACATTGGTCTGCGGGTTGGCTCCGAGATAAAAGGCGATACGGCCATCACCCGCAGTAGGTGCTAAATCACCACTTAACCCAAAGTTGAATCGCCCGTCATAGGTGTTGTTATTGACCAGTGCGGTGCGGAAAACCGGGTTCTGGTTGAGTGCATCAAAACGGAAAGAAGATTTGCGGGTAAGGTTGACCCGGTTAGCTGCCTCGATCGCTTTATCGTTGTTACCAGACATGAGGTAATACCGGGCAAGGAGGGCATTACAAGCATCGGCGATGTTGATATCACTACCGACTTTGCTGGTGAAGTAGGCGGAAGGAGCTGTAGTGCCGATTGCTGCAACCCCTGCCTCGAGGAGCGCGATAGCATCTGCCAGGGCCTGGGCACGCGGTTTAAAAGTAGGGAACTTGCCCTGCAGGAAATCTGCTGCCGAACCTGCCTGGGTGGGTACCTGCTCCCAAAACTGGGCCATCGTTCCAATGGAAAGAGCCTTGAACAAATGGCCATAGACCTTTGCAGCAGTAGCCGTAGCAGGATCCGTGATATTGACCGAATTGTTGATAACCAGTTCACTGTTGGCCATCACAATATTACAGGTTGCCCAGATATTCGAGATAAAAGCATTGGAGTTACCAACCGTGCCGCCTCCTGCTTCGAGTGCAGCCAACTCACCGTTACCGGTATTGATCACATACAGCTCTCTGGTCGTAAGGCCATTGGCAGATACCATATTATACAATGCACCAGTAGCCCCAACAGCATAGGAGCGCCTGAGGCCAACTACCATCCCCAGCAACCCGTCTACGTTTTTTAAAACGTCTTCGCTCGTCGCCGCGTTAGGGTTTTCATATTCTTTCTCGCAGGCACCTGTCACCAACAACAGGGGCAGCAAAGCGAGCAATGTTATATGTTTAAATTTCATATTTGTTACTTTTTTAAATAAAGAATAAATAAACGGTTTAGAAACGGGCACCAAGGCGGATTTGCATCATACGCGGGATTGGAACGTTCCCGAAATCATCCCCGCGCACGCGGTCGGTCTGTCCGGCAGAGTTGGTTTCCGGATCATACCCCAGGTAATTATCAAAAGAGAGCAGGTTCCTTCCTGCTAATGCGATGTTGAGGTTTTCGAATACCTTGCCCACCTTGCCCAAATCATAGGCAAGGGATAGCTCACGCAGTTTGATGAAAGAGCCATCTTCTACGTGCTCTTCCTGGATACGTTCGCCTGTGACGCCACCAGCGATGGAAGCAACATAACCCCTGGCCACTTCGCCTTTAAGTTCTTTTTCAGCAAGTTCGCCCTGTCCTACGTTGTTTTGCGTAATCCGGTTCCAGTTGTACACATCGAATCCCCACATTGCATCAAACTGGACGCGGAAGGAGAGTTTACCTACACGCAAATCAGAAGTGAAGGCACCGAACCAGTCTGGGTTAGGGTCGCCGATAATTTTGCGCAGCTGGGCAGCTGTACCCACTGGCTGGCCATCAGCACCCCTGCTGGGCGTACCCTGGAGCAGGGTGGTCTGAACCCCGCGTTCTGGCTGAGCGAGGCCCTGGGAAGTGAGCAACAAGCCCCCACTTGCATTGCGGGCATAGTAACGCCCATAGAATACCCCATAAGGCTGTCCATTGATAGCTGCCTGTGCACCGTCGCTTCCGCGCAGGAAGAGGGCACCTGCGATGCCGCTCACCTCGTTCCGGTTGCGAGACCACATCAAACTGAGATCCCAGCGCACCTTGCTGCTGGCGACCGGAGAGCCCTGAAGCATAACTTCGACCCCCTTATTAGTCATTCCACCTTCGTTCGTCACAATGAAATTACCCCCCACAGTCGGAGGGAGTGGGCGCGTGAGGAGCAAATCCTGGATATCCTGATTGTACACTGTCACGTTAAGACCCATCCGGTTATTGAAGAAGGCCAGGTCGGCACCGAATTCGATTTCGGACATCCGCTCGGGCTTCACATCAGGGTTAGCCAATACCGTAGAAGGTGTTACAGCAGAAAGGCCACCTAACTGGCCGATTAGATAGTTGTTATA
>CAZGOT010000310.1:0-3695 GCA_964527495.1 uncultured Haliscomenobacter sp.
ACATTTGGCGGCGCAAGCCGCCAAATGAAAAGCCGGGGGCTTTTTACACAACCCCCGAAGGCGGCGGAATACTTTTCAGGCAGCCTCTTTATTTTTTCATATACTCATCAAAAGAGGTTGTTTTGTAGTGCTCACCCGTAATAAAAGCCAGTTCTTTAAGGAATGGCTCGGTGGGCTTGTAGCCGGGTGAAATCGTAATCCGCTCCTGTTTTTCGTTCAGGTAAACATAAGAAGGGTATCCCATCCTGCCATCCAGCAGGGCATAGGCAAGTTCATGCACCCCGCGGGAACCAGAAGCAATGAATTTAAAGGTGCGGTCACCATAAACGATATCGTTTTTCCCTTCTGCATCAAATTTTACCGCATAAAAGTTTTTGTTCACCGTCTCGATCACTTTAGGATCTGAGAAGGTAGTCCGGTCCATTTGTTTACACCAGCCGCACCAATCGGTGTAAACGTCAACAAAAATCTTTTTGGGTTGTTTTTCACTCGCTTTGATTGCTTCTTCCCAGGAAATCCACTGGATTGCAGCCTCCTCTGAACCACGGGGCGCCTTATTATCAGTTGACGGTATTCTCGAAGGAAAAGCAAATGCAGCCACGGCTACCGACAAGCCAACGGCCAATACTCCAAACATTATTGGCTTCACAAGGTTTTTCATTTCGATGTTGTTTAAAATTTTGCCAAATATAGTGAAAGGCCTATATATAATAACGCAATTTCATTTTCTGTAATATCTACAGCATGCAAAAAGTTGTATTGGCCATTGGCGGATCCAGTGGTGCGATTTATGCCAAAGTAATGATGGACAGGCTAGCTGAGCTGCGGGGCCAGTGGCAGGCTGTTGGGGTAGTCATGAGCCAGAATGCCCGCTTCAACTGGGAGTATGAGCTCGGCAAGGCGAGCTATTCGGACTATCCATTTGATTTTTATGACAGCAAAGACTTCATGGCTCCGTTTGCCTCGGGTTCTGCACGATACGGCACCATGATTGTATGCCCCTGCTCCATGGGACTATTGGGCAGGATTGCAGCTGGCATTTCCGATGATCTCTCCACCCGGGCTGCTGATGTAATACTAAAGGAACGTCGCCGTCTGATCCTCGTACCCCGTGAAACCCCTTACAGCCTGATCCATCTGCAAAATATGACACAGATTACCCAGGCAGGAGGCATAATTTGTCCGGCATCTCCTTCGTTTTATTCCCGACCGGAAAATTTTGAAGCCCTTGCGGCTACCGTCGTGGACAGAGTCCTGGATCTGGCAGGTTTCGACCTTGATGCCTATCGGTGGGGAGAACCATAGGATGGTAAAGGGATAGGCATGCAGTCCCAAATTTTTATTAACCTTGCAGAAAAAATTCATCATGTACAAAAACATTGTTCTTTCCATTGCCCTGGCCATAGGCTCGCTGTCCATGCTCGGGGCACAAAACACTCCTAAAATGGATTCAGTTAGCTACAGTTTTGGCGTTCTTATCGCACAAAATCTTAAAAGTCAGGGAATTGAAGGGCTTGATGCGGCATCGCTCGCAGCAGGTCTAAATGATGCCCTTAGTGATCCCAATATTGACATGGCAAAAGCCAATACAATCGTTCAGCAGTACATGCAGGCGATGGAGGGGAAAAAATACCAGGGCAACCAGGAAGAAGGCAAAAAGTTTCTGGAAGAAAATGCAAAACGCCCAGGTGTAGTAACCTTGCCCAGCGGCCTGCAGTATGAAATATTAAAGGCTGGAAACGGTCCCATTCCTAAGTCCAGTGACAAGGTAAAGGTACACTACACTGGGATGCTCATCAACGGAAAGGTATTCGACAGTTCTGTTCAGCGCGGAGAGCCGGCAGTATTCGGCGTTACACAGGTAATTCAGGGTTGGGTGGAAGCCCTTCAACTCATGCCGGTAGGGTCAAAATGGAAACTGGCTATTCCCCATGCGCTTGCCTACGGAGAAAGGGGTGCTGGAAGAGACATTGGTCCTTTTTCGACCCTGATTTTTGAAGTAGAACTTTTGGGAATCGAGCCCTAAACCACTTCATAACAGGACAAGGTCATGCGCATTGACATTATAACCCTCCTCCCGGAGTTGCTGCAAAGTCCTTTTAGCCATTCTATCCTGAAGAGGGCAAAGGAAAAGGGCCTGCTTGAAGTCGAAGTGCACGATTTGCGGAATTACGGGCTCGGCAGGCATAAGCAACTCGACGATTATCCCTACGGTGGAGGGGCTGGTATGGTCATGATGATCGAACCGATTGCCGACTGTATCGAGTCGCTGAAATCCAGGTTTACCTATGATGAGATCATTTACCTGACCCCCGATGGCCAAATGTTCGATCAGCCGCTTGCCAACCGTTTGTCTATGAAACAAAACCTGTTGTTGTTATGCGGGCATTACAAGGGGGTAGATGAGCGCGTGCGGGAACATTTTGTTACAATGGAAATTTCTATAGGAGACTATGTACTCTCCGGGGGGGAGCTTGCGGCAGCAATCGTGGTAGATGCCTTAGGCCGGCTAATACCAGGCGTTCTGGGCGATGAAAGCTCTGCATTGCTCGATTCTTTTCAGGATGGCCTCCTGGCACCCCCGGTGTACACCCGTCCTGCTGATTTCCGGGGTTGGAAGGTCCCCGACATCCTGCTCTCCGGAAACTTTCCTGTAATAGAGGCCTGGAGGCACGAAGAGTCCCTTCGGCGTACCCAGGAGCGCCGGCCCGACTTATTTCAAGAGGATCACTAAATTCAAACTTTATGCTGCTACTTTCTATTTTACCCGATCTCGCCAGCCCACAAACCTGGGTTAGTCTGCTCACGCTAACTTTCCTGGAGATTGTCCTGGGCATTGACAACATTATTTTCATCTCTATTGTCTCCAATAAACTGGCTGCCGGCGACCAGGCGCGTGCCCGAAACATTGGACTAATGCTTGCTATGGGGTTGCGTATCATACTGCTCCTTGCAGTAAGCTATCTGGTAGCTATGCAGGCACCACTCTTCAGTATTCATAATGCTGCCTTTGATGGGGATTTTTCCGGGCAAAGCATTGTCCTGGCAGTAGGAGGACTTTTTCTGCTGTATAAAAGTACTTCCGAGATCCACCACAAGCTGGAGGGCAACCACGATGAAGATGCGAAAAACGCCTCTAAGGCCGGTGCTTCTTTTGTCAGCGTTATCCTGCAGATTACCCTGATCAACGTGGTTTTCTCTTTCGATTCCATCCTCACCGCCATTGGTCTCACGAAAGATTTCAGCATCATGGTAATCGCCATCGTCGCTTCTGTGCTGATTATGATGCTCTTTGCCGGTGCTGTTGGGCAGTTCGTCAACCGCCACCCCACTATCCAGATGCTGGGCCTTGCTTTCCTTATCCTCATCGGCTTCATGCTGATTGCCGAAGGTGCCCATCTCGCCCATCTGAAAGTTTTTGAAACAGAAGTTGGCGCAGTACCCAAAGGATATCTGTACTTCGCAATCGCATTCTCCCTGTTTGTAGAATTCCTCAACATCCGACTCCGTCGCAAACCCGAACCGGTACAGTTGCACGGTATACAGCAAACTGCTGTGGAAGAAGGAATTATCAAACCCTGATGCTTGGCCTTAGGTGGAAATTTATTTCTTAAGGCTTTATCATAAGTATGGGGTTGTGTAAAAAGCATTCCGCCGCCTACGGCGGCGAAATAATATTTTAAATGAACGACGTT
>CAZGOT010000311.1:0-3694 GCA_964527495.1 uncultured Haliscomenobacter sp.
TTGCAAAGCAAAATGAGGCAAAACGTCGTTCATTTAAAATTTTCTTTCGCCGCCGTAGGCGGCGGAATACTTTTCACACAACCTCGTATTTTAGGACAGCCTCATAAAATAAACCCTTATTCGGCCAAACAACTAAACAAACCATTTTTTATATGCTAACCTAACAAATCAAGAAAAAATTATTTGCATCGAAATTCCGTAATTTGTGAAAAGTTTACAAAACCATCCGGGATGGGAAAAAATAAAAATTTCAGAATAGGGATGATGACGACGGCAATAATTGCCGTAGCCGGCATACTCCTTAAATTTAGTGCATATCTGCATTTCCCCCCGGGCAAGGTCATCGAGCCTTATGGTGATGGGTTTAAGGCGTATATGAGTCCGGCCTATCATGCCCTTTACGACAGCAGCCTGCCCCACTTCCAGGGGATGAACTACCCTTATGGCGACCACCTGGTTTTTGCAGACCCCCAGCCACTACTTGCTAATACCCTACAGATTTTCCAAAACTCCGGGTCAGGGCTATTACAGGCAACTATTACCTGGACCCATCTTCTGATGCTGCTATCCATTCTTGCCTGTGCTTGTTTACTATTTATGCTATTTCACAGGCTCGGTTTACCTGTATGGTATGCTGCTCTTGCTGGGCCTCTCCTTACTTTTTTATCTCCTATGCTCGCCCGCATAGGGTTTCATTACGGACTCGCGCAGCCAGCAGCTATCCCAGCGGTTTTGTTCCTGTTGTTGTTGTACCAGGAGCGTCCCAGGTGGCTTACAAGTCTGGGCATTGCGGCTACCGTCCTGTTTTTTTCCCTTTTCCACTTTCAATATTTCGGCATCCTGATTCTCGGTATTTCTGCCTATTTTTTTGTAGATTTTTTGTGCAACCCAAAAAGGGAGCGGCTATTGCGTCTGGTTGCCCACTACACTTTACAGGCACTTTTACCTTTTGCACTTTTGTCCTTATGGCTGAATAGCGGCCCCACTATCCAGGACAGGGCTTCCAAGCCTTTTGGATTTCTGCATTACCGATCCCACCTTTCCGGCACCTTTGCTTCGCCAGACCAGCCCCACCTGCAATACCTGCTTAAACTGACGGAGGGTGCAGGAAACCTGGACATAGAAGCCCGAAACTATATCGGCCTGATTGCCACCCTTGGATTTTTTGTAGTAGCCGTTTTATCCTTACGGAGAAGTAAAAAAAGATTGCTGGGGGAAGTCCCAGGAAATGCTGCTGCGGGACCATTTGCTATAAGGATATTTTGGTCTGGGGTATTGCTGTATATTTTTTCCACCGGATTCCCCTTCACCCTTCCTGGTTGGGAACAGTTTACCGAATACCTGGGGCCATTGCGGCAGTTCCGCGCCCTGGGTCGCTTTTCCTGGTTTTTCTTTTTCACTACCAATATCGTGGTGCTGGCCTGGATAGGCAGGAATTTTGCCAAAAGTATCTGGCTGCTGATAATGTGTCTTGGCATCCTGGGGGCCGAAGCCTTCTTTTTTCTCCGGTCCAAAGACTTACAACTCGATTCGGTAGCAGGTTTTCAGCCGGAAGGCGCGCTGCTGGCACAGACCGGGATTAACCCTGATGACTTCCAGGCCATTCTGCCCATTCCCTACTTTCACATTGGCAGCGACAATTTCTGGTTAGAACCTGAAGGCTTTGTCCAGCAAAATGCCATGGTATTATCTCTTCAGAGCGGTCTGCCTTTATGCGCAGTAATGATGTCGAGAACCTCCATCGGTCAGACTTACCGACAGTTGCAACTCGTCGGTGAGCCCTATCGGGATCCCATAATTCTGCAGGACTATCCCAATACCAAACCGCTGTTGATGCTGGTAGATGAGGAAAGGTTCCGGCTTACTGCACCCCGCTGGGATCATTTCTCCAGTGCAGCTACCGGATTACGCTTTCTCAAAGACCTTGGGCGACTGAAGGTTTATACTGTCCCACTTTCTTCCTTCAAGGCCAGTGCCGACCGTCAGCGGGAAATCGTTGCGACGGAAACGGCCTCCTTACCCCTTTATCCTGCCGGAAACTTACTTGTGCCGGATACCACTGCCTCGCCCGTACTGCGCACCTGGGACGCGCGCCCATCCACTCTCTCCTACCTGGGAAAAGGCGGTTTTTCGGGAAACATACGCAGGCAAAATACGGTTTTTGACAGTAGCCTTCCCAATCAAAAAGGGAATGGGCGCTATAAGCTTTCGGTTTGGATCTACCTCAACGACGATATGCGCGGTACTACAACCTGCTCCCTGCGGGAATATGACCCAAAAACCGGAGCGGTATTTTCTTTACAACAAGTGCCAGTCGGCCAGTATGCCCAGGTATTTGACTCCAACGGATGGGCGCTTATCGAAATCCCCTTCCAGACCCAATCTGCCAGCTCTCGGATACATATTTCCTTCCAAAACACAGAGGCAAAAGGCACCTTGTATCTCGACGAACTGCTTCTCCAGCAGGAGCAGGTACCTGTATTCCGCAAGATCCGCGGCGGGTGGTGGAAAAACAATCGTTTTTACCCAGACCCTGAAGCCAGGGTTCAGGAAAAGTAGCAGAAATACGACGAAAGCCCTTTGTCGCTTCAAATTTCCCGGTGAAGGGTAAAAATTCCCAAAGTCAGAGATGCCTTGCGAAAGGAAATTCCACATTTTATGTATATTTCGCGCTTCGAGGCTGGCCCAAAATGTTTTGCCACTTTGGACGGCACCGCATAAAAGTTTCCTAAATCATTAAATGGTTAAACACGATGAAAATATTCCTGACGATTGCTAGGCAGACAATATTATTTGCCCTTTTTGCCCTGGCCGTTTTTCCGGGTGCCCTGCATGCTCAAAAAAAGAGTCCCAAAGCATCGCCGGCAGCACCTGCAACGGCTATAAAAGCAGGATTTGAAGAAAATCTATACAATTCCCTGCAGTGGCGCTCTATAGGTCCATTCCGGGGTGGCCGTTCTGCTGCGGTTACGGGCGTGCCAGGGAAGCCTAACCTATTTTATTTTGGCTCCACCGGTGGTGGTGTCTGGCGCACAAAAGATGGCGGACAAACCTGGGAAAATATCTCCGATGGCTATTTCGGCGGCTCTATTGGGGCCGTTGCCGTAGCAGAGTCCGACCACAACGTCCTCTACGTAGGAGGAGGGGAAAAAACGGTTCGTGGCAACGTATCCTATGGTTACGGAATGTGGAAAACCGTTGACGGGGGTAAAACCTGGACGTCCAGCGGACTGGAAAATTCCCGCCATATCCCCCGCATCCGCATCCATCCACAAAACCCCGACCTGGTGTATGCTGCCGTTCTGGGCGATCTGTTTAAATCCAGCGAAGAGCGAGGGGTATATCGCTCAAAAGACGGAGGAAAGACCTGGGAGCGCATCCTCTTTGCAAATGCAGACGCGGGCGCTGTTGACCTATGCTTTGAACCTGGCAACCCCAGGATTATGTACGCCTCCACCTGGCGTATCCGCCGGACTCCCTACAGCCTGGAGAGCGGTGGAGAAGGCTCCGATATCTGGAAAAGTACCGATGGTGGGGATAGCTGGACAAAAATCAGCGGTAGCCCTGGCCTGCCCAAAGGCCCCCTTGGCATTATCGGACTTACCGTCTCCCCCGTTAACCCAGACCGCGTTTGGGCCATCGTTGAAGCCAATGAAGGTGGTGTATTCCGCTCCGACGATAGCGGAAAAACCTG
>CAZGOT010000312.1:0-3674 GCA_964527495.1 uncultured Haliscomenobacter sp.
GCCGGAATTCGGTGTTCCTCCGCCGGGGATACCCGGACGAGAGCCAGGAGTGCCACTGCCAGGGTTTGGAACATAGCTTCCGTCTGATTGATATACCGTGACGACCAGGCGCTGCCCTACGCTAATCGCAGGACTGGATAAATTGTTCAGCCGCTGCAGGGCGTCCACAGTAGTGCCGTAGCGCCTGGAAATGCTGAATAGCGTGTCACCGCTTTGAACGGTATGGTATTGCAGATTTTGTGGCGATACTACAGTGGTCTGTGGCCCACTCTGGGTAATACGCAGCATCTGCCCAATGGAGAGGTTGTCAGAAGAAAGCTGGTTGTCGGCTTTTATTCGCGCAACAGTGGTATTAAAGGTGCGCGCAAGGGAAAATAGGGTATCGCCGGCTTTGACATGGTATAGCATGGTATTGCCGGTGGGGTTCTCATAGATCTCGGGCCCTCCCCGGGAAGCAGAAGATTCTTCGGAAAGAACCCCGACAATCAGTTGTTGTCCAGAAAAAAGACAGGAAGATTTCAGGTGGTTGAGGGATTTTAGCTGTCGTGGGCTCATGTTGTGTCGGCGGGCGATAGCGGAGAGCGTTTCGCCTTCTGTGACGACGTGGTACTGGATAGTCATAATCAGATGGGTTTAAAAATGATAAAAGTGTTTTTATATTTAAGATAACGATGTATTTTTACGTGTAGTATTAAGCGTTACCACACAGGGACCAAACTTTAGTGTTTTGACTCTACATTTTGAACAAATTGGGGTGCGATTCGGCATAACTAAGGCGGGCCTCAACCCCACCAGGGGTTCCTCTCGGGGACAAGGGGATTACTGAACCATGCTGACAACCTTATCCGTGTTTTTTTAAGAGGGTCTCAAAACCTTCCTTCCGGTCCTTGTGTGGTACATTTCCTTTTCTGTTTTCAGGTTTCTTGGGCCTTATTCTCTTGCATCGGCGTTACATCAAATATATAGGCTGTTCCTTCCTGGTTAATCCATAGGAATTGTTCAGTTGACCATATCATTTCTAGTGTGTATTTCGTTACCTGTATATCGCTTGTTCCCATCCCCGCGGAAGGGATTGCCAACCGTGCCTAAGTCAAAAACTTTTTAATCAACTAATCTTACCCTATGAAAAACTTTTTTTCCCTGGCATCGGGTCTTTTTTTGCTGTTCATGGCAGGTGTCCTGTCCTGTAAACGCAATGCCCCAGAAAACTTCAACTCACTGACTCCCATCAATCCCTATGTGTATGCCTATTCCTCAGGGGTTATTTCGAAATCTGGTACAGTAAAAGTTAAATTCGCTACCGAGGTCGCAGCTATCCGGGAAATTGGAAAAGCAGCACCTGAGGATTTGCTTGTGCTCCGGCCCCGGGTGGAAGGCAGCCTGACCTGGGAGGACGAGAATACCCTGCGCTTTGATCCCTCTGAGCCCCTTCCTTCCTCCACTACTTTTGATGTAGAGGTCAATGTTAAAAAGGCAGTGGCAAAAGCTAAGGGGGAAAATGCCGCTTTTAAATTTAAGGTCAGGACGAAAGACCAGTATTTCCAGTCTTCTTCCGATGGCCTTTTTTATCCGGATGAAAAGGTTTATGGTAAGCTGGAGCTTCGCGGTAAAGTCTACACGGCAGATGTAGCCACGCCCTCAGAGGCAGAAGGCTTGCTCAAAGCCGCACAGGACGGCCGTACACTCAAAGTGCGCTGGGAACACTCAGCTAACCAACTTGTGCATTCCTATGCAGTGGAAGGTGTTCAACGCTCTGAAAAGCCCTCAAAGGTAGTCTTACAGTGGAATGGTAAGTCGCTGGATGCTTCCGGCGACCGCAGGGAGGAATTTGCTATTCCGGAACTTGGCGCTTTTTCCCTGATGGACGTTCAGGTTGGTCAGGGACCGGAGCAGTACCTGCTTTGTCTGTTTTCAGACCCTTTACAGACAGACCAGCTTCTGGATGGATTGCTTCGACTGCCCGACTATGACGGGGCGCCACGGTATATTATCGAGGGAAATAAGGTAAGGGTTTATCCAGGGGAATTCCGCATCGGGAAGCACCGCCTTCTGGCCGAAGCGGGTATCCGCAACTCCAGGGGTAAGCGCCTTGATAATGAAGCGATTTTTGATGTTGTCTTCGAAGACCTCAAACCGCAAGTCCGCCTGGTCGGTAGTGGTGTCGTAATGCCCAACTCCAATGGACTTGTCTTTCCTATTGAAGCTGTTGGCTTAGAGGCCGTTGATGTAGAAATTTTCAAAATTTTTCACGATAACGTCTTGCAGTTCCTGCAGGATAATACCCTCGATGGGGAATATGATTTACACAAGGTGGGGAGAATTGTCCTCCAGGAAAGGGTTGACCTGAATGTCTTGAATCCCGAAGCGATCAATACCCGCTGGTCGAGGTATGCGCTCGATCTGAGTAAGTATATCCGGAAGGACGATCAGGCGATTTATCAGGTACGGATTGGTTTCAGACCAGAATATGCCCGGCTGGGTTGTCTTGGCAACAGGGACGACAATGCCTTTCAGCAGGTAATCTATCCTTCCGGCGCAGAGGCCGATGGCGAACAGCGCAGTATCATGGATAATTGGTACGGTCCCAATGGCTTTTCGGAGGATTATTCCTGGGAAAAAAGGGAGGATCCCTGCAACAGCGAGTACTACAATGCTGAGCGTTTTGTTCAGCGGAATGTATTGGCTTCCAACCTGGGGCTCATTGCGAAATCCTCGGGTGCAGGGGAGGTATTTGCTGTGGTCACCGATTTGCGTACTACGGATCCGGTCGGCAATACGCTTGTTGAAATTTATGATTTCCAGCAACAGTTAATCGGGAAGGGCAATACCGGAAAAGATGGAATGGCCCGTATTAGCGTACAGGGGAAGCCATTTGTATTGGTAGCACAACAAAACAAGGAGCGCGGTTACCTTCGGCTACAGGATGGAGAGTCCCTTACCATGAGCCGCTACGATGTGAGCGGGGAAGTCGTTCAGAAAGGTATCAAAGGGATGATTTATGCCGAGCGGGGTGTCTGGCGCCCAGGGGATTCTGTTTTCCTGAACTTTATCCTCGAGGAAAAATCCGGGAAATTGCCGGAAGATTACCCCGTAAGCCTGGAGGTTTTTAATGCACGGGGGCAGTTGCAGCTTCGCAAAACTTCCGGTAAAAACGAAGGGGGTATCTATCCCTTTCATTTTTCCACTGCAGCGGATGCGCCTACGGGCAACTGGCGGGTGCGGGTACGTGCCGGTGGGGCAGTTTTTGAAAAGGTGCTGAAAGTAGAGACTGTGCAGCCCAATCGCCTGGAGGTAGCTTTGGATTTTGGCAGGAACAAAATATATGGTACAGGAAAGGAAATTTCGGGCCAGCTCGAAGCTACCTGGCTGCACGGGGCAAAAGGTGCAGGATTGAGGGCAATGGTGGAAAGCCGGCTCTCAAAAGGAGCGGCTAATTTCCGCAAGTTCCCTTCTTTTACCTTTGAGGATCCGGCAAGGCCACTGGAAGCGGCTGAGTCTAAAGTGATTTTTGAAGGAAACCTGGATGTAGAGGGCAAGGCAAAATTGAGTGTCAATCTCCTGGGAGATACCTGGGCTCCCGGCATGTTAAATGCGGTATTCCGCACGCGGGTTTTTGAACCTGGCGGTGCCTTTAGCTCGGATTACCTCGCAGTGCCGTATTCGCCTTATTCGGC
>CAZGOT010000313.1:0-3665 GCA_964527495.1 uncultured Haliscomenobacter sp.
AAAACCAATCCTGCTTATCGAGGGCAAGGGCTGTATGGAAAAATGGTGAAGTATATTGCTGCAACAAACCCCCAAAAACATTTTATTTTATTTGTAAATGTTTCAAATACAGCTTCAATTAGAGGCCTTCAAAAAATTGGTTGTGCTGAATTAGGGACTTATAGGATTAAGCGATTTTTAAAAATTATTTATTGCTTTAATAAGACTTGAAAATTCTCTACTTCTACCAATACTTCTCTACACCTAAAGGCTCCTGGGGAACCCGTGTATATGAATTCGCAAAGGAATGGGTGCAAAAGGGCCATGAAGTAACCGTAGTTTCTTCTGTATATAGTAAATCGGACCTGGTTGCTTCAAGGTTTTTGGAAACTCAATGGATTGATGGGATTCAGGTAAAAGTTATCAATGTGCGGATAGACAATAAGCAGCCTATCCTAAAGCGCATATATACCTTTGTGGCGTATGCGCTAATTTCATCCTGGTATGCAATCCGACTGCCTGCGGATATCGTTATTGCTTCCTCAGGGCCAATAACTGTCGGTATCCCGGGCCTGGTGGCGCGCTATCTGCGGAATCGCACCCTGGTGTTTGAAACCCGGGATCTTTGGCCAGAGGGGGCTATTGAGCTGGGGATTATCCGCAATAAATGGATAAAGCGGCTGGCCTATGCTTTTGAACGGTGGTGCTACCGGGCGTCCAGCTTGATTGTTGCTCTTTCTCCCGGGATGAAACAGGATATTGAATCGCGGCATAGACATCCGAATGTTATCTCCGTCACCAATGCGGCGAATATTACCTTGTTTAGTCCCCCGGCGCCTTTTCCGGAAATTGCAGGCCTGCTTCCACGCACGTATGCGATCTACACTGGAAATATAGGCGAAGTGAACAATGCCCTTTGGATGCTGGAAGCCGCAAAAATCCTGCAAAAACGGGGTGAAGCCCGCATCAAGCTGGTACTTGTTGGCGATGGACAACAAAAAGAGACCCTCAAAAGGGCTGTCGAATCATATGGGCTTAAAAATCTATTGATACTGGACCTGATGCCCAAAGAGGAACTCGTATCCTTTATCCAACATGCCCTGGTATCTTTGGTGCCGTTGAAAGGTACCCCAGTGTTGGATACTTCTTCGCCCAATAAATTTTTTGAGTCCCTGGCTGCTGGTGTGCCTGTCATCCAAAATACCAATGGCTGGATGAAGGATTTTCTGGATACGCATAAGGTGGGGTTTACGGTAGACCCCAATAATCCCGGAGCTTTAGCCGATTGCCTAACTATGCTTATTGAAGATTCAGCAACTGCCTCAGCTATGGGCGCGCGGGGGGCAATCCTTGCCAAAGAACAATTCGATAAGACTGTGCTCGCCCAGCGGATGCTGGATGCCTTATTGGATGTAGTCCGGAAGTGAGAGATACTTCTCCTTAAACGCAAGATTACCTGAAAAGCATTATACAAGCGTTCCAGCGCTCCACTAATAGTGTCAACTTCATACCGGAGATAGACGGGCTCCGCTTTTATGCTATTATTACGGTAGTGATATTCCATCTAAATACTGCGTACTCCCGGCAGGTTGGTTTAGATGACTTAGGCCTTTCCCTGCTGGGTGGAAAAAATACACTTGGCAGTCCGGCATGGTGGCTTATTCGCCTTGACCTTGGGGTAAAAGTCTTTTTTGCCATTAGCGGCATGGTTCTGGCTTTACCTTTTTTGAGACAGTATCTTTTGAATGGTCCCAGAATTGGCCTCGGCGACTACTTTTACCGCAGACTGACCCGTCTGGAGCCACCATTCGTGGTATCTTTATTGGTATTTTTAGGTGTGCATATAATTCTTTTAGGTAAGCAACTTTCTAATTTGATGCCACATTTCTGGGCAGGACTGCTGTATGCGCATGTGTTCGTGTATGGGTACCCTAACCCCATCAACCCCGTAACGTGGAGTCTGGAAACAGAGGCACAGTTTTACGTTTTAGTACCGTTGTTTTTCGGCCTATTATTCCTACAAAATTCCAGGACCTGGTCAATTACCGTAATCCTGTTTAGCTTTGTCACATCTGTTTGGCTGAGAGGGTATTGTATCCGCCATGGTATAGCACAGCTAGGCAGTTCCGTATTTGTTTATTTCAGCAACTTTCTGGTCGGTATTATCGTCGCATGGCTATACCTAAAGCGGCAGGACTTTTTCTCCATAAAAGGTAAAATGTGGGATTTGATTGGCCTAATAGCCATAATAGGCCAATTCTACTTTTACAAGCCTCAGCACGAGTATGTCAATAACCTCCTCTTTAATATTTTCGTTCTACTTCTGATGCTGGCCACTTTTAAGGGTACGCTAATGAACTGGTTTTTCACGCGTCCTCTTGTGTACATCATTGGCGGGATGTGCTATTCTATCTATTTGCTACACTATGCGTTTTTTCATCTTTTAGTGCAATATACGGCTGGGTACAGTATCGGTATGGGGTATGGGCCTGATCTGCTCGTCCAGGTGGCGGTGGGCATACCGTTAGCATTGGTGGTATCTGGTGTATTCTTTGTTTTAGTGGAAAAACCTTGTATGAATAAGCACTGGCCTAAAAAAATCGTGGAATGGGTATTCAAAAAATCCTTGGAAAGGAATCCGTCAGAGCATTCTTAGTACTTAAAATCATTAATCCTGAAGAGTTTGTACTAACTCCATTTCTCTATAAACAAAATTAAAAAAATGAAAATTCTCATAGTACCAAAATTAAAACTAAAGTCAAAAAATAGTAAAATAGATTTTATTGAATTCGGCGATTATTTTGTTAGCATAGAAGGTTTTTTTTGGGAAATTCATGACAAAACACTCTTCATTTCACTTTTAAAGGAAAATCAAAAAACAGTATTAGAATCAAAAAATAATTTAAAAAGTTTTATTTCAATTAATGCAAATAATGAAATTACAGTAAAAATAGGTGATCTTAATATTCATCCTATTTATTATGTTAAAACAGATTCAGATTTTATAATTACAAATAACTTATATCTTCTAAAACATTCGAATGTTTTACTTGAAACGGACGATGTAGGTTTGGTGCAGCGTTTATCAGGTGCGGATTATACAAATTTCGGCGATAGAACTATATTAAAAAATGTTTATCGAACTACTCCGAATAAAATATTTTATTTTAAAAATGGTAAAAAAATAGTTGAAAATTTAAAAACTTTTGAGTATAGATTGGAAAAACCTGACGGTAATTTTATTGAATCTTTGAGAACCGACTTATTTGCTGCACATAAGAGTGTTTTTGAAAATTTTGATAATATAGATGTAGCACTTTCAGGAGGCTTAGATAGCAGACTTTCTATTGGCATATTGACAGATATTTTTAAGTCAAACCCAAGCGAATTTAAAAAAGTGAGGGCTCTAACCTACGGTTCATATTGGAATTATGAAACCCGAATAGCAGAAAGGCTAGCAAATAATATTGGAATTCAGCACGTAAATATATGGGATGATTTGGCATGTTGGCCAACTATGAAGGAACTTGATAGCTATATGGAGAATGGGGGATACTTAGGGCTATCTGTATGGAATAACTTGAATAGATTTTTCGATTATAATGGCCCTATGGTAAATCATAGCCTAATAATGGGAGATCTTCTTGAGGCTTTAGCGGGTAGAAAACTTTCATTTGGCTTATCCA
>CAZGOT010000314.1:0-3642 GCA_964527495.1 uncultured Haliscomenobacter sp.
AAAGCAGAGATTGCCCGGCAAATGAAATCTGAAGGAGAACCGATCGAAAAAATCGTTCGATTTACTGGTCTTACTGCGGAGGAAATAGAAAACTTGAAATAAAATTCGCCACTTTCTTCACCTATTCCCTTTAGCCCGGTTGTGGGTTTTATATAGGTTTGAGGTACTTAGATACACCGTTGGCAGAAACCAGGTCAACCTCCTGGTGCGACAGGCTTTCCAGGTCGAGATACAGAAAAAGACAATACCCGTTTTCACCCTGCTCTCCCCTGCCCTTCCATCAAACCTATGGCCAGTTCCGCAAACCTGGTGACCATCGTGTAAAAAAGCCGAAATCTGTCCTTTGGAGGCTGACGCCACCAAATAATATTTTGAACAAACACTGTTTTAATTGATTTCGTAAAGCAAAATCAATTAAAACAGTGTTTGTTCAAAACTTTCTTTCGCCGCCGAAGGCGGCGGAATTCTTTTCACACAACCCCGAAAACGGGACAGGCTATGTCAAGTGTTAAGCTCTTGTGTTAGCGGGGTTGATTAAAATAATTACCTATATTTACCGGATTCCTGAACACCCCGGGATAAACTTTTACCCCTGTTAGATTTTTAACTGTCACGCACTATGCACCACCTTCGTTTCCTTTCTTGTACCGTATGCATGGTACTATGCTTTAAGCTTTCTGCACAAACCGTTATCGGCGGGGATACCATAGACCAGTCTGCAATACTGGACATCCAGGATACGACGAAGGGGGTAATGCTACCCCGCCTCACTACCACACAGCGCAATGCCATCCTTAAACCTGCCTTTGGCTTGCTCATCCTCAACACGACCCGGAAATGCCTGGAAGCGAATATCGGAAGCCCCCTCTTGCCCGATTGGAAGTGCCTGACAACAGGCATTCCGAATATCTCCGATGCAGATACACTTTACTGGAACCGGAAATTAAGCGCCGGGGACACCCTGGGGTTATCTGACCGTATCAATACCAAACTAACAGCCGCAGATACGGCCGCCCTGTCCAATCGCATAGATGCCAAAATAGGCCTCCCTCCAACTCGTAACAACCTGGGCAATATGCTCTATTGGAACGGTACAGCCTGGGTAAGACTTTCCCCTGGATTACCAGGACAAATCATGTCCCTATCCCAAGATGGCCTACCAATATGGACAGGAGCAGCCCTTGCCACCATCTCCACTAATTCCCTAACTTCCATCTCCCTCACCTCTGTTATAGTGGGTGGACAGGTTTCTGCGGATGGCGGGGCAAATGTTTCTGCCAGAGGTATCGTATGGAGTACTACCGCTAACCCAACTTTGTCTTCAAATGTACTCGCACTGGGAAATGGCACCGGAAATTTTTCCGAAACCTTAAGCGGCCTATCCCCCAACACCAAATATTATATTCGCGCCTACGCCACCAACAGCGCTGGTACTGCGTATGGAACCCAACAGTCTTTCACCACACTTCCCGCAGAGTTGCCTACTCTGACCACTTATGAGGTTTCTTCCATTACCCAGACCAACGCTATCTCCGGAGGCAATATCACCAACGATGGTGGAGCAATAGTTACCCAACGTGGATTAGTGTATGGGACCACTCAAAACCCTACCTTGAGTAATGCCTTTACCCAGGATGGAAGTGGTATGGGAAACTTCACCACTACCTTAAGCGGCCTTACGCCAAATACTACCTATTATATACGGTCTTATGCTACAAACAGCAGTGGGATAGCATACGGTGTAGAACGGTCTTTTACGACGCTTGACTCGCTGTCTGTCCCGGATACTACATCCTCTACTACGATATGTGGGGCGTACATCGCACCAAATGAATGGCGGGAGTTTATGTGCTATAACTTAGGAGCAGCCTATACAGGCAATAACGCCGCCCGACTGTTCACCCCAAGCTGGGAACTTAACGGGGGCTATTGGCAGTGGGGTAGGAAGGCAATGGCGGCGGCAGGGCCCTCGGGTCCTGACACAGAACAAGCGAATGTCGGGGGAATTGCTGGATGGGATGAGACTTTTGCCCCTAACCTTTCCTGGGGGTATCAGGATAATTCGGGACATGTGGAAAAGACCGGAAGTGACCCCTGTCCTGCTGGATTCCGGGTACCGACATGGAATGAATGGGATGGTGTTATTGCCAATAATCCCGCCATTGATGTAAATAGTACCTGGACGAATGCGCCAGCGAATTACAGTACTGGAAAGAAATTTGGAGACAAGTTGTTCCTGCCTGCAGCGGGATTCCGCCGTTACTTCGGAACATTGTCCAGTCGTGGCGTGTATGGCTTCTACTGGAGCAGTTTGGGGGACACATACAACGAAGCTTGGTACCTGGGCTTCGTCTTCGGAAAAGTTGATATAATCAATGACTTCCGTACAGTTGGCGCTTCCCTCCGCTGCATTTCAGAATAAAAACCTTTTGGGATTACATTCGCCCCCCTTCGGGTGTCCACCTGCATATGTATTCTATTTCCTGTAAATTTTGGTTCAGACAATCTGCTATTCCTGAACGGCAGGGATACTTTACAGACAGCATCTTCAAAATAATTATTGGGGGTGCATTTCAACTTGTCGCATAGAGAAAGTTGCAATAAATGGGGCTACCCTTATTTTGCCCGCCAGGCGGCTTGCAGCTTGTCCTCAAAATGCACTTTTGCAAATTCACCCAAATTCTCCATGGCATGGTAGAAGTCTAAAACCTTGGCCCCGTTAGTGGCAAACATCAAACATTCCTCTAATTTTGCATGAGGATCCAGCAAGCAATACATTCATAGGACGTTGCATGCAACGTCTACACATGGGTCACGGAAACACCGACATGGATAAGGACGTTGCATGCAACGTCCCTACGGCTTATCGCGGGGATGCTGCCCTCCAACCCCATGGCCGGGGGTTCTTGTGCATGTCCACCGCGACGTGTTCGCCCTGCTTTTCTATCAACACTATTTCCTAATTTACAAGGGGGTGCGGAACAGGCAATATATCGCCCCTAGCGGGGTTTGGGCACTTCATTTCTCTAATAATGTATTGATTTTGCCAAAGTGGGCAGCGTTTTATACGGGACATCAGGCAATAATGGAGCGCGAAATATTTTGCCGATATTTTCAGCAAGCCCCGGTAGGGGCGACATATGAATGGCACCATTGGCGCCATTGGAACTTTTGATATTCGACACAACCCCGTCTCTCCCCCACACTTAAACCACTATTGCCTTTTCCAAATGATCAAAGCACTCAATAAGGTCTTCTCTTGATAAAACGTGTACCCTTTCAAAGTTTTTTAACCACAAAAGATACTACCCTAACACAGAAGTAACCATAACCCCCGTTTACCGCGATAATAGTGGTCCTGAGGATCTCTCAGCAGGTGCAACAAGTTGAAATACCCCCATTATTGGGGCTTACGCCACCAAATAATATTTTGAACGAACACTGTTTTAATTGATTTCGTAAAGCAAAATCAATTAAAACAGTGTTCGTTCAAAACTTTCTTTCGCCGCCGAAGGCGGCGGAATTCTTTTTACACAACCCCCTCCCTGACACAATTCATATCTCAACAACCTCCAA
Source organism: uncultured Haliscomenobacter sp. (assembly GCA_964527495.1). GTDB lineage: Bacteria > Bacteroidota > Bacteroidia > Chitinophagales > Saprospiraceae > JADJPL01. The sequence goes on from CAZGOT010000314.1 coordinate 3,577, forward strand.
GTAGCATCCTACAAAAAAAGAGCGGGAAGGTTTTACCCGACCCGCTCTGCAAATAAATCAGTCTCA
>CAZGOT010000315.1:0-3634 GCA_964527495.1 uncultured Haliscomenobacter sp.
TGGAGAGTTCGTCGGGAGTCCAGAAGCCCGCTTCGATACCAGCAAGATAGGCAGCACCCAGTGCGGTCGTTTCTACGGATACTGGTCGCTCTACCGGTACTCCAAGGATATCCGACTGGAACTGCATCAATAGGTTATTGGCACTGGCCCCGCCATCTACCCGAAGAATTTGAAGGGGTGCACCTGCATCGTTTTCCATTGCAGCGAGTACGTCGCGGGTTTGATAAGCGAGCGATTCGAGGGTGGCACGGATAATATGTGCTTTGGTCGTTCCCCTGGTAAGGCCGAAAATTGCACCCCTGGCATACATGTCCCAGTAAGGAGCACCAAGGCCGGCAAAAGCAGGCACTACGTAAACTCCATCGGGATGGGGTACCTTCATGGCAAAATACTCGGAGTCAGGGGATTCGTCAATGATTTTCAGGCCGTCGCGCAGCCATTGAATAGCGGCACCAGCAATAAATACGGATCCCTCCAGGGCATATTGTACCTTTCCATCAAGGCCCCAGGCGATAGTAGTGAGGAGACCAGAGTTTGAAAAAATAGGCGTTTCTCCGGTGTTCATCAGCATAAAGCAGCCAGTCCCGTAGGTGTTTTTAGCCATACCAGGGGCAAAACAGACCTGTCCGAAAAGGGCTGACTGCTGATCGCCGGCGATACCACAAATAGGAATGGGCGCACCGAAAAGCTCCGAATCGGTATGCCCGTAGAGCGCAGCCGATGGCCAGACTTCCGGCAGCATCGCAGTGGGGACATCCAGGGCTTCGCAAAGCACAGTATCCCACTGAAGAGAACGGATATTGTACAGGAGCGTGCGGGAAGCATTGGAAAAATCGGTTACGTGGTGTCTTCCTCCGCTCAGTTTCCAAATAAGCCAGGTATCTATGGTCCCAAAACAAAGATGCCCTGCTTTTGCTGCCTCCCGCTGAGGGTCGGTCTGGTCGAGTATCCATTTAACTTTAGTACCAGAAAAATAAGCATCTGCTACGAGTCCGGTCTGTTGCCGGATATGGGGCTCGAGTCCTTTTTCCCTAAGGTTTTCGCAAATTGGGGCGGTACGGCGGTCCTGCCATACGATGGCACGGTGCACGGGTTTGCCTGATCGCTTATCCCAAACCACGGTGGTCTCCCGCTGGTTGGTTATCCCGATTGCCGCAATCTGATAGGGGGCAATCCCTTTCTTTTGAAGCAGTCTGCGGGCCACACCGAGCTGAACGGACCAGATTTCTTCGGCATCCTGTTCTACCAGCCCCGGCGAGGGATAAAACTGTGTAAACTCTTGTTGCTCAAAGTCCAGGATGGACCCTTGCTCGTTTACCAGTACAGCGCGGCAACTGGTGGTGCCCTGGTCCAGGGCAAGGATAAATCGCTCCATATACAACGTGGTTAAACTTTCTTAGGAAATTTATTTTTATTGTAAAACGCACGTGCCATCGTTAAGAGAAAATACCGAGCACACGCTTAATCCGCTTTTGGTTTAAAAGTACAGAAAATCCTTCAGATAAAAAACAAAATATGGAAATTCACTGGGTTCCCTTTCATGCTGTACCGCAACTTGCCTTTAAGGACGTAGCCTATGCTACTGGCCATCCTGCTCTACGGCCTTTTTATAAATACCCGGCGACCTTGGAGGCTTTTGCCCAGGTTATCCAGGACAAACAGCAGGATGCGGTGGACAGGGAGCTGTTGGTGCGTGTGCTGGAATCCCAATATGCAGATTTATCCGCTCCCCAGGTGGTCAAAAACCATATCCAGGACCTGCGTTCGGCACGGACGTTTACGGTGGTGACGGCTCATCAGCCGGTATTGTTTACCGGTCCACTGTATTATGTGTACAAAATTTTTTCCGCCATTAACCTTGCGGAGCAACTCCGGGTGAGTTATCCGGACTACAACTTTGTCCCGGTTTTTATCAATGGAGCAGAAGACCACGATTTTGAAGAAATCAACCATGCCAATGTATTTGGGAAAAAGTTAGTTTGGGAAACGGAAGCCGGAGGGGCTGCAGGTGCCTTAAGTACCCAGGATCTTACAGGAGTACTCGAGGTTTTGCGCGGAATGTTAGGTAATTCGGCACAAACAGAAGGGATTCTTCACGAGATTACGGCTGCTTATACCCAACATGCAACCTATGGAGAGGCTTCTACGGATTTGGTCAACCGCTTGTTCGGCAAATTTGGGCTGGTAGTACTGGATATGCGGCATCCTGCGTTTAAACGCCGCTTTGCGCCCATGATGCGGGAGGAATTGTTCCAGCAAGGTTCGCAGCCACTGGTCGAGGCGACGCAGAAAGCGCTGGTAGAAAGCGGGTTTTCCGGGCAGGCTTATGCCCGCGAAATCAACCTTTTTTATCTGCAGCCGGGTATTCGGGCACGGATTGTGCGCGATGGGGATCAGTTCAATATCCTGGGTACCAGTCTATCCTTTTCTGCCGCAGAGATGGAGGCCGAGCTGGAGGCCTTCCCGGAGCGCTTTAGCCCCAACGTTGTACTGCGGCCACTTTACCAGGAAAGTATCCTGCCCAACCTGGCCTACATTGGCGGGGGGGGCGAAATTGCCTACTGGCTTGAGCGAAAAGCCCAGTTTGAACATTTTAAGGTCAATTTCCCGATGCTTGTCCGCAGGAATTCCGTACTATGGATAGACCGGGGTGCCAGCCAAAAAATGGAACGATTGGGGATTTCTTTTCAACAAATTTTCCAGGATACCGACCAGCTCGTCAGGCACTTTATCGCTTCCCAGAGCCAATCGGCTCTTGATCTGCAATCCGAAATACAGGAGCTCACCCAACTCTTTGAGCGTATTAGGGAAAAAGCGGTACAGGTGGAACCGACCCTCGAAAAGGCTGTGCTGGCCGAAGCGGTGAAGCAGGTAAAAGTCCTGGAACAACTGGAATCCCGCCTCGTTCGTGCCGAAAAACAAAAGCACGAGACTTCGGTAAACCAGATTCGTGCCCTACGCGAAAAGCTGTTTCCCGGTAATGGACTGCAGGAGCGCCAGGATAACTTCCTGAACTTTTACCAAAAATACGGAGAGGCCTTTTTCCACACCCTTAAAAATCACCTGCACCCCCTGGAAAATGGTTTTCTGGTGATCGAGGATGTGTAGCCACCAGTCACTGTTATTTGTTTTCAGTACCCAATGCGCGGTAATCCTCCCGTACAGGCTGAAATACGTCAATGACCCGGCACTCGCTCAGAGCAACGGCCCCATGGGGCACATTGGAGGGGAGCACCACCACATCCCCCGGCCTGCAAATACGGGTATGACCATCTACTGTCATCTCCAATTCACCTTGGACCACATTGGTGACTTGCTCGTGTATGTGCGCATGCATGGGGAGCACAGCACCCTTAACCAGCAATACGTGGGCTACTGTCATTTGTTCGGTGTGTACAAACCGGGCATAGATGCCTTCCCGTAGCATTTGCTCGGGCAGGGCATCTGTCTGAATGAAATTTTCCATTATAAATGATTTTTTTAGTATGCTGCTATAAGGATGTAATCGGTAATCTGGGAGGTAAAAGGCGGTTTTGGGTGTCCGAAAAGTCGTTTGGCGGCTTGCGCCGCCAAATAATATTTTGAACGAACACTGTTTTCATTGATTTTGCGAAGCAAAATCAATGAAAACAGT
>CAZGOT010000316.1:0-3022 GCA_964527495.1 uncultured Haliscomenobacter sp.
GGGCGTAGCCCCATCGGGCAATCGTATAGCGCAGGCGGTTTCTGGTATGGTTTTTGGCAATAGGGTTTGTGAAAAAGTCCCAGGTGCGGGCGCATGGCCCCCCATTAGCTGCGTTATACGGACTGTCATTCCAATTTGGGTTGACATTAGAGGAAACCTGCCCGTGGTGTTGCCGGCAAAACATCATATAAAGTCCCTTCTCCGCACAATATTCCATAAGCCAGTCGAGATAGGCAGCATTGGTCTGTTTGTATTTGCGCAGCCCCTGGAAACCACTTGACCCATTGCGCCATTCGATACCAAGTCCCCAGTGTGCTTGCCAAATGCGGAAAAAATTTCCCTTGTTTTCGTGCAATTTCCCAAGCCAATTGGAGTAATCCGTAAAGGGGTTTCCGTTTTGCCAGCCGATATTTTCCCCAACAGGGATAAAAGGATCGCCCTGATCAAAGTGAAAATAATTGCCTTCTATTTTCCGGATGAAGCCTTTGTTTGCCGACATAACTGCCTGGCTACAGGTAAAAGATTGGGCAGGCGCCTCAGCCTTGCCAGAAGTGTTGGAACAGGAGATCACATAAGACCATACCCCCGGTTGGTCCGGAGCAAACCGCACCCTGAAATCCCCCGAGCTCGGGGTGCCAAGTATACCCTGTGCGTTCATCCCATACTCCTGCATGAAAAAACCATCTACCGTAAATGTGCGTTTGTCAGGAGCGGTAAAAATGGCCGTCACCTGGAAGGCATCATAGTCATATGGGTTGGCAATGGAAGCACTGATGTCGAGTATAGCCTCGAATTTGCCATATTGCTCGACATTATCAGTATTGACCTTTACGCTTCGGATAACGGGCGCTTGCGCAATGCTGGCGAAAGCGATGGTTAAAGAAATGGCGAGGCACACAATTTTTGATGGCATCTCCTGATATTTGAATAAATGCGATATTAATTTGAAGTGGTGTAAAAAGCCTGGCGGCGATCCTTTGTCGGCGCCAGCCGTCAAAGGATATTTTTCAGAGCCGCATTTTCAATGGTTTTGCGAAGCAAAATCGTTGAAAATGCGGCTCTGAAAAAGGACTAACGCACCAGACCCATACCTTCTGTAGCAAAAAAACTATTAAAGCATTGGGCCTGCCGTCTCTGGCAGGCCCACGTTCGAAATCTGTTTATGAATGCAGTTACTTTCCTGTTAAATTACCACGCTGGTCCATCAGACAGGATGACGTTATCCAAATTGATCTCGTAGGGGGTTCCAGCACCTCCCGGACCAGTGGTGAATCCGATTTTAAAATTAGTTACGGTTCCTTTAGCATCCCATTCTCCCGAGCCTCCCCATCGGGAAACGCCGGCTTTTTCAAGTTTGACCTGGAAAAACTGCCATTTTCCTTTTGTAGCGACGAGTTTATAATCGGGGAATACTTCGAAGCCAAATTCAGAGTTGTTCATCCCTACGGCCATTTGCATATATCCCTCTACGTTACCGGTATTTACCCAGAAACTGACATAAACCTGCTTCCAGGTAGCCATACTGACGTTGATCGCACGCTCTGATTTTGCGACCCAGGTCCAGGATGCCGGGGTATTGGCCTTTACGCTAACATATTTATTGCCTTCGCCAGGTCCAAACCCGGAGCCACCGTTAATAGCTATGACAGGTGCATTGCCTCCCTCCGGTGCGGTTTGTGGAATACCATCTTCAAAATTGAAAACCTGGAAGAGCCGGTCTTCTTTTGGTCTGGGCCCGTCGGTAATCATGATTTGGTCGAGGTTGATTTCGAAAACTTTATTGCCGCCATTGCCACCGTTTCCTTGCTTGAACTGCAGGGAAATCTTGTCAATTGGTTTTTTGGGGTCAAATACCAATTTGCCGGTACCCCAGTTTTCGTAGTCGAGTTTTTTCAAGGGCAGGGAACGCCACTCCCATCCATTCGTGGGAACAAAATTATAATTATCGGTGGGAACCTCCGAATTGCCGCTCTTGAAATGTACACCAGATTCTATACCGCCCTGGGTCACAGAAAACTGGAAATATCCATTTTTGCCGTTGGTATTCACTAGAAACGTCAAATGCGGATCAGTAAACCCATTGATATCAACATTGCTGATATCCATATCCCCCTGCTGATCACCCCACTGATTTCCGACATTATCGTTTTTCACTGTCAGATACTTATCACCACGTCCCTTGGGAATCGAGGTGGTAATATTAATCCCTGCCTGTGCTCCTGGAAAAATATTTTTGACAGGGTTGACCCCGTCTTCAAAATCCCAGAGAACGATGGCGGGCTTGGGGGTAAAAGTAGCATTCGGATCGTAGTTGATAACCTCGATTTCCGGGGATACACCACCGATGACATTGCCGAAGGCGGTTACGCGAAGCCGAACCTTGTCGGGCAGGTTAAGGCCTTCGGTAAATACGTTCATTCCATCTTTAGTCCCGTTCTTGAATTCACAGGCTTTATTGCCAACCCCTACAAACTCGACGTTAGTGATTTGATCCCCATTTTCGGCTTTGATGAAAAAGGTCTGGCCGCGGGTAATCTCAGAAGGCCACTGCAATATTTTGGTGTCCGGATATTTGGGCTTAAACGCCTCCGCAGAAACAGCTTCGTTTTTGTAGGAGGTAAAAACGGTAATCGGACCAGGACCAGTGATGTAGCGCGGGAGCTGGACGACCACTTTATCTGCTGCTTTGGACAAAATTTTGGCTTCACCTTTGTTAGCACCAACGATTACCTGATTGGCCTTGTCGAGGTTGGCTCCAGAAATGGTCACCTGGCCATCAATGAGTTGTTCTTTGGGTGAGAAGGAAGAAATAGAAGGTATAGGATAGGCAATATCGAAGCCCTCCGAGTACTGGCTTTCCTTGGTACAAGCCCAGGCCATAAAAGCCAGGACAACAAGACCAAGCGATTTTTTGAGGATATGCGATTTCATATGCTGTTTCAATTTAATTTTTATTCAAGCAAAATGGGTCAAAAAAGGCGACCGATTAGTACCCTGGATTCTGCTGGAGGTTCCAGGACTG
>CAZGOT010000316.1:3032-3624 GCA_964527495.1 uncultured Haliscomenobacter sp.
CGCCTTTAAGTGCGCGGGCATCTGCTCTTCCACGCACATCTGTTGGTAATTTGGATAAATAGGTTCCCCAGCGGACTTCATCCCAGAAATAGGTGGCTTCCATTGCAAGTTCCAGCCTCCTTTCTTTGCGTAGTGCCTCCAAAAGTGCAGTTCCGGTAACGCTGCTTGCAATAGGGTTAAGCACGCCTGTAAGCTCGGAAGGGGAAATAGGGTCATAACTTAAGCTCCCTTCTTTACTGCCTTTGGGCAGGGTAGCCTGACGGGCACGGGCGCGGATTTGGTTCAGGATGGTCCGGGCTTCGTCCAGGCGATTTAGATAATAAGCAGCTTCTGCCTGCAGGAGCAGGACTTCGGCATACCGGAACTTCCGAATGTTCTGCGGACTGGCTTTTCCTTCTGATGGCTTGACCACTGCTGCTTTACGGCTCAGGTAACCGGTAGAGTTTTCTTTGGGATAATCCACTTTAACCTTAGTGCCCAGTACTACATCACCATCTTTATAGGCAGTAAGGGCAAGTCGGGGATCTTTGGGTTCGTAGGCGTTGACGAGGTCTGCGGTGGGGTTGTTGAATCCCCATCCCCAGCTGCAGCG
>CAZGOT010000317.1:0-1561 GCA_964527495.1 uncultured Haliscomenobacter sp.
GCCAATATCCCAATGAAGCGCTTTGGCAAAGCCGAAGAGGTAGCCGATTTGTGCGTGTTTCTGGCTTCTGATCTTTCTTCTTATGTATCAGGCCAGACAATCAGTGTTTGCGGAGCCCTGCATACCTAATTGCCAGTCTATGGACCGGATAAAAATCCTGATTGTAGAGGATGATCCCTTGTTTGCCATTGAACTTACCCGTATCGTCGAAGAAGACCTGGGGTACCAGGTAGCTGCTTACCACGACAACGCACCTGCGGCACTCGATTGGATAGCAAAGGCAGCTACTCCGCCCGACCTTGCCTTGCTCGATATCGCACTCAAAGGCGAACCCGATGGCATCGGACTTGCTGAGCAGTTGCCAGGTATCCCTATCATTTTCATCACTTCCGCTGACGTACCCTATATTTACCAGCGGGCGCGCCTACTTAAACCACATGGGTACATCGTTAAACCAGTAGGAAAGCTCACTTTGCAGAGTATCGTTGAAAGTGCATTGATGCATAATGCCAGCCCAGGTTCTACAGGAAATACACAACAAAATTTGCAGGAAGAACAGATTCTCAACGACTGTATCTTTTTGAAAAATTTAAAAGGCGAGCTGGTCAAAGCAGCATTTAAAGAAGTGGGTATTATTGAATCGGACGGCAACTATTGTACTATACAACTGCAGAACCTCAGCCGATTCGTGGCCAAGATATCGCTGAAACGTTTTGCACAACAACTGCCAGAAACCCTATTTGTGCGGGTACACCGGAACTTTATGGTCAATATATCCATGGTGGAACGCATCAATATATCCGATGGCAATTTGAAGGTTCTGGGAAAAATCGTGCCAATTGGCCTGCGTTTCCGTAGTACACTGTTGGAGCGGCTGCGCAAACTTTAAATATTATGCCTCAATCTATTACCCATATTTTGCCCCTCAGAAGCACCATTGCCTGGATTTTTGCGCTGGCTCTTTTCAGTACAAGCTATGCCCAGTCGGTAAAAAATAAGAACTACTATATTGATATCCAACAGATTGATGGTAGATATGGGTTAGAAAGTATGATGATCCGGGATCTTTATCAGGATAAAAAAGGGTTTATCTGGATTTCCACCCCCGGTGGCCTGGCGCAGTTCAACGGACACCAGTTCCGGTACTTTAAGGACCCAAAAATTATTGGGGCAATCAATACCGGGATAGAAATTTTCGGAGAAATTGATGGAAAACTGCTCGTTGCTGAAAACAGGACCACCAAAGATAACCCTGAAGGAATTTTAGAAAAATATTTCGTCCCTTATCTGCTAGACCCGGTGGCAGGACAACTTTTGCCCTTTTCTTCCTCCATTGGAAAAAATGCCCCGATTAATGGCCGGATCCAAAACCTGGCCTATCACAGGGAAACCCTGTATATCGGCTTGAAAAATGGCCAGATATACGCCTATTCAAAAGGAAAGTGGAACCTTTTTTATGCGGATCCAACGAAAGCCCCTATCCACAGCATTCTGATAGACAGCCCTGAAAAGCCCTTTTGGGTTGTCGCCGGGGATACCCTTAGATGTATCAACCCACAAG
>CAZGOT010000317.1:1571-3613 GCA_964527495.1 uncultured Haliscomenobacter sp.
CAAGGCAAGTGTATTGACAGCCAGTATGTTGACCTCAGTACCAGCTTCTGGGAGTTGAGATTGGATAAAAGCGGAACCGTATGGATAAATACTATTCAGCCGGAGGAGTGGGCAGCCATATACTACAAAAGCCAGAGCAAACCCCTCCAGTCCAGCCATCCAGTATTTGGCGATCTATCTAAGTTTATAACTGTTGATTTCGACAGAGAGGGCAGGATTTGGTTGTGGCGAGAAAATAACTTTCATGTTTTCGATCAGGCAGGTCAAAAAATCTGCGAAATACCTGCCCAAACCTCCATGCAGAATATTCCCAGAATTTACTTCGATGGAAACAACAGGGCATGGTTAACTCAGCGCGAGCGATTTATCATCGTTCGCATCACTAAAATGCGCTTTGAAAAAAGATTGGTCAACCCATCCGTTAGCGTCCGGCAAATGGTGGAGGTACGACCAGGTGAGGTTTGGGCTGGAACTTATTCCGGATTATTCAAATTCTCCCCAAATAATTCGGAAGTCAAGAAGATTGCAACGCCAACTCCCTTTTTGTTTGGACTCTGCAAAGATGGACCTTATATTTGGATTGGCACCCATGGCAATTATCTGATACGGATAGATGACCGTAACGAAAGGTACGAAAAATTTCCCATTACGGGGATAACCGAAAAGAAAGTAAGCTCAATCCACTTGCTCAACCCTTTCGTAGATAAAAGAGGGGACGTATGGGTGGGTAGTAATTTAGGTATCTTTCGGGTAGATACCCTTCGCAAAAGCGTATATCGCGACCCCCACTTCAATACCGATGGCCTGGAAAAGCGTCAAATCAACTTTCAATGGGAAAACGAAGAAGGTATCTGGACCGCTACGAATGAAGGGTTGTACTTACTTGATCCAGACAAAGGTATTAAAGCCAGTTTTCCTAAATTTTCCCAAGAGTATATTTCGTATATTCATGAAAAACCCAAAGGGGTGTTCTGGATAGCCACCCGGGCAAATGGACTCCTGAAATGGGAGCACAAGAAAGACCGAATCACCAGATTTGGCCCAGAGAAAGGGATCGTCAATCCTAACCTTCATGCTATTTTTGAAGATGATAAAGGCTATTTTTGGTTGCCCAGCGACCGCGGGCTTATCTATTTTGACCCCAACACCCAGACGGCAAATATTTTTTACGAAAGCGACGGGCTAAGCCATGACGAGTTTAATCGCCGTTCTTATCTAAAACTTTCCGACGGCACCTATCTTTTTGGTGGAATCGCAGGAATTAACCGCTTCAATCCAAAGGATTTCGAAGAATTCGACCGTCCACCTTCCCCATTATACCTTACCAATTATGATGTATGGGACCCCGAAAATAGAAGGTTCATAAGCAAAACAAGTCAGTTCCTGAAGAATAATACTATAATACTACACCCAGGACAAATCTCCTTCCAGATTGAGTTTGCCCTGCTCGATTACGACAAGCTCTCTGAAAACCGTTATGCCTATAAAATCGAAGGGATAGACAAGGATTGGACGCTGATACGGGAAAATCACCTTCGGTTCACCAGTCTGCCTTATGGAAAATTTACCCTTCGCATCAAAGGCGCCGCTGCTAAGGGTACCTGGTCGCCAAATGAACTATCCCTTCCCATAGAGGTCCAACGCCCTGTTTATCTAAAAAGGTGGTTTCTTGTACTTTTTACCCTTGCAATACTTATTTTTATATGGGCTGGTGTCCGCTGGCGCCTCTATCGCCTCGACAAGATCAAACAGCTGCTCGAACGAGAAGTGGCTGCCAGGACCGGCGAACTGGAAAAAGAGCGGCAGACCATCGCCCAGCAAAAACAGGAACTGGAAGTCCTCAACCAAACCAAAGACCATCTTATGGCTATCATTGGCCATGAACTGCGCGGTCCCATGCTCAGTATACAAAATATTGGCTATACTATCAGCTATCTGCTCCAGAACGGACAAGTAACACAAGCCGCCTCTTTAGGTGGACATATCAGACACCGCGTGTTCTCCATCCGCATGCTCCTGGACAACCTGCTCTACTGGGGGCT
>CAZGOT010000318.1:0-3608 GCA_964527495.1 uncultured Haliscomenobacter sp.
CATGGGTATTTTGTTTTATTGGTGAATGATTATTTCTCTGTACACGCCGTGCATATCCCGTGTAATGCCAGAAAAGCAGAGGTGACTTGAAAATTGGTATGCGTGGGAATAGCTGGGGGTGCAATATCGTTCAGGCAGAGTGTCCGCTCACAACGTTCACAATACAGATGCGCGTGCGCATCGAAATGCCCGCCAGTCGAACAACTTCCGGCACACAGGGCAAATTTGAGTTTGCCCGTTGCATCCAGTGCACGGTGGATAATACCCTGTTCTTCAAAAGCCCTGAGTGTTCTATATAGCGTAATCCGGTCAACAGGGCCCAGCAATTGCTCCAGATCGGCCTGGGAAACAGCACCCGTATGGCTAAGGAATACTTCCAATACCTGAATGCGAATAGTGGTCTGGCGCAATTTGTGGCGCTTCAGAATCTCCCGGTAATTTTCTATAACCATATTAAAATGAAACTTTGTTGCAAAAATAGCGTATATTTGCCTTCACAACATTTTTTTTATGATTTGCGGGTTTTCCGCTAATAAAAAACCATTGACTACTTCGTTTCGGCATAGCTTACAAGGGTTTTTACTCCTGACCATCTTTCTGACCATGCTGACTGCGTCAGAGTGGCATAGCTATACTTTTTCCGAAGGCTTTTCTGGCTTTCACACTCCTTCCGAGTTAAATAAGGCGGTGGAATTATCCATTGAACACGAGTCCCACCATTGCCCACTGTGCGATTTCCATATTTCCAATACGCTGCTTCCTAAATTTAATTGTATTCCGGGGAAGGAGATTGTCATCGCTGCGGTCACTTTTCTTGTACCTACTTTATCCCTGCCCTGCCAATCTTTCCGCCTGCCGGAGAGTCGAGGCCCTCCTTCCCATTCCTGAATAAGCCGTCTATGAGTATTAAGGCGGCGTTACGGCCTTTGGGTCTTATCTGGCAAATAATTGCTTAGGGATTTTTTTGTTTGGGCAGCCCGTCGTTTTCACTAATAACCATCCGGTATAGGGGAGGGGCGGTGGAAGATAACTTATCTATGCCTGGACGGGATCAGGAAATTGCAAATTATGGGGAAGTATGCCTTCCGGCAAAGAAAGGGTAAATTGTTGTTTGCCTATCTGTTTTTTCCTTTACTGCTTTGGGGTCAGGAATGTCAACTGCATATATACGGATACATTAAAAATGCGGTTAATGGTAAGCCTGTTGATCTCGTAAGCGTAGTATTGCAAGAGTCTGGAAACGGTAGCCTTGCCGACAGCGCAGGGTATTTCCACCTGGAGGGGATATGCCCAGGTACTTATACCTTGATGGCCAGTAGAATGGGGTATGAAGATGGGTCGCTAAGGTTACTGATTACAAAAGATACCGGGGTGACCCTACTGCTTCGGGAAGGAGGTATCCTGCTTGATAGAATTGAGGTGCGTGCGGAAAAGCCCCTGCCTTTTGAAAGTAGGCCAAGCGATACAATTATGGGGGCAATGCTGGAGGCGGCTAAGGGGTTTGGGCTCGCAGAAAGCTTGCGGCGACTTCCAGGTATTAGCGTGATCAATACAGGCCCAACAATCGGCAAACCCGTGATTCAAGGGCTGCACAGCAACCGAATTCTGATTATGAACAACGGGGTGCGCCAGGAGGGGCAGCAGTGGGGAGCAGAGCATGCCCCAGAGATTGATCCCTTTTTAGCAAAACAGATAGGAGTAATCAAAGGTGCCGGGGCCATCCGCTATGGAGCTGACGCATTGGGCGGCATTATTCTGGTCCAGCCAGCACCCTTGCGCGGGGAGCCAGGGATAGGTGGTGAGGTCAATCTGCAGGGTATGAGTAATGGGCAAATGGGCATCCTGTCGGCAATGCTGGAAGGTAAACTCGGGCGCCCACAGCTGCCCCTTTCCGGACGCATACAAGGTACCATCAAGCGCGGAGGCAATCTTTCTACCCCGGGCTATTTTATGCGCAATACCGGTGTGGCCGAATATAACTTTTCCTGGACTGCCCGGATAGACAAAGACCGCTGGACATCAGAGATTTTTTATGCGCGTTTTTTTGGACGGATTGGTATTCTACAGGATGCCCATATCGGCAACCTCACGGATCTCCAGAATGCTATTATGCGTGAACGGCCCCTGCAAGATGGTGCGTTTACTTACTCCATCGGTAGGCCCCAGCAGCAAATGCTCCATGAGCTGGTAAAAGGGCAAATCAGGACGGATGTTGGGAGACAAGGTAAATTGGAATTTCAGGCCAGCCGCCAGTTTAACCGGAGAGAAGAATTTGATGCGCATCGCCTGTTCAATTCCCTGCCTAATCGCGCCGACGAGGCGCAGATTATCCTGGAGATTACTACGCACCAATTAAGCGGTAACTGGGAACACCGTTGGATGAAACATCTTCAGGGCGATGCGGGACTGCAGTATATGACCCAAACCAATACGACCGATCGTGGAGGCTTGCTCCCTAATTATACTAATCGTGTTATGGGTGCCTATTTGGTAGAGCGGTGGCGAAACTACCCAAAACGCCTTGAAGCGGAAATTGGCCTTCGGTACGACGTCCAGGACATTTCTGCGGATCCTGCAGTTAACGACAGCCTCCAAAGACAGCGCGCTTTCAGCGGATTTTCCGGCTCTTTAGGGGTAGCTTATTCCCTGGGGCAAGGATGGAAACTCAGTGCCAATAGTGGCACCTCCTGGCGCGCACCTCATGTCAGCGAACTTTATAGCGAGGGTGTACACCATGGTTCGGCCAGCTTTGAACAGGGTAACCCCGCTCTGCTGCCAGAACGCGCCTGGAACAATAGCCTTACCCTCGAATGGGAAGCATCAGGTCGTACCCTGGGCTTCTTCCTGAGCGGGTATGTCAATTTTATCCAGGATTTTATCTATCTGAACCCGCGACAAGCTCCGGTACTGACTATCAGGGGTGCTTTTCCCGCTTTCGGATACGATCAGACCAATGCCCGCCTGACAGGTATTGATGCCCGGGCGTGGTTTCAGCCGCTGTCCAGGTTTCGGATAGAAGCCCAGGGATCAGTTTTGCAGTCCTGGAACGAAACTCTCCGGGATTTTCTGGTTTTTATGCCGCCCAATCAATTCCGATATACCGTGCGGTTCCATTCTTTGCCAGATAAACCCCAGCGCTTTATCCAACTCCATGCCGTACATGTACTCCAACAGCGATGGGCACCCAGGGGTATTGATTATGCCCCTCCGCCCGAAAGCTATCTTCGGTTCGACCTGGAAGCTACCTTGCCGGTCAGGTTAGGCAATTTTCCCCTGGAACTTGGCGCTTCCTGCCTCAACCTCCTCGATGTGGAGTATAAGGATTACCTCAACCGCCTGCGGTATTTTACTGCGGAAATGGGCAGGAACTTCCTGGTGCGTGCCAAATGGACTTTTTAATGTTGCTTTCCATTTTTTAAACCTATCAATATATTTTCCTATGAAAAAGAATCTCTTTTTGCTTTTACTGCTTTTTGCCGGATCAATTTGGATGACCGCTTGTGAAAAAGATAAGGATGTCAGCCCCGACAATGAACAAGAGCTGATTACCACTATCCGCCTGACCATTACCGGGGGAGGGGCGACACAAACGTTTAATGCTGCTGATA
>CAZGOT010000319.1:0-3604 GCA_964527495.1 uncultured Haliscomenobacter sp.
GCCCGCAACCCTGCCTGGAAAGATAATTTCACATTATTCAGCACGGACATCAAAGTTTCCCAAAACAGTGCAAAACTTCAAAACGCCATGGCTGGGGAGCTTACGGTACAATCTATAACAGAAACAGATTCGCTGAAAAAAACGACCATGCTCCGCCAAGCGGTGGATCATGCACGCCGGGCACAGGCCCTTCATCCTACCTACAACAATGCCTGGTTGCTGGAAGGAAATGCCCATTTCTATTTGAAAGACTATGATAACGCGATAAAAGCCTACCGACCAGCCCTGGCCATCAGTCCTGGTTACCGGGAGGCCCTCCAAAACCTCCCTCTGGCACTGCGCGATGCCGGCAGGTATGCTGGTGAGGTCAAAGGGGATCTGGCAGCTGCTATCGCCTATTTGACAGAAGCCGATGCCCTCCAGCCAAATGACTACGAAACCCTGCGCTTACTCGGTGTTGCTTTCGGTATCAGCCAGCAGCATGCAAAGGCTATCGGATATTTTTCCCGAGCTGCAAACCTCCGCCCCGATATCCCTGATGCCTGGAAAAACCTCAGCACAGCGTACTTCGCTGCCGGAGACCGCACAAACGGCAAGAAATTCCTGGAGCGGGCTACCCAACTGGAGCAACAAAAACAGGCAAACCCTGAAGAAAAACAATAGACTAGCTGTGATGTCACCGACTCCCAGCTAGTCCAAAAATCTAAATTATCTGCTATGCGTATCCGCCAAATTGTGATTTTATCTGCTATTGCGCTGACCTCCATTTCCTGCGCTACTGCCCCCAAAGGCGGCTATGCTGATCTGGGTCCTCCCCCCGCACCCGACTACAGCAAGGAAAAGTTTTGGGCTGCCTTACCCCAACGGGCAGATGAGGCCGACCGCTCCATCCCTGGTTACCCAGAAGGACAGGCCAATGCAGCAGTGGATGTTTTTTTCCTCCACCCCACCATCTATACCGGAAAAAAAGGAGAAATCCTATGGAACGGACCTGTGGACGATTCTACCCTTAACAAGCGGGTGGACGAATCCGCTATCCGCTTTCAGGCGACTGTCTTTAACAATGTGGGAAAGGTTTATGCTCCGCGATACCGCCAGGCACATATCAAAGCCTATTACAGCGACCGCAAGGAAGATGCCAAGCAGGCATTTGACCTTGCTTACCAGGATGTGCGCAATGCTTTCCTCTATTTCCTGGAACACTACAATACCGGCAGACCAATCATTATTGCAGGGCACAGCCAGGGAGCACAGCACAGCATCGCCCTGCTCAAAGAATTTTTCGACGGACAGCCTTTATCGGAGCGCCTGGTTGCAGCATATCTGGTAGGCATGCCCGTAGCACCATCCAATTACACTGCCCTTCAACCCTGCAAGAGTGCCGATCAGACGGGGTGCTATTGCTCCTGGCGGACTTTTCGCAAGGGATTTTATCCGCACCGCTTCGCTTCCGGAAATGGGTACTTGTCTACAAACCCACTCAACTGGGCCATTGACGGCACCTATGCCCCCAGGAGCCAACACAAAGGCGCGGTACTGCGCGATTTTGAGAAAATATACCCCAACGTCAGCGATGCCATCAACCACGATGGGTTGCTCTGGATCAGCCGTCCGCGATTTCCGTGGAGTTTTTTGTACCTGCGCAAAAACTACCATATCGGAGATTTTAACCTTTTCTACATCAATGTCCGGGAAAATGCACGCACCCGTACCGAGGCTTTCCTGGATGGCCGGCAATAAAATTTCTACAACTGGCGTTAACACTTTAAGCTTCGCACCAGTAGGTTTTGTGCATTTTATCTGACCTGCTCAGAAATTTGCACAAAACCTGTTGGTACAGGGGTATATTTACTCCGTTGCACGCATTTTGCGGGCCGGGATTTTGAACCAAAGGCCTTTTCAGGCGGGGTGTATGGATACGTTCACTAGAAAATCACGCTGGAAACTATGGCTTGCCCTGGCAGGTAGTGCCCTTATTTTGATTTCGCTCCTGTACACCAGCTATCTCACCCGCAAACTCGCCATTGAAGAACAGAATAAAGTAAGACTTTGGGCCATGGCGGTGGAAGAAGCCAATAAGCCCCTGTCGCCAGACTGCGAGTCCTGCTCCGACTTAAGCATTCACTGGCAAATTATTACCTCCAACAACTCTATCCCCGTTATCCTCGCCGATGAAAACGACAAAATCATCTCCTCCAGTAATTTTGAAACCGAAGATCCACAGGTACTCAAGCGCTACCTCAAGCAAATGCAGGAGCAGGGCGCACTGACCATTGAAAGCTATGGCAATACGATTTACTATAAAGAATCGCGGGTGCTTACACAGCTCCGCTTTTTTCCTGTTGTCCAGCTCGTCCTCATCGCAGGTTTTGTCTTCCTCGGCTATCTGGGGTTCAGTACCGCAAGACGTGCCGAACAAAACCGTGTTTGGGTAGGCATGGCCAAAGAAACCGCGCATCAATTGGGGACACCCATCTCCGGCATCGTCGCCTGGCTCGAACACTTGCGCACCATAAAGGAAGGGGATGAAGAAGTCGTGGAAGTCGTGGACGAACTCGGCAATGACGTCCGCCGCCTCGAACTGATAGCAGACCGCTTTTCTAAAATTGGGGCCCTGCCCCGGCTCGAACCCCACAATATCTATTCTGAACTCGATGCCTGCCGCGCCTATATGGAAAAACGCGCACCCCGAAAAGTTACTTTTACATTTCCGGCAACCAATACTCAGCCCCCTTTATATGTACTTCTCAATCCACCCCTCTTCGAATGGGTAATCGAAAACCTCCTGCGCAATGCCCTGGATGCCATGGATGGACAAGGAGCTATTACCGCAGAGGTGTACGAAGAGGGCTCCTATGTAAGTATTGACCTGAGCGACACAGGAAAAGGCATCCCCGCCTCCCGCTTCAAAACCATCTTCCAACCCGGATATACCACCAAAAAGCGCGGTTGGGGGCTTGGACTATCCCTCGCCAAACGCATTATCGAGGAATACCACAATGGCAGGATTTTCGTCAAGCGCTCAGAAGAAAACAAAGGGACGACTTTCACCGTAAAAATCCCCAGATCAGCCACCGCTTAATTCCGCTTAGAAATCCTACATTTTCCGAAACATCCACTTGCCAAGTTCCTTTAGCGTCACTTTTTTCCCATACATCAAAATACCCACCCGGTAAATCCTTCCCGAAAGCCATATAAAAAATACTGCTGTCGCCATCAACAGGACTACCGAAAGAATAATTTCCCATGCAGGAATGTTGAATCCAAGCCTGGCAGGCATTACAATTGGTGAAAAAAGCGGGAAAATCGAAGACCAGACTGCCAGACTGGAGTTCGGGGCCTGCACCGCAGCCATCATAATATATAATGCAAGAATGACCGGGATTGCAATCGGCAGTGTAAGCGCCTGCCCTTCGCCTAAGTCATCGCTCATAGAGGCTCCTACCGCAGCAAAGAGAGAAGAGTACAAAAAATATCCCCCAAGAAAATACAGAATAAATAAGGGTACAACCAGCCACCAACGGATACTGCCAATTTCATAGATCGCCAACGCCATCATGGATTCCAGATCGTCCGGATCAATTTCAGCTCCCTGCTCCAGTGC
>CAZGOT010000320.1:0-3601 GCA_964527495.1 uncultured Haliscomenobacter sp.
TCTGGTAGCGGCGCGTACAACAGGGACGCCATTTGCAGGCATTCACCGTAGGCAATACTGGCGAGGCACACTAAAAAAACCTTCAGTATGGAACAAATAGATTTGACTAAAGTCCTTTTTTTGGACATTGAAACTGTTTCTGCTTGTCGCTCTTTTGAGGATATACCCGAACATTTTCAGGATTTATGGCGGCATCGCAGCCGGCAATGGGTGCAGCCTGCGGATGCTCCGGATGAGGATGTTGCGGCGGCTTTGTACAGGGAGAAAGCGGGTATTTTTGCAGAGTTTGGCAAAATCGTGTGTATTTCTGTGGGCATCCTTCGGGAAGGAAAAGAGGGCGAAGGCCTTCAGGTGCGATTGAAATCCTTTGCCGGAGACGACGAGGCTGCGATACTTCGAGATTTTAGTGCCCTCATGGACGAGCATTACGGCGATCCCCGCAAAAATTACGTATGTGGGCATAATATTAAGGAGTTTGATATTCCCTATCTGTGCCGCCGAATGGTCGTCCATCAGATTCCATTTCCGGCATTGCTGGACCTGTCGGGAAAGAAGCCCTGGGAGACGTTACATTTGATAGATACCATGGAATACTGGAAATTCGGGGATAAAAAAAGCTACACTTCTTTGAAATTACTGGCTGCGTTGCTGGATTTCCCTTCGCCTAAGGATGATATTGACGGTAGCCAGGTCGGGCGGGTCTATTACGAGGAAAATGATGTTCCGCGGATTTCCTTTTATTGTGAAAAGGATGTACTTGCGACTATCCAGCTGGTCCTGCGCTTCCGTAGGATGCCAATCCTGGAGGAGAGCCAGATAACCCATGTTGGGCGATAAAAAAGGGAACAGGGAGAACGGCATCAAGCCTGGCACTGTTCGAGTAGCCAGTTTTTATGGGTGACGTTGCCTGCGTTTTCAATTTTAGACCGCAGGGCCTTAATTTTTTCCGGTACAGAAGTCTTGCTTTGGTAGAGCCCATCCTCCAGCCGGTAATTGATGAGTTTTCTGGCGAAGTTGAGGAAATTGTTGTACCCTTTTTTTTCCTCGGTAGTAATTTGCCGGTTGCGCAGGATATATATACGCAGGGTATCGAGCAGATTGAAGAGGGCCTCGGTATCGCTTTCCTCGAAGTAAGTGCGCAAAAGCAGGAAAGCCGTGTTCAAGTGGTATTTGACATCGGTAAACTGCACTTTCAGTAGGGTAGTGCGGACCTTGTCGTACATTTTTTTATGGTAAAAAAGGTTGGCGAGGTTAAAAGCGTGTGCATTTTCGCGGCAGTTTTCAGGGAGCTTGTCCCTGAATGCTTCCAGGAAATTTTCGGTCCATTCGAAGGCTTTGAGGCTGCAACCGAGGGTAGCAATATTTTTGTAGTCCCATTCGGAAATAAACCCATTGTCAATTAGGAGTCCTTTGTCGAGGCCTTGTTTGTAGAGATCGAAGAGTTGTTCCAGGTAGCCATTATTGCCGGTATTGAGCTTCCGGATGCAATAATTATTGGCGAAGCGGTAGAGGTCGATTTGGGTGGTAGGCGGAAGTTCCTCGAAGCGTTCGGCGAGGAGTTGCTTGAGGTGCAGATAATGGGATTCATCATTTTCCTGGCCGAGAGTACCCAGGATTGTATAATAGGCATCAATACTGGGGTCTGAAGTGTATTTTTCCGGATTATTTTGAAGGATATCGAGGATATGCGGCAGAAAGGACATATCATATTGGACGTTCAGGAGGATGGAGTGGGCGGTCAGGTGGCAGGCATGGCGGAGTTTTTCAATCAGATAGGCCTTGTCGAGGTGGTCCATCATTTTTTGGAGGATCGCGCTGGTTTTTGCCCTGCGCCCGAAGTTGCCAGAGTGATATCCTAGCTGCACATTTAGCCGGTAGGCAGTCTGATGGTAGGGCTCGTCGCGGAAAGGGCTCGCTTCCAGATTTTTTTCGAGTTGTTTGACCCTGTTGTTGAACAGGTCGAACAGGTTGCGGCGATTGGCTTCTTCCAGCACGAGCAGGTCTTCGAGAAAAGGTTGTCGGTCGAAGGCTTCGAGGGCAAGGAAGCGGAGAAAAAGTTTTTTCAGACTGGAGAGGTAATTGTGGAGTTTTTGTTCTGAAAATGACTCGTCTGGGTGCAAAATTTTGAAGATTTTCTGTGGGGTATACTGCCGGGCATCGCTTTCGGCTTGTTGAAGGGCAATTTCCAGCAGCTCCCGCGTTTTCTGGTGTTGGTTGAGGTAAGGGGAATGAACGAATTGCCGGAACCTTTCCTTTTCCCGGGAGGAAAGAGATTCGAGGTACACAAACAATTTGCTCTGCTTCATACGGATCAGGGTTAATGGGATGCCAGGACTAATCGCCTGTACAAGGGGCTTTTTTTACTTCTTCCAATCGGGACTTCCATTGATCAATATTATCGGCATGCAGTTTTTCAAGCTTGTCCAGCAGGTTTATGTACCTGAATTGTTCCTCTTCCAGTGCCTGCCGGGCTTGCTGGAGTTCGACGACGATGGCATTGTCCATGTCTCCGGCCTTTTCTACTAATGCTTGTACGGAAGTATCCAGCAAGGGATAAATTTCGAACATTTTAATCAGGTTAGTATTCCGGATATTGATCATATTCCTGCGCTCATCGGTCGGCATATCCTTCGGCAAACGCGCATCCAGGTTTTTGGAAACTTCTTCCCAAAGTGCATTGGTTTCTTTTTCCAGCCTTTTTACCGTGCAAAGGTGGGTACGGTAGCGTTCCAGAATTTCCTGGCCTTCTCTTTCGGTGGCTTGAAGTTTTTCATTGGGTTGGCAGGCAGTTATCACCAGGAAAAGACTACAAATTATAGCAGTATCTTTTATAGAAAACCAGGCATACCAGGTTTTTTCTCTCTGTATATGCATCATGTACGATGTTTAAGAATCATTTAAATTACGTATATCAACTGGTTACATATTAATTTATTTCAAAATACGTGATTTGGTGGTTGACGCTTTTTATGAAATTTTGTCGTCAAACGCAGAATTTTTTACGATACATTCCCTGCTTTATGCTTTGCGAGAACCTTAATCTAAACAAAAATATAGTGGTAAACCCAGTTGCACAAGCCCGGGCAGGTTTTTTCGCCCATGGGGTAAAATAGCATTATGGTTATAAAACATAAGGAAAGATCCTGCAAACTAATGGTGTAGGGACCTGGCTATTTTTGCAACTCCTGCAATACGCCTCTTCCCTTACGGCAAATTATACTGCCAGTAGAACACAAAATTTTCACGGCAAAAGATCGTGAAAAAAATAATTTATCACAGAAACATCATTGTTTTTTTATCATAAAAAATTGATTAAAAACATTTTAATGATATTTTATGCGATGAAAATATTCCAGTAATGAATAAAAATGTACTATGTTGAAGGCGGAAGAAAATAGACTTTTGTAATGTCAAGAGGAAGTAATGGTTTTGCAGAAGGGAAATTCTGAGAATAGGTTTCCTGGTGACCTAAGAAGCAATGACCGGTTCCACGACAGCAAATCAAAATCTCGTGCAATAATTTTTTCTGGAACGCCAAAAGAGGCGTTCCATGGTATGTAGATAGCCTCTCAAAGCTCTTTTTGGAAAGCCGGCTAGTTCA
>CAZGOT010000321.1:0-3594 GCA_964527495.1 uncultured Haliscomenobacter sp.
GCTATTTCCAAAGAAATGACGGAATCGCTTTATGGCGGTAATAAAAAACCTGCGCAGACGGGCACTACTGAATAAGCAGCTCGACCAACTGAAAAAGGACAGGGTCATCCTCTTGATTTGTCTGGGGGTAGCCCTTTCCTTATGGTTGCCGACCAAAATGGCCCAGGTGTACAGGATGGAAAAAAAAGTGCGCCTGGAATTCCAATTGCCCCCCGGCCTTACTTTTGTGAAACCTCCGCCGGAAGAGGTTAAGGTACTGCTGGAGGGACAAGGGTGGAGCCTGCTGTATGATGCACTTTTTTCCCGGGAAAATGTCCTGCGTTTTAATACTGGTACCAATACGACTTTTGATCTCAATACCGGAAGGTTGCGCTCCGCAGTGGTCGAAAGGTTGCATTCGGCAAACTTGCGGATTGCTGAAATAAACTTCGAAGAGCTGCACCTGCGCATTGAACCGCTGGCCTGGAAAACTGTACCAGTCCGCTTTGTCGGCAAACTGGATTTTGCCCCGGAATACAACCTGAAAGAAGAAATCCAGTTAAATCCCGACAAAGTCCTCGTCAAAGGGCCCCAGTCGGTTTTAAAAAACCTTGAATTTGCCCCAACAGATTCCCTCATCCTACAGAATTTCTCCGGTGACTTTAAAAAAGAAGTTCCGCTGCGCCTCGTACCTGGCCTGGAGGCTTCTCCCCGAAGGGTGCAAATAGCACTGAGCGCTGAACAATATACCGAAAAACAAGTATTTGTACCTATCAGCCCTTTTCCCTTTGCTGAATCGGCCCGTTTTTTTCCCGCCCAGGTTCGCATTAGCTTCCGGGTTGGGCTAAGCCGTTTTAACCGCATCGGGTCAAAAGACTTTGAAGTTCTGGCCGAATTACCCCAGGGCGATTCAGTAGGCGAAGGAGAAAAAGCCCAATTGAGGATTTCCGTACTGCCCCCGCTGTTGCGCAGCGTCAGAATGACTCCGGAAAGTGTTGATTATCTCTATATAGAAAATAATAAACAGCGGTAAAACGCGACAGAATTCAGGTCCATGATTTCCCAGAAAAGCATTCAGGAAGTTCAAGATGCCGCTAAGATAGAAGAGGTTGTTGGCGATTTTGTGGAACTGCGCAGGCGCGGGGTCAACCTGGCAGGTCTCTGCCCCTTTCACAACGAAAAAACACCTTCTTTCTACGTCTCGCCTTCCAAAAATTTCTTCAAGTGCTTCGGTTGTGCCAAGGGCGGAACGCCTGTGCATTTTATCATGGAACACGAGAACCTCTCTTTTCCTGATGCTATTCGTTATCTGGCGAGGAAGTATCGGATAGAACTGGAAGAAACCGCCAACGACAGCACAGTATTTCAGGAACAACAAGTCCTTGAAAGTCTTTATCTAATCAATCAGTATGCTCAGGAGTTTTTTAGCGAACAAATGCAACAAACTGACCTCGGGAAAAGCGTCTGCCTGGCATATTTCAAGCACCGGGGCTTCGATGAGGCCACCATCGCGAAATTCGGTCTGGGATTTGCCCCCGCCGATCGCGATCGCTTCACCCGCGAAGCCGTGTCCAAGGGGTATAGCATCGAACTGCTCCGTAAACTTGGCCTCACCTCTGCAATGGATAACGACTTTTTCCGCAACCGGGCCATTTTCCCTATCCATAACCTGAGTGGTAAAATTATTGCTTTCGCCGGCAGGATTATGCATAAGGATCCCCGCGCCCCTAAGTATATCAATTCGCCGGAAACCGATATCTACCTCAAAAGCAAAGTCCTCTACGGTGCGTTTTTCGCAAAAAAAGCTATCCGCCAACTCGATGAGTGCTTCCTCGTGGAAGGATATACCGACGTGATTTCCCTTCACCGCCATGGTATTGAAAATGTAGTTGCTTCCTCGGGTACTTCCCTGACCTCCGAACAAGTCAAGCTGATCAAACGGTTCAGCAGTAAGCTGACAATCCTCTACGATGGCGATGCTGCGGGTATTCGCGCCGCCCTCCGCGGACTGGATATGGCCCTGGAGGAAGACCTGAACGTTCGGGTGGTCCTCCTTCCGGATGGAGAAGACCCGGATTCCTACATCCAAAAAGTTGGGAAGGAGGCCTTTTTGCAATTTATCCAGAAAAATGCCCAGGATATCATCCAATTGGAGACTTCCCTGCTCCTCGAACAGGCAGGAAATGACCCTACCCGAAGAGCTGCAGTAATCGGACAAATCGCCTATTCGATTTCCCGTATCCATAATCCCCTGCGGCGGGACGAGTACGTGCGCAACGTCCGGGAAACCCTCCGGGTGGACGAGGGCAAATTGCTCATGGAGATAAATAATATACGCAAAAGGGATTATGAAAAATTTGCCCGCAAACAGGAAAGTCTTGCCGGACTAGCCCCCGCCGAACAAGCCCCCAGCCAGGGCAAAGAACCCTTCATCCCGGAACAAGCCTACGGTCAGGGGACAATAGGGGATGTCTACCAGGAAAAAGAGCTGATCAGGTTGCTCATCACCGCAGGAAATAAAATTTTTGACCCTCAGGCCCAGGTTTCGGTTGCAGAGTATGTACTCCTGAATATTGATGACGTACTCATGGAATTCGACCATCCGCTCTACCATCGGATTGTCATGGAAATCCGCCAGCTCGCCCTTGATAAACAACCTCTTCAGCCTGATTTTTTCCTTCAACACCCAGACCCCGAAATCGTACAACTCGCCATTAATTTAATCTTCACGCCCTACGAATTCAGCGAAAACTGGGCCCTCAAATGGGATATTTTCCTCAGTCAAGCCCATCCGGATAACAATCAGCGCAAGGATGCCGAAAATCTGATAAAGCGTTTTAAACTCCGTAAGATCAAGCGCTTCAAGGATAGGAATACCACTAAAATGCAGGCAGTGATCGCTGCTAAGGCCGCCGAAACGGAAATCGAAGCCTGTATAAAACTTCATTTACGCCTGAAAGAAATCGAAAACCAACTGGCCAGTGAACTTGGGACGGTGGTACTATGAACTTTTTTCGCCAAAATTTCTTTTCCTTTCATTTGATTTGTTAAACGCATCTGCGCGGTTGGAAAAAGAAATGCTTCCAGCAAGTGGGGATGCCGCACAAACAAATCTACAATATTAACTTCTGGTATGGTCTCCATTTTTTGGTTCCGCCGCGATTTGCGCTTGTCCGATAACCACGGGCTCTTTCATGCGCTTCAGGGGAAACACCCCGTGCTGCCCCTGTTTATTTTCGATACCGAAATCCTCGATCAGCTTAAAAACAAAGAGGATGCCCGCGTTGGATTTATCCACAGCGAACTGGAGCTGATGAAAAAAGCACTGGAAGCAGTAGGAAGTACCTTGCTGGTAGAACATGGAAAACCCGATGAGGTCTGGGCAAGGTTGCTGCAACGGCATTCCGTAGCTGCCGTGTATTGCAACCGGGACTATGAGCCCTATGCTATTTCCCGCGATACCAGGGTAGAAAACATGCTCCAGAAGCATAGCATCCCCTTTAACAGCTTTAAAGACCATGTTATCTTTGAAAAACTGGAAGTGGCAAAAGCTGATGGTAACCCCTACACGGTATTTACTCCATATGGTAAGATGTGGCGTAAAAAACTCCAAAG
>CAZGOT010000322.1:0-407 GCA_964527495.1 uncultured Haliscomenobacter sp.
AATACGGCGGCTCCCTGAGCACCTCCGGCTCCGTGGATTATATGTTCACCCGACTCGGGGTCTTCAAGATAAAACCCCAGGGTATTGATATGGAATCCCTCGAATTGGATCTCATTGACCACGGCCTTCAGGAAATCAAAGAGGAAGATGGCGCAATCGCCCTGTACTGTAATTTCGAAGATTTTGGTAACCTTTCCAAAGCACTGGAAGAAAAGGGCCTCGAGGTAGAAAGCTCCGAACTGGTGCGGATCCCCTCCCATACCAAAACGCTCTCCGAAGACCAGGTCGAAGATGTGATTACCCTCCTGGATAAAATGGAGGACGACGAAGACGTGGTCAACGTCTTCCATAATATGGATATGAACTAAGGAGCTATAGGAAAAGTATTTTGCCGCCTTCGGCGGCGA
>CAZGOT010000322.1:417-3594 GCA_964527495.1 uncultured Haliscomenobacter sp.
AAACGGTGTCCATTCAAAATAAAATTTGGTGGCGTAAGCCGCCAACAATAGGCAGGGGGCCTTTGACACAACCCCTTTAAAATTTTCTTTCGCTGCCGCAGGCGGCGGAATACTTCTTACACAACCCCGTATTTTAAAGAAATAACGCCGCCGCAGGCGGCGTTATTTCTTCTTTTCGTCCAACACTTTTTTAAAGTAGCGCCAACTCGTCATATTAGGGCTGATGAATGTCGCTGGGGCCTTGGCATATTCCGGATGCCGGTCAAGTACATATTGTTTGAGCTTGGCAGGCAATTTTTCAAAGGCCCCGCCCATGATCTTGTATCCCCGGCATTGATACACCAGGTATCCAGGTTTATCTGCCATGCGCATCCAGGGCAGGAAATCGCTGAGGCGTGTCCACCCAACTTCATTGTACACTGATTTCTTTTTTGGGTCGTCCAAATCAGCTTTGTCCATGAAAAACTGGAATAACTCGGCTGCTTGATACTGGTCAGAACGACTGTTTTCCGGATATTCCGCTTTCGGAAGCGGAGAAGGGTAGAGGAGGAATATATCAGAGAACATGGAAACCCTGCCATTCCCCTGGTCCATATACGGGATACCCCAGTCGCCTCGGGGGCTCTTAAGCTGGAATTTTTGATTGACCGGATCGTTCCAGACATGTATTACTTCAACAGTATCTTTGATAAACGGATTATACCACTTTTCGAGATATTCCCCGGTCTTGAGGTCGCGGTATAAGGCCACCTCCCGGGTGAGCATTTCATACCCTCCTTCCACAGGCTTGGTTATGGCAATATTATATGCCTCCATTTCAAACAACGGTATGCTGCGCTCCCCAGGAATAAAACTGTAAATCAATCCTTTCCAATAATAGACTACTTCCTCATTTGGGTCGAGCGAGCCCCGCATTTTGATGTAAGCGGTCATATTATCTGTCGGATTGGCGAGATTAAGGGGTTTCTGGGCTAAGCCTGTGCCGCTGGTGATCAATATCCCCAGCAGTAGGATAAAGATTGTTTTTTGCATAAGGTTATTTTTTTAATATGATTGATAGATTATCGCTTTTTTCCTATCGGATTTGTAAAAAAAATTGAACTTGAGAAAGTTTTTCAGAGGCTGTCTCAAAAGACATGGGGTTGTGTAAAAAGCCCCCGGCTTTTCATTTGGCGGCCTGCGGCGGCGGAATACTTTTCATTTATTCATTTGGAAAAAGAAATTCCAGCTTCGTCACCGGCTGGTGTTTTGTGGCTTTCTTTTCGATAATCTGCCAGCGGCAGCCGGTGGTATCGGAAAATACGAAGCAACTTTCTCCAAATTCATTTTTTTGGATAACGCCTACGCGCAGGCGCTTGTCCTTAAGGGCAAGCTGGTACACAAAATCTAGCTTTGGGGTATAGAAAGAATGTAGCGTAATGCCCATCTCGCCCGGACGTTGATGGGCCGACCTATCGGGTTTATTGCCTCGCGGCAGGAAAAATTTGAGCTTGCCACAGATATTGTTGGGCGAGACAAAACCCCAGTAATAGTGGCTGTAGCCTGGTTCCATCATAAAGACGCGTTTTGGTCCGCGTAGCCAGTCGCCGTCTATTTCAGGGGTCTTTTCAGGTTGCAAGCCGAGTACTTCATACAGGTAGCTCAGTGCTTCGATACTGTCCCCCTGTATAAAGAAATCATGGTGCGTAAACTCGCTCGTCTTAAGTGGCGCTTTTTCATTGATATACCCATATCCCGGAATTTCATACCCATATCGCTGGAAAAAGACGTGGTTGAAATATTCGCCATAGATTGCGTTTTCCCGTACCAACACGGGACGTTTGAAAAAGTCGTTTTTCCCAGGCTGGTTTAGCCCAAACAGGTCATCGGCAATGGGCTCTGTGGGGAGCCAGGGCTGTCCACCATCGCGGGCTGCAGCATAGATGTCATATATGCGCATGATGTCCTTCGTCTTCATAACGGCCATCCGCGAACCGATGGTTTCCGGAGGGCCATAGCCTACCCCAGGCCCGAGGGGCTTTTCCCAAACCCAAAGACGGAGCAGGCCGTGACTATCTATTGCACCATTTTGCAGGCGATACGCTTTCAGGCGGGAAGGGACCCCATAGAGTTTCATGGATTCAGCTTCGGAAAATTCTGCAGAGTCCACAACAGTGAAGCCATATTCCCCGAAATAGCGTTTGGCATAGGCAGCGTCGGCGGTGGCAAAAAAGACTTCATAAAGCCCTGAAATGCCGGTCTCCGGTAGGCTGACTTTCATCTGCGCAGTCAAATGCCCTGCCAGTAAAAGGGCGGCGGCTAAAAGTATCTTTTTCATATATCCATTATTTTAGGTGCTTAACCTCCTCTTTTTAAATACTGACCTTGTGGAGTTCCGAGTACCTGGCCATTTTCAAAGATGAGATTTCCTCTTAAAAATGTTGCTTTGACTTTTCCCTGGAGGGTCATCCCTTCGAATGGGGTATAGCCCTGGGCGGATTCCGACTCGGCAGCACGTACCGTAAAAGACTCCCGCGGGTCAAGCAATACCAGGTCGGCATCGTAGCCGGGGGCAATATCCCCTTTCTCCCGCAACCCATAGCGTTTAGCAGGGTTCCAGGAGAGCAATTCTGCCATTTGTGGGTACGACATACCTCTTTTGCTGCCTTCGGAAAACAAACCCGAAAGGAGGTATTCTGTGCCACCAAATCCCGATTTTGCGAGGAAAATATTATCCGGGTTTCTCTTGTCGAGTTTGAACTCTTCGGAACAACAGGCATGGTCGCTGCAGACCCAGTCTAGTTTGCGGTCCAGCAGGCATTTCCACAGATATTCGACATCTTCCCGCTCCCGGATCGGAGGGTTTACCTTGGCGTGGCCGGCACTGGGGGCATCTACGTCGAGGAGCAAATGTCCAATCGTGACCTCTCTCCGGAAGTTGATGTGCGGGAATACTTCCGCCATCATCAGCGCGGCATCTACGGCCTTTTTGCTGCTTAGGTGCAAAAGGTTGATATTGGCGCATGCGGTTTCGTGGGCGAGATAGGAGGCGATAAAAATAGCCAGCCCTTCCGAGTGGGGGGGGCGGCTTGCGGAATACGCACGCAGTCCGCTGAGCTTGCCTTCTGTTTCTACTATACGCGTATATGCCCGCATGATTTCTGCTGTTTCACAGTGCATGCTCAGACTGATATCGTC
>CAZGOT010000323.1:0-3591 GCA_964527495.1 uncultured Haliscomenobacter sp.
CGGCGCCCATATTTTTATAGGCATCTATAACCCCCTGGGCTACGCGGTCGCAGCGCACGATCCCTCCAAAAATATTGATCAGGATAGCCTTCACTGCGGGGTCGCGGAGGATAATCCGGAAAGCCTGTTCGACCCGCTGGGCATCTGCGGTGCCTCCGACATCGAGGAAGTTGGCCGGGGCGCCGCCGGATAGTTTGATGATATCCATAGTAGCCATAGCCAAGCCAGCTCCGTTGACCATACAACCTACATTGCCGTCGAGTTTGACATAGTTGAGGTTGTTTTCCCGGGCTTCGACTTCTGTAGGATCTTCCTCAGCGGAATCGCGCATTGCTTCGAGGTCGGGATGGCGATAGAGGCCATTGTCATCGAGAGATACTTTGCAATCCACTGCAACGATGCGGTCGTCGCCGGTATGCAGGCAGGGGTTAATTTCGAAAAGTGCAGCATCGTTTTCTACGAAGGCCTGATAGAGGCGGGCAATAAAGACGGTCATCTCCTTGAACGCCTTTCCTTCCAGGCCCAGGTTGAAGGCAATTTTCCTGCCCTGGAATGCCTGGAAGCCTGCTGCTGGGTCAATCCACTCTTTATGAACGAGGTGTGGGGTAGCTTCAGCGACCTGCTCGATATCCATTCCCCCTTCCGTTGAATATATAATGACATTCGATTTCTTCTCCCTGTCCATCAGGATGGAGATATAATATTCTTTACACGCATTGAAATCGGGAGCGTAGGCATCTTCCGCGACAAGAATCTTGCTGACCAATTTTCCCGGGCCTTCCATTCCGCCGGGGGTTTGGGGGGTACGCAGCATCATGCCCAGGATATTACCTGCATGGGTTTTGAGATCTTCCAGGCTTTTAGCGAGTTTGACCCCACCGCCTTTTCCGCGCCCGCCCGCATGGATTTGGGCTTTTACTATTGCTACATTGGAGCCAGTTTTTTGTTGCAGGGCGTGATAAGCATCAACGGCTTCGCTGAGGGAGTGGGCAACGATACCTTCCTGGATGGCGACGCCATATTTTTTGAGTAACTCTTTGCCCTGATATTCGTGTAAATTCATGTTTCTGTGTTTTTTATTACTGCGGGGCAAAGCTAATGAAAATAGGGAAATTTGAAGATTTTAGGTGAAAATTTCCTTTTTGAAGTCTGTCTGTGTAGGAATAAGTGTAGCGATGCAATATGGCTTTTGCTATATTCGCAAAAAATATGGTATGCAGGATATCCCATTTGACCCGCAATCGCCTGCGGTACGGCGTTTACTTGCCAATCTGAGCAACAGAACGCGGATGCGCCTTTTTTATTTATGGAAACTACCAAGCCTCTTCTTTTGGAACGTTCGGGTTTTGTCTGTGGACCCTGACGTTGGGCGGGTAGAGATTCCCTTTTCCTGGAGGACACAAAATCCCTTTCGCTCGACCTATTTTTCGGCATTGGCCGGAGCTGGCGAGCTTTCTACGGGAATGCTTGCTATGATTGCGATGGAGGGCCGGGGACCTATGTCCATGCTGGTTACCAAACTGGAAGCCGTTTATTCCAAGAGGGCCCTTGGGCGAACCGTTTTCACCTGTGAGGATGGCCCAAGGATACGGGATGCTGTACAACGCGCTTATTCCAGCGGCGAGGGGCAGCAGGTGGAAGTGCTTAGTATCGGGCGGGGAGAAGATGGAGCGGAGGTTTGTCGTTTGGTGTTGAGCTGGTCCTTTAAACCGCGTTCTCAAAAAGCCTAATGGAGCTGTAAGGCATTTGACGGATGGTTGCAGTTAAGGTCCGATAAATACCTTCCTGGTGAAAGTTCTGCCTTCTGCCCGAAGGTGAAGTGTAAAGGTGCCTTGCTGGTTTGGCAGATTTGGGAGAGACAGAAGGTTCTCCCCGGATAAAATAGGCCATTCCCCGGAGGAGGCTATCCGCCCCATCAGGTCCATCAATTGGAATTCCATTCTGCCAGCATTTTCAGCCTGAAATTTTATAGATAAGGGCTGACTGGGTTTGGCAGGATTGGGGAATAAAACCAATGCACGTTCCTCGAAATCCGGCTGTTTGAGAGCAGTAACGGAACCTGTAACAAAATTTTGCACTGAAGAAAAGGTCCTGCAGGTCGAGAACATACTAAAGGGTCGGATTCTCCAGAAGTAGGTTCTGGAGGGCTTAAGATCTTTGAGGAGCAGGGAGCTGTCTTTAGTCAGGTAACTGTTGGTGACAAAGGCAAAAGAGGGCAGGAAAGATAATTCCACCAAATAGCCGATTGCACCGGAGGCCCTTTTCCAGGAGAGCAGGACCTCTTGAAAAGAAGGTATCTGGGAAGCATTTGTAGGTTGCAGGAGCTGTAAATCATCCCGCAAGGTCAAATTAATAGATTGTGGAACGCCTTGAAGCAGATCAATCCGGATGGACTTGAGGTAGGCCCGCATTGCTTCCTGTTGTAAAGGGGAGAAGCGCGAGGGACAAGAGTCTGCGGCGTAAGACATGAATAACGTGCCGTCCGAAGCGAAGGCATTTCCCGCAGGATCTAATTGTACGATCTGGCTTTTCCCCTCAGGTCCGCAAAACCAACGTCCATTGAGATAGTCCGCCGGAGTATCACAAAAACCATCGCCTGCAACAGAACAATTCCGGCCATCAGCATACTCTACGGCAATACCCCCTGCCCGGGCAGGAGCAGCAAGCGACCAGTTCAGGGTTTCCCTTTCCCAACCGTGGAAGGTATGCGGAAGGGAAAAGAAATGCCCCATTTCGTGGGTCCAGGAACTACCGTTGTCACCGGTACAAGATCTACTTAACGCAATGCCAACACCCAATCCGCTGTTATCCCGGAGAGTGTAGCCACAAGCATCAGCGGCATTTTCCACAAAATAGGTATTTACGGCACCTGCGACGTTGTGCATATGCATCATTGCGATGCCTGCAGCTCCAGAGTCATGGTCGAAAAAATAAGTATTCTGGATACGCCGGATATCCCCTTTCAGAAAAAACTGTATGCCTGCCTGGACAAAATGGCGGTTCAATGTGCAAAAGGCATCGAGCACCCGGGCATCGGAGATGAAACCCTTTCCATCGTCCGTTCCAACGAGATGAATGACAACGGGGACGTAAAGTATTTCATTGGTACGGGGAGAAAGAAAAGCATTCTGCTGAAATTCCCTAAGCCAGGGCAGGACATGATCTTGTGTAGCGCAGACTTTCGCATGAAAATCTGCCTGTTGGCATTGGGCGACATAAAACACCCCTGCCAAAGCCAACGTAACCGTTGCTTTTTTCAGAAAAAATAGCCTCATACTGTTTCATAGCTCTAAGAGTTCAAAGATAACGTTTCTACAATAGAATCAAAATTATTTAAATGAATATATTTAAAATTTTGTATATATAATACGCTTTACCCTGCTTGCTTTCAGCATTTGAACCCCAACTGCAAGGGCTTATTCAAGAAATTCACCTTAAAGCACAATATTGCCGAACATGCTGGTTGATAAAAATGTACTACCTTTGTACGCGTTTTAAAAAAGCGGGTGAAGGAGGCTTAGATACTCTGTCGCCTGCAGTGGCAGAATGAAATTTAGGGTTGTATAAAAAGGCCGAAGGCCGTCATTTGGC
>CAZGOT010000324.1:0-3591 GCA_964527495.1 uncultured Haliscomenobacter sp.
GCAACCCACAACGCAAATGGGGTCCCTGAACCTGAAGCAGCAGGGGCTTTTGGCTGGTTGCTCTACAACGCCTGGAAAAAAACAGGAAATCCAGCATATCTCAAAGCCGCAGAATGGTCACTGGAGTTCCTGCACACATGGCCTTCCAACCCTTCCTACGAATTGCAATTACCTTACGGCATCCTCACCGCAGCCCGCATGAATGCAGAGCTGGGAACCCAGTACGATATGCAAAAAATGGTCAACTGGGCATTCGACAGAGGGCCTCTCCGCGGTTGGGGCGCGATTGTCGGCAACTGGGGCAATATCAACGTTTCCGGATTAATCGGAGAAGCTAACGATAATGGCAATGATTATGCCTTTCAGCTAAATGGTGTTCAGCAGGCTGCAGCACTCGCGCCAATGGTGCGTTACGACAAACGCTTCGCCCGTGCTATTGGGAAATGGATGCTTAACCTCGCCAATGCCACCCGCCTGTTTTTCCCCAACTTCCTCCCCTCTAGCTTGCAGGATGGCGCGGCATGGTCTTCGGCCAACGATCCCCAGGGTGCCATCGGCTACGAGGCACTCCGGCAGGTATGGCAGGGCATCACGCCATTCGCAACCGGGGATGCCCTGCGGGGGGGATGGGCTGCCACCAACCTTTCGCTGTACAGCACTTCTTCTATCGGCTATCTAGGTGCATTGGTGGAAAAAACAAATGTTGATAAAATACTTAAAATCAATGTTTTAGCAACAGATTTTTTTAAAGGGACATCCTATCCGACTTATCTGTATTACAATTCTTATCCGGTTGCACAAAGCGTGGAATTGGATGCAGGCAATACACCCTCAGACATCTATGAAGCACTATCTGAAAAGTTCGTTTTGAAAAACATCAGCGGGAAAGTGAAAATCTTGATTCCGGCAAACGAAGCTATGCTCGTAACTCTTTGTCCAGCAGGTGGTACGGTTAGTTACGACAAAAATAAAATGCTGGTCAACGGGGTTGTCGTGGACTACCGGCAGCAGAGCACTCCGTTTTCCTGGCCTCCCAGGATTAAAGGCCTTGCCGCATCCAGCGCTCCTGTCGAAATAAGTGACACCACTTCCATTTTCGCAACTGCTATTGATCCAGAAGGCCAGCAACTACAGTATCAATGGAGTAGCAGCCTGGGTATGATTACCGGAACCGGAGCTGTTGTGCGGTACACGGCCCCGGCCAAGGCTGATACCGCACAAATCCGCTGTATCGTTATTGATTCAGAAGGCAAGCGCGATACTGCAGTTCTCTTGCTCCCTGTGGTACTGAAAATCAATGATCCCCCAAGAATTATCGAAGTCGTAAAGGATAAGTCCTACGCCATCCCAGGGGGAGGGGTGCAATTTACTTGTCTGGCCACCGACCCCGACAATGATTCCCTTAGCTATCAATGGATCGCCAGCGGCGGGGTGTTCAGTGGATCTGGCAGGACGGTAAGTTGGACAGCGCCACCTACAGAAGGAATACCTGAAATCACGGTGCGCGTGCGGGATAACGGCGGGTTGAGCGCCGAAACGAAGTTCAGGATTCTGGTAAAGACATTTGATGCAGCGGCACGGGGTAAAGTCATTGCAGATTATCCCTTTAGTGGCAATCCCTTCGACGTGAGCGGCAACCAGTTGCACGGCATTTCCTTTGGGGCTATCCCCAATGCCGACCGCTTCGGTCAAGCGCAGAGTGCCTATTATTTCAATGGTGGGGCACAGCATATTTCAGTGGCGAACAACTCCCTGCTTAATTTTCAGGATGGCATCACGATCAGTTGCTGGCTGAGTGCACGCGCCCTTCCTGATAAAGAAACCTTCCTGCTCTCGCACGGCAGTTGGCAAAACCGATGGAAACTCTCTATTACGCCGGACCGCAAGCTGCGCTGGACGGTGAATACATTTTCCGCTATTGCTGACCTCGATGCTCAGGCCACTCTTCAAACAGACAGTTTTTACCACGTGGCCGCCACTTATTCCGAAGGGCTAATGGCTTTGTACCTCAACGGCGAGCTGCACAGTTTCCGTGCGATGAGTGGAAAAATGCGTACTACTTCGGCGGCATTACTCATAGGCCAAATGCTGCCCGGGGATAATGCCTACAACTTCAAAGGGGTAATTGACGAGGTAAAAATTTTCGATTATGCCCTGACGCCAGAGGCTGTAAAATCGCTGATGGGCCCAGGAACTGCAACATCTGCTACTGCCCGGACCAATTCGGTTTTCCGTGAGCTGATGGTTTTCCCGAATCCGGGACCGGGGCAGGTAACTGTGAGGGCTCCAATGCCCATCGAGCAGGTGAAAGTATTTGATATTTCCGGTAGGCTGATACAGGAATTTTTCCTTAACGGCACGGAATATGCGGAGCTGGATTTGACGCGTTGCCGCCCGGGTCTATACCAGATAGTAGGTATAGGACCGCAAGGCAGGGTATCCGGCAGATTTGTGCGGCTTTGATTGAACACCATGGGGACAATCCCTGGTGCAAACGCCACAATGCTTGGGAGAGATTTGCGCCAGGTTGTTCCTATTACGGGACCATATTCTTTATTAAAAAACCTTAATTCGATGAAACAGCAATTACCATGGATTTTAGGACTGGTTTGCTGTTGTTTGTTGGCGGTAGGCGTGCAGGCACAGACCCCTGTGGCATCCTATAGCTTTTCAGGCAGCGCAAACGACGGTTCCACCTTCGCCAACCACGCGGCGGTAAACGGCGCATCGCTCACCCTGGATCGCTTTGGCGTTTCTAACAGAGCAATGGCCTTTGATGGGGTACAGGGGAGTGCGACAGCACCTAATGCCCCGCAGCTCAACACTGCCAATACCACCATCAGCTTCTGGGTCAATCCTGCAGCATTTCCAGCACAAGGGGAAGTGTACCTCCTGTCCCACGGCGGCTGGCAGGAGCGTTGGAAAATCTCCCTGCCTTCCCATGGGAAGCCAGTATTCACTACCCACTCTAACGGGGCCTGCTGTAGCGATATGGACTCCGGACAGCCCCTTCAGCTTAACAGATGGACCCACGTAGTGATGGTACATGATGGATCAAAGGACATCATCTACTTCAACGGGGTAAAAGTGAATGAAAAGAACGTGACCGGGGCACTGGACAGCACAAAATACCCCCTCGGCATTGGCTACGACCCCATTGATAATGGCAACTATTTCAGAGGCTCCCTCGATGAGGTGATGCTGTTCAACAGAGCACTCACCGCTGCTGAAATCACCACGCTGTACACAACACAAAGTACGGCACCGGCAGTGGCAAGGGCTAAAGTTGCAGGCTATTCCTTTACCGGCAATGGCGTGGACAATACGCCTTTTGCTAACCACGCCACTATTAAAAACGGTACGATAACCACTGACCGCTTTGGGTATGGTAACAGTGCGCTCAAAACCAATGGGAGCTCAACTTCGGTTACCGCCCCCAACAGCGCCCAGTTGAACTCTGCCTTTACTACCATCAGTTTCTGGATAAACCCCAAAAGTTTCCCTGGCAGTGGGGAGGTGTACCTGCTTTCCCATGGCGGCTGGCAGGAGCGCTGGAAAATCTCCATGCCTTCCCACGGCAAACCAGTATTC
>CAZGOT010000325.1:0-3575 GCA_964527495.1 uncultured Haliscomenobacter sp.
GTTCGACAGGGTTTAGAGTCCCGGGTATCGGGTTTGGAGGAGGTTCGTCAGGGCTTAGAAGGCATGTTGCGGGCGAGTCAGGATCGAATCTCGTGGCAACAGAAGGAAATATTGAGACAAGAGGAGCAAATGGAAAATTTGCTAAACTCCTGGTCGTGGAAGCTGACGCAACCTGTGCGCTGGTTGGGCGGGTATTTCAGGAAGCGGAATCCATAAGTGCACATTTTTAACCAAAATCAGGCGGGTAGAGCAATGAACCTAAAATTCTATTGTAGAACATCGGGCTTCTTAGCCATGTAGATTACCTATCATGTTGAAAAGACTGATTTTTTTTATCGGAAAAATGGTTTTCAAGGTATTGCCATTGCCTTCGGGGCTCAGGGATCGCGCTATAGAGAAGGCAGTGGACTACTATACCATTGCGTCGGGTTGGATGGGTAAAAATCCTTCTCTCGTTATCGAAAAGGTAGAGGCGGAATCGCCCTATGATGGTTTATCATTGCCTACAGCGCAAGATGAGCGGTATATCCCCTACGAGGAAAAAGTGCCGTTTGCGGTTTGTCCGGCAAAAGTCATCGCTTTCTATCTCCCCCAGTTTCACACTATTCCTGAAAACGACGAATGGTGGGGAGAGGGGTTTACGGAGTGGACGAACGTCAAACCGGCCCAGCCACAATTCGAAGGGCACTACCAGCCCCGGGTTCCGGGCGAGTTGGGCTATTACAATGTACTGGATCAAAAAACGCAAATACGGCAGGTAGAACTTGCCAAAAATTACGGCCTTGGGGGATTTTGCTTCCATTTTTACTGGTTTGGTGGAAAAAGGCTTCTTGAACAGCCCATTCTGGATTATTTGGCCAACCCTGGGCTCGATTTCCCTTTTTGCCTTTCCTGGGCGAATGAAAACTGGAGCAGGCGCTGGGATGGAAGGGAAAGCGATGTGTTGATTCAGCAAAACCATAGTCCGGAGGATGATATCGCATTCATCCAATATGTGTCTGTCTATTTAGACGATCCCAGGTACATCCAGATATCCGGTAAGCCGCTGCTGATTGTCTATCGGCCCGGTATTTTGCCGGATGCGCGCGAAACGGTATTGCGTTGGCGTTCGTGGTACCGCACGCACAAGGGTAGGGAATTGTATATAGCCTGCACTCATTCTTTTGAGACTGTGGATCCAAAGATATACGATATGGACGCCGCTCTGGAGTTTCCCCCTAACAACTCCAATGCCCGGCTGATAGATCATGAGGTGAGGCCGTTGACGTTGAATTTTCAGTCTATCCTGTACGATTGGCGCTCTTTGGTGCTCAGGAGTATGCCTTATGCGGCAACAGATTACACTTTGTTCAGGGGGGTTTGTCCATCCTGGGACAATACGGCCCGGCGCAAAAATAAAGGGGCTGTCTTTCTACATTCCAGCCCGGGATTATATCAGAAATGGCTCAAGAATGCGCTGGAAGACACCCTGCAACGCATAGGGAACACCGATGAACAACTGGTATTTGTCAACGCCTGGAATGAGTGGGCCGAGGGGGCTTATCTGGAACCAGATGCGCGCTATGGGTACGCCTACCTCGAGGCTACCTGGAGTGCGCTGAACCAGGTTGGTACCCGCCCTGACCAAGAGTTATTAGCCAATAAAACATAGGCTTGCGATGAGTGTATTGTTTTCATTACTTCGATGGCTATTTCATAAATTGCCGCTAAGCGCTGTACAAAAAGACAAACTAGCGCATTGGTTTTACCGGCGCTTCCGGTTTTTGCGTGAGTTGCAGAAAAGGGAAGTGGTTCAAAACATATATAGTCCCGAGATGGTAGGAGGGCTGACAGAGGGCTTATCCGGTATGGAGGAGGGAGTAATCCATGAGCCTTGCCGGGTAGCCAATGGCGTATGGGAATGGACTGCTTACGAAGAGGTACAGAGGGACATAGCCCGGCAGAGGGGTAAAAAAACGCGCAAAGGCACCTCAGCTGCCCTATCTATATTTGAAATGGGCGGTAAATCCCCGGGGGGATTTGCCAAAAGTATCCATTTGCCAGTGCCGCCCTCGCAACCCGAGGTATCTATCATTGTACCGGTGTACAACCATATATCGCTAACGCTGGAGTGTCTGCGTTCCATTGCAGAATACACGGGGGGGGATGTTTCATACGAGGTACTGGTCGCAGACGATGCCTCGACGGACAGTTCGGCTGCGGTACTGGCTGGCATTCCCAATCTTACGTTAATCCGGAATGTATCCAACCTGGGCTTTTTGCGCAACTGCAACCGTGCTTTGCAGCATGTTCGGGGAAAGTATGTCCTTTTTCTCAACAACGACGTGCAGGTGGCCCCCGGATGGCTTTCGAGTCTGTACAGTACCTTTTTACAGTATCCAAAGGTCGGGGCTGTAGGACCGAAATTCATTTACCCCAACGGCTTTTTACAGGAGGCGGGGGCGGCGTTCCGCTACGATGCCATGTCCGACATGATTGGATTGAACGATGATGCGGATCAACCCCGGTACAACTACACCCGCCGGGTAGATTATGTATCGGGAGCATGCCTGATGGCTCCTACAGAGTTGGTGCAAAAACTGGGGGGCTTCTCGGAGGAATTCCTGCCGTGTTATTGTGAAGACAGCGATTTGTGTCTCCGCATACGGCAGGAGGGATACGATGTATATTACAATTCGGATGCGGTTATTTTGCACCACTTGTCAAAAACTACGGCGCAGATAGAATCCGATTTCAAACTGCGGAGTATTTCAAGAAATATAGTAAAACTCAAGCAGAAGTGGATACACGAGATAAGCAGTTTGTCTGTGGTAAAAGCAGTAGCTTTTTATATGCCGCATTATTATCCCTGCCCTGAAAATGAATCTCTGGGAGGGAAAGGGTACAGTGGTTGGACTGCGTTGGCTAACCGGGCGCTAGCAGCGGGGTGTGACCGGAATTTACTTCGGGTACCCGCTGATTTGGGCTTTTACGATCAAAGACGGCCTGAAATCCTGGAGGAGCAGGTGGCGTTGGCGAAGCGATACGGAATATCTGCCTTTTGTTTTTACGCCTACCTGTCAGGAGGGGAAATAGCCTGGGGAGCACCCCTTTCGCACATGCTTGGGCAGGGAGCGCCGGATATGCCATACTGCATCTGCCTGAGCGACTCCACTCCGGACTTTAATAAAAAAGGCATCCTCGACAGTAGGATGGATGGAGTCAATTCTCCTTTCGAAATACAAGGATTGATGGCTCATTTGAAAAATCCCAGGTACTTGAAAGTGGCTGGAAAGCCTCTTTTATTGCTGGATGTTGACTCTTCTGAAACCGACTATAAAACCAGGATTTCCCATCTACGGGAATATAGCTTGAAAGAAGGCCTGGAGGGACTGTATATTGTACTGGTTCGTCCGGCGCGCCTGGCTATTTTGTCAGGGCTCCCCACCGATTTGGGGTTTGACGCTGCCTTGGAGCTGCCTGCTATACCCTCGGGGCATACTCCGTACAGCGGTTTTGCGGCGGCGTGTGCAGGTGCGGAGTTTCCTGCCTACCCGCAGTTTCGCTGTGCTTATACGGGTTGGGAAAGCGGTCTT
>CAZGOT010000326.1:0-3549 GCA_964527495.1 uncultured Haliscomenobacter sp.
TTATTGTTAAAACAATTTGTGCCCGCAATTTAAGGCAAAAAAAATTAGCAATCGTCAATTTAAGTACCTTTAATATTCAATGAAATTTCCCGAGCAGAAAATATTCCTGTTAAACCTGTTTTTAACAAATATAATTGAGGCTATCTCCTTCGTATGCCATTATAGGAAAGGCCTGGCGCCTTCGGAAGCCAAAGAATATTTTTAATTTTTGCAAAAAGCTATTTATACAAAACAAAATATTGCCGATTATTTTGGACGGGCAGCAGCAGCTGTCCAGAGTCGGAGATTGGGCCTGGGGCCCATGACCAGTTCCAGTGTTCCCCCCTGCATAATTTCCTGATGTAACAAAAAAGAGCGGTCAAGGGGCTTGCCATTGAGCCGCGCCGATTGGATATATACATTCTTTGCGTTGTTGTTTTTTGCCCGGATGCGGAAATATGCTCCTCCGGGTACGGCAATATCTGCCTCGTCAATAGTAGGACTACCCAGCACATAAACACCCGAAGCAGGGTTGACCGGGTAAAAGCCCAACGCACTGAACACATACCAGGCAGACATCTGCCCACAATCTTCATTCCCACAAAGACCTTCTGCCGTGGTTTTGTATTGCGTAGCCAGAATGTTGCGGACCTGTGCCTGGGTTTTCCAAGGCTTCCCCGCATAATTGTACATATATGCAATATGGTGGCTGGGCTCATTGCCGTGTGCATATTGCCCGATAAGCCCTGAAATATCCGCAGAAACATTTTCACCTAAAATTTCAGAACTCTCTGTAAAAAGCTGATCTAACTTTGCAGCAAAGCGCTGATCCCCGCCATGCAATTCAATGAGCCCATAAATATCGTGTGGCACAAACCAGGAATGCTGCCATGCATTCCCCTCCGTATACTCGGCAACTTCAAAGTTGTGGTCGGAAAATTTTGGATCAAAAGGCGTTTTCCAGGTTCCATTTTGCAGTTTTGCACGCATAAACCCTGTGGAGGTATCGAAAAGGTTGCGATAAAACTGCGCACGGCGTTCAAATGTAGCTGCTTCTTCGACTTTACCCATTGCCTTTGCCATCTGCGCAATACACCAGTCGTCAAAGGCGAATTCCAGTGTTTTGGTTACTGACTGCCCTTCCAATTCATAGGGAATGTACTGGTAGTCCCTGTAAGGTTTAGTGCCACGGATATTCTGCATCGCACTGGTCAAAAGAGCTGTGAAGGCTGTATCCGTACTAAATCCGCGATAACCCTTCATCCACGCATCTACGATTACCGGTACGGCATGGTAACCCGTCATGGTGTTGGTTTCGTTGCCAAGCAGCGACCAAACCGGAAGTAATCCAGTGCTGGCGAAGTGGTCCAGTAAAGAAGCGATCATATCGTTTACTTTATCCGGCTGGGTTATCGTATAAAGAGGATTCGCTGCCCGGAAGGTATCCCAAAGGGAAAAAATATCGTACCGCCTGAACTTTTTACTCTGGTGTATCTTGCCATCCGGTCCCTTGTATGCGCCAAGGGCATCAGAATACTGGACCGGCGCAAGTGCAGTCCGATAAAGAGAGGTATAAAGTAGCGTCTCCAGAGCCTTATCAGTGCTTTTAATTTTAATCTTTCCCAGTTCCGCTGCCCAGCGTTGTTGAGCAGCCTCTCTGATCTGGTCGAAGCCCATTCCCTGCACTTCTTGAAGACCCGCCAGCGCCCCTTCTATACTTGCCGACGAAAGGGCCGTTTTGACAACAACCTGGCCTCCAGTAGGTTTCCGAAAGAAACACTGCATACGCGAACCCTCACCTGTCGGCGTTTCGGAACTATTCCGCCATTCCGCATCAAAAAGTTGATACTCATGCATTGGAGCACTGAGCAAAATCGCAAAATACAGACGCTGGTCTTTTGCCCAGCCTGTGGAATACCGATACCCCGTAATCAAAGTATCATTGACTACTTGCAGCTGCGTAGCCATTGGACGGTCCCAGTTGACAGCAAAGGACAGGTCAATAACAATCGAGGGAGTAGCAGAAGCAGGGTAGGTATAGCGATGAACGCCACAATAGGTAGAGGCGGTAAGATCGGCACGGATGCCGTTGTTGAGCAAAACCCCATAGTACCCCGGTCGGGCTTGCTCGTTTGCATGAGAAAAACCACTCACGTAAGGCTTTTCTTTTGGATTTTTAACCAGTGTCTTCAGGTCGTGCGCACGGGCAGCAGGCATAATCAACACATCACAAAGATCACCAATCCCGGTACCGCTGAGGTGGGTATGGCTAAAACCTGCAATAATACTGTCGCTGAAATTATATCCTGAACACCAATCCCAGCCCTGAGTACCATTGTCAGGGCTAAGCTGTACCATTCCAAACGGCACCGTTGCGCCCGGATATACATGCCCGTGGGCCCCAGTACCAATAAACGGATCTACTTTTTCAACAACGGGAATTTGCTTCGCCGCCTGCTGAGCTACTAAGGGGATACAAATCCCACCGAGAAACATAACCAAAACTGCCGGTTTGCAGGCGGCAGGAAAGAGATTGCTGATTTTAATGCGCATTTTGATTATTTTGAACCTAAAAATGCGCATTTTTTCTTTGCTTTGAATATGGAAACGCACAATTTTTACATTCATGGGTTTGTCCGTGGTATTAATCCTGAATGAAATGGCTAAAACAGCAGCTTTCCCGCAAACCCTTGTCAGTTAATCAAACGTGGACTTGAGGGGGTAAAAAATATTTAAAGCAAATCTTATGCAAAAAATTGTCTTTACTGGTCTTATCCTGATGTATATCCTGACTGGCTGTGCCAAATACCGGCATCCGGCATTTTCAAGGTCTGATGTTGCTGCTGCACAACGGGTTATAGGGATGAAATTTTCGAAAGTACAGATAGACACCATGTACCGCTACCTGGGAGAAAATTATAATGGATACGATTCCATGCAGAAATTCCAACTCGATTATCAGGTTAGCCCGGCGCTATACTTTGACCCAAGACCACAAGGTTTTGAGATAGCTGTCGGCGAAAGTACCTGTGAATGGGTGCTAACCTCCGAAGTAAGGTTGCCGGAAAACATCCAAGACCTTGCCTTTTACCCTGTATCGGCATTATCTTGGCTGATACGGGAGCGAAAAATTAGTTCAGAAGCCCTCACCAGGATGTACCTTGACCGGATAAAAAAGTATGATTCTGCATTACATGCGGTAATCACCCTGCTGGAGCCCAGAGCCCTCGAGCAAGCCCGACTCGCCGACCGACTCCTGGCCGAAGGAAAATATCTGGGCCCGTTGCATGGCATCCCTTATGCTGTAAAAGATCTCATGGCTTTGCCCGGCTACCCTACTACCTGGGGGGCACGCCCTTACCAGGGTCAGGTGTTGGATCATACTGCAACAGTAATAAACCGATTGGATGCAGCCGGTGCAGTACTCCTGGCAAAAGTCAGTTCAGGCGCTTTAGCCAGAGGCGACGTTTGGTTTGGAGGACGTACCAATAACCCCTGGGATACCCTTCAAGGAGCAAGCGGATCATCTGCTGGTTCCGCTGCTGCTGTAGCCGCAGGCCTATGTGCATT
>CAZGOT010000327.1:0-1853 GCA_964527495.1 uncultured Haliscomenobacter sp.
TGGCCTTGAAGGGCTGGAAGGCAACCTAAAAGTGTACCCGAATCCGACGAGCGGGGTCGCTTTCCTGGAATTTGACCTAAAGGAACGCCAACCGCTACAGGTAGTGGTCACGGACGCGTTGGGCCGTCAGGTTTGGCGCACCGACTACGAAGCGCAAGCCGGTGCAAACGTGATGGAATGGCGCCCTGGATCGGGCCTGCCCTCCGGCTGGTACTTTGTAACGCTACGCGGCAAGACTGGCGTACAGACAGTTAAAGTAGAAGTAATCCGATAAAAAGAGGAGCCGGGACGCCCGCCCCTTTGGGACTGCGGGCGTCCCGCCCGCCTGGCACGATATGAGGGCGGATGTTGTAATGTTTGAGCTAATACCGTATTGTGGATTAAGGCTTTGGCCGGGAATAGTGGTTGCCGGGCATTGGGGTTCCAAAGTTTAGGCACGGTGCAATGCGGGCGGGACGCCCGCAGTCCCAGGGGTCATTCCCGTCATTTGTATTCTGAAGGTGCTTTTCCGAACCTTTTTTTCATAATCACTGCAAAATATTGGGTGGTCTTGAACCCGACGGCATAGCAAACTTCAGAGATCGTCTGGAAAGCTTTGGCTTCGAGCAGCTCACGAGCTTTCTGGAGCCGGGCTTCTGTAAGATATTGGTTAGGGGTGAGGCCGGTATAGGCTTTTATCTTATTTTGTAAGGTGCGTTCGGAAATCGCCATTTTGTCGGCAAGGGTTTGGACGGAGAGGTGCGGGTTGCTCAGGTTCTCCTGCACGGTTGTTTCCAGGATAATGAGCCACTTTTTATCAAAACTTTGTATTCGTTCAGGAGTAACGGTATCCGATACTTCAACCTTGCCTTTTTTGGGTTCGGTCCGGATCTGCCTTCGGGTATCATAGCGTTCCAAAAGATTTTGTAACCTTGCCAGCAGTTCTTCTTCCTGGAAGGGCTTGGTGAGGTAATCGTCCACACCCAGCCGCAGGGCAGTTAATCGGTCGGGGCTTTCGATGCGGGCGGTAAGGAGGATGAAAGGGAGGTCCTGATAGCGCTCCTTGGCCGCTTTCAAGAGCTGAAAACCATCCATGCCAGGCATCATCACATCGGAAAGGACCAGGTCTGCCGGGTAAGATTCCAGTTGTTTTAATGCGCTATGTCCATTCTCCGCAACGAGGAGCTGGTAATCGGGGGCAAGGATAGAGGCGATATAATCGAGCATATCTTTGTCGTCTTCAACGATCAGGATAGTGGGTTTGATTTTCTTTGGGGTTTCTTGCCCCGCCTCGTAGGAAAAGGGCTGTGTGGTTTGTTCATAAGGGTAGTCCCGTGGAGACTCGCAGGCGATTGCAGGCAGGATTTTGGGCGGAAAAATAAAATGTGCCACCGTTCCCTCGCCCAGCTTGCTGCTGATGGTAAGATCCCCTCCAAATAACCGGGCATATTCCCGGCCAAGGGAAAGACCGATCCCCGTTCCGCCTTGTAGCTGAGAATCTCTGGATTTTGACTGATAGTAGCGGTCAAACACGAAAGGGAGATCTTCAGGGGGAATACCACTGCCGGTATCCGTGACTTGCATAATCATATTCGGGTAATCAT
This sequence comes from uncultured Haliscomenobacter sp., assembly GCA_964527495.1. Taxonomy (GTDB): domain Bacteria; phylum Bacteroidota; class Bacteroidia; order Chitinophagales; family Saprospiraceae; genus JADJPL01. Next base: position 1,584 of record CAZGOT010000327.1, read on the forward strand.
AGTGGACAGCAAGGGTAATCGCACCTTTTGCGGGGGTAAACTTTATAGCGTTGCCGATGAGGTTGTTGAGGATTTTCTCACATTTTTTTTGGTCCAGGAGTAAGGTAAATGCGTTGGGGCAATGGTATTCCAGGTGAAGCGCGATTTGTCTATGCTGGGCATATGGGGCAAACCCGGCAATGAGGCGAGCGAGGAAAGGGTATAAAACTGTAGGTTTTTCCTCCAGGGTCAGTTTGTTGGCCTCCATTTTGGAAAGATCCAGGAGTTCTT
>CAZGOT010000327.1:1863-3528 GCA_964527495.1 uncultured Haliscomenobacter sp.
ACCAGATTGAGCAGTTTGAGCGCGTTCCGCTGGATGGTTCGGAGATGCTCAGGGGTATTTTCCGGGGTGACCCGGTTGTAGAGCAGACGCTCAAGAGGTCCAAGGATTAGGGTAAGCGGGGTGCGCAGTTCATGCGTGACATTGGTGAAAAACCGGGATTTCATTTCATCCAGGGAACGCAGTGCTTGTGCTTGCTCAGAAATAGTCTGTTTATCGCTTTCGATAATTGCCAGGTTATGTTCGATTTCACGGGTGCGTTGCCGCACTTCCCGCTCGAGCCGGAGGTTGGCTTTTTGAAGGCTTTGGTTGCGCCAGTAGGTGATCGAAAGGATAAGGGAAATGGCCATTGCCCCAGCAAAAATCAGGAATGGCCACCTCAGATAAAAAGGTCGTACAACCAGAACCGGAAAGTTTTGGGGTTCTGACCAGCCATTTCCGAGTATGCTGTACCGCACCTGCAGCTGTTGGGTTCCAAAAGGAAGATTGCTCAGGCGTATAATGGGCTCGTCCTGGACAACCCAATTTTTTTGAAATCCTTTGATTTTCCAGGCATAGCGCAGTCTATCTTGCCCTTCGAACAACATGGGAGACAGATAAATGTCGAGATAGGCATCGGATGGTCGGATAACGGGCCTGGGGTTTGGTGCCGCATTGGCGGCCTGGGTAAAGTATTGCCCATTTTTTAAGTCAAAATTGCGCACTTCAATAATATGCAGCTTTACAGAGGTTTGGATCGCTTCCGGGATATCTTTAGGATGGAAAGCGGTAATCCCATTGATCCCACCAAAATAAAGCGTACCGTCTCTGGCTTTAAAATGGGAGGCATAATTAAATTCGTTGTCGGCAATCCCGTCTTCTTTGAAATAACCTCGTATCTGTTCGGTTTGAGGATTAAAGCGCATGAGACCTTTGTCGCTCGTAAGCCAAAGGTTGCCGTCCTCATCTGGATAAATACAGTGGATATTATTGCTGGAAAGCCCATCTTTTACCGAATAGGTGCGCAAAGCGCCATTGGAGGCTGTCCATCTGAGCAAACCAGCCCCTCTGCTGGCAAGCCAAAACCTGCCCTGCGGGTCCTCGTATAAATGCTCTAATTGGGTATATGGTAGGGTAGGGCCAGGCGGCAGGGCATAGCGTTTGATTTTAAAATTTTTATCCAACTGGTATAATCCTTTTGAAGTAGCAGCCCATAGTCCGTCCTGGTTTTCGTACATTGCCAGGACGTGTGCTTCGCGGAACGAAGTGGGTATCATCTTCTGCAATAGGGTGTCCATACGCCAAATCCCTTGCTGAGTGCCTGCCAATAGCCCTCCCATAGTGCTGCGGAACAAGGTATAAGTAATCAGCTGTGGGCCTTCAAAGGGATAAATTTTTCGGAATTCATTGGTATATACAGCGGAAACCGGACGGTCATGGCCCCCTATCCAGGTCACATCCTTTTCTTTCAAAATCGCATAGGAAACCTGATTGGTCAGTATGGGCCAGGGGGATTGTGCCCCCTTAGAAAGATTTATTTTACGGTGGCCGTTATAGCTCAGTGCGTATAGGGTGTCCCCTTCTACAGCGATACCACGCATACTAAAGGCCGGGTTACCACCGGAGAGATAAGTCTTGAAAGGCTGGCGTGGTTTTAAGACAAAACGAGATAGGCCATTGGTATTACTT
>CAZGOT010000328.1:0-3473 GCA_964527495.1 uncultured Haliscomenobacter sp.
GAAGCAAAATCAATGAAAATGACGTCTGTTTAAAATAACATTTGGCGGCGCAAGCTGCCAAATGCAAAGCCGGGGGCTTTTTACACAACCCCTACCGGACGAGGTTTTGCTTTTAGATTTTGCGATGCAAAATCTAAAAGCAAAACCTCGTCCAATTTATGTATATTTGCATTTCGCATAGATTTGCTCACCAAAGCGCACGTTCATGACCGCTCTAATCCTTTTTGGCCCACCAGGTTCTGGTAAAGGGACCCAGGCAGCTCATCTGGTGGAAAAATATGGCTTCCTGCACATTTCCACCGGTGACCTTTTCCGGTATGAAATCGGAAATAAAACGCCATTAGGCCTGGAGGCCAAACGGTATATGGAACAAGGGCAGCTCGTCCCCGATAGCGTTACTATCGGTATGCTGCGCAATAAGGTTGAAGCCAATCCCAATGCACCTGGCTATATTTTCGATGGGTTTCCCCGGACGATCCCGCAATCCGAAGCGCTGGATATGCTCCTGGCAGAAAAAGGGGCAGCCGTGGCCGCCCTCATCATGCTGGAAGTGCCCGATGACGTAATTACCGAACGCATTCTCCTGCGCGGCCAAAGTTCCGGTCGTGCCGATGATCTCGATGAATCTATCATTCGAAAGCGCATCGAGGTATATAAAAACGAAACCAGCCCCGTATTCGATTATTATGGGAAAAAAGGAAAATCCCAAAAAATTAACGGCGTGGGCTCTGTAGAGGAAATTCTGTCGCGCCTCTGCAAGGCAATTGATGCCCTTTAAACCAAAAACAAACCTGTGGCCGAACAAAATTTTGTGGACTATGTCAAAATCTGCTGCCGCTCCGGTGCGGGTGGGACAGGCTGTGTCCACTTTTACCGCGACCGCTTCAATTCCCGCGGTGGGCCCGATGGCGGTGACGGGGGCCGGGGAGGACATATTATCCTCCGGGGCAACCGCAATGTCTGGACTTTGCTGGCCCTGAAATATCGGAAACACGTTATTGCTGAGCCAGGGGAAAAGGGATCTTCCAGTACCAGCTTCGGGGCCAATGGCAAAGATATTATTCTCGATGTCCCTCTGGGTACGGTGGCTAAAGATGCCGAAACAGGGGAAATCGAATTTGAAATCACTGAGCATGGCGAAGAAGAAATCCTGGTTCCGGGTGGACGTGGGGGTCTCGGAAATGCCCACTTTGCTACCGCTTCCAACCAAACGCCCCGTTTTGCCCAACCGGGCGAGCTGGGAAGGGAGGAATGGAAAGTCCTGGAACTGAAAGTCCTGGCAGATGTCGGGCTCGTCGGCTTTCCCAATGCCGGTAAGTCCACCCTGCTTTCTGTCCTCACCGCTGCAAAACCTAAAATCGGCGATTATCCTTTTACCACGCTTACGCCTAATCTGGGTATCGTACAATATCGCGATGGCAGGTCTTTCATCATCGCCGATATCCCGGGGATTATCGAAAGGGCACATGAGGGTAAAGGGCTTGGACATCGCTTCCTCCGGCATATCGAACGGAACTCTACCCTGCTGTTCATGATTCCCGCCGATACGGAAAGCGTGGTAAAGGAGTATGAAATCTTGCTGAACGAACTCAAAATGTACAATCCGGAGCTACTGGACAAGCCCCGGGTACTCGCAATTACCAAATGCGACCGCATTGATGAAGAAATCGCGGAATGGATCAGACCGGAACTGCCTCCGGGTATCCCCTGCATCTTCATCTCCGCTTTTACCCGCCAGGGTCTCGAGGAACTGAAGGACCTGCTCTGGGAAACCGTCAGCTCAACAGAGGTCGTTCAGGAGAAAATTACCGCACGGGAAAAACCCAAACGCGACCCCTATGCCAGATATGCGCCTAAAAAAGAGCGCCTCAGCGCCCATACACCGTGGGAGGACGAAGGGGAAGATGCATTTCCTCCCATCGGCTGGGATGCCTGATTATTTACTCAATTTGCCATTACCGAAGTGAATCCAACGAAAATAGAGTCCGCACTTGCCGATCTCTTCGAATCCTGGTCAGGGGAATACCCCGGGCTTATCCTTCCGCTCGCACCCTCTGGCTCCGACCGGGTTTATTATCGCCTTCAGGGCAAAGAACATAGCGCAATAGGGACCTACAGCCCCAATGACCGCGAGAGCAGGGCCTTTCTAGGGTTTTCCCGGCATTTCCATGCCAAAGGTCTGCCTGTGCCAGAAATTTATGCCGAAAACCTGGATGCCAAGGTCTATCTTCAGGAAGACCTGGGCTCTACCACGCTCTATAGTTTTCTCATCCAGCAGAGCGATTATTTTCCCGATTACCTCGTACAGATTTATAAGCGAGTAGTCGAACAACTTGCCCGCCTGCAGATTCTGGGTGGGGAAGGGCTGGATTACGAAGGGCTTTGCTATCCCAAAAGCGCCTTCGATAAAGAGTCTATGTTCTTTGACCTCAACTACTTCAAGTACCACTTCCTGATGGTGAGCAAAGTGCAATTTGACGAACCTGCGCTCCAAAGGGATTTCCATACGCTTGCCGATTTTTGCCTCGCTGCTGATGCCCGTTACTTCCTTTTCCGCGATTTCCAATCGCGGAATATCATGATCCAAAACGGAGAGCCTTATTTTATTGATTATCAGGGTGGAAGAAAGGGGGCTTTGCAGTATGACCTCGCGTCCCTGCTTTTTCAGGCGAAAGCCAACATCCCCCCGGATATCCGGCAGGAACTGCTAAGGCATTATCTCGATACGGCTTCCCAGCTTACGGAAATTGACCGGGAGCAGTTTGAGCAATATTACTATGCGTATGTGCTCATCCGGAATATCCAAACCCTCGGCGCTTATGGTTTCCGCGGCATCTTCGAGCGCAAAGAACACTTTTTGAAAAGTATTCCCCATGCCCTGCGCAATATCAAATCCCTCTTCGACCAGTGGCCCCTCCCCTTCCAACTGCCCGAGCTGACCAAGGCCATGCGCAAAATCATGGACGCCAAAAAATATGAGCCTTTCGATAAAATCAAAGGCGCGAGTAGCCTTTTAACGGTGTATATCAACAGCTTCTCGTATCACATGGGAGGAGTGCCGGAAGACACGACTGGTAACGGTGGCGGATTTGTGTTCGATTGCCGCTTCCTGCACAATCCCGGCCGCTACGAACCCTACAAAAAACTTACGGGCCGCGACGAGGCGGTCGTCAACTTCCTGAAACAACACAGCACCATGGACGAATTCCTCAACAGCGTATTCCGCATTGTAGACGGCGCTGTGGAGGACTATATCCACCGCAGTTTTACTTCCCTCACCGTCAATTTTGGCTGTACCGGCGGCCAGCACCGCTCCGTCTATGCAGCCGACGAACTCTCTAAACACATCAAAGAGAAATATGGGGTAAAGGTGATCCTTCACCACCTCGAACAAGAGCGCAAGGAATGGAAAAATTAGGGCGTGCCCTGCGAAATCTATTAAGGACCTGATTCCTGCTTTTCGTCGAGTAAAT
>CAZGOT010000329.1:0-3458 GCA_964527495.1 uncultured Haliscomenobacter sp.
TTTTCACATAGAGCCAAAATTTTATTTCGCCGCCGTAGGCGGCGGAATACTTTTTGGAGATCCCCTTCAAAATATTCTTTGGCACCCAAGGCGGCGAAAGACTTTTGGACAGCCTGATTCAAAACTTTTTTTCACCACCGATGGCGGCAAAAGCCATTTACCCAACTCATATAAAACATCAAGGCTGTTTGAAAAGTATTCTGCCGCCCGCGGCGGCAGAATACTTTTCAAACAGCCTCATTCCTTATTTGCCATGCATCGCTGCATATTGCTTAATAATCTGTGGATCCCGTATAATCTCCACAGAAAATCTGTCTCTGGCATTAGACGTAACACAAGGGAAAGGGTTATTGGTGCTGAAGCCCAGGAAAAAATCTATTTTATTGCCCACGATCTTGCTACCGGTATCGGCAGCAAAAAAATAACCATCGTGGGTCCAGGGAGCTTTGCCGTCTTCTGCGATCCGCAAACCCACTGCAGCAGGGATAAATACCACTGTGCCGAGTTTAATGAAATTGGTATCCACCGCAATTGTCCGGAAAGGAACCAGCTTATAATTTTTTGACCCAAGACCATAGCCACTGGAAATTTGCCAGAGGATCCTTCCGCTTTTATCATATCCAGAGTAGTTTTTATACCTCGGGCAGTCCCTGCAATCATTCAGCAGACGGGAAGACCGGGCCTTATAGCTCAACAAGGTAGTTTTTCCATTTTTGCTGATGGCAACAGTGCCTTCAATTGCAGCCTTGCACCAATCACAGAGGGAAAGCTTAAAGCCCGTCGGGCGTTCATTGCCGTCCAGAAGGTCTATACCGCTTTCCTGGTGCATAAGTTGGGGAATAAAGTAATAGGTACCTGTGGCACTCAACGCAGTATTTTGATCATCGCTGGCGACAGCTGTTCCTTTAAAAACGGCAGATGTAGTAGGAAGAAAAGCATTGCGGGTGATAAAAAATATCGAAACCAGGCTCAGGGAAAAAAAGACAGGACGAAAGGCATTCAGGTTTGGCATAGCTTTATTGGCTTTAGTTAAAAAGATAGATAACTGGACTAAAACCTCCATTTATGTAGAAAAAGTGTGTGTCCTCCAGATCTTTTTCCGCAAATCCATCCGGGAAAAAGCCGCTCTATCAATGAAACAAACCGCTTTTTTTCAAAAAAAACACCTTTTTTTTGAAAAAATTCATGAATAATTAATAAAAAATTTAAACAAAAAAATTATTTAAAAGAATGAATTTCAATGTTTTAAATAATTTTTCAACAAGAATTTATTAAACAAATAACAAAATTCGTCTTTGACATGGGAAAAAAGTTGATGCATCTTTACATCATGAAAGGGAGACAACAAGTCTTCAGGGGAAAGGAAAAAGATCCGCCCCACTTTCGAACACACTATGAAACAATTCCAAAAACCGATACCATACTATGAAGAGAACTCCGTCCCATAAAGGGGCGGGGTTGTTCCGGAAAAGGTTCCCTGCCAGAGGCAGGCCGAGGCAGGGAACCCCTTCAATCACTGAAAGTTAGCACCTCCTCAGGAGGATAATATAAGAATTAGGTCGTCTTTTTTTCATGAGATTATGATTTGTTATTGCATGAGGCCCTCGCTGAGGGCTTTTTTTTTGCCTGCAAGTTAGCAAAACTGGTATTGTCCGACATTAAAAATCTGCAAAAGCCGCCGCAAAGTTTTCCATATCCTTAAGCGTACCAGCATCTACAATATTACCGCCTGCATCCAGTAAATCTTTTATCCGGGAAATAGGCAGGATACCAGGCATTACCGTTGTACCGACGTGCATCAGGACCCCTGTTAGGTGGTCTATTCCCCGGATATTTCCTGCCCTGCCGGTTGCTACGCCAATCAAAGCAGCCTTCTTACCTTTGAACGTAGGTTTATACGCCCGGACGGAGCAGGCATCGAGGAATAATTTGAGTACTCCGGGGTAGCTGCCGTTGTATTCTGGAATAACAAAAACAAATTTATCTGCAGGAAGCATATACTGGTCTTGCAGGGCTGCGAGGGAGGGAGATTGCCCCCCTTCTTTATACATTGCGGTATGGAACCAATCATGTGGAATTTCTTCCAGCAAAAGCAAACGCACCTCTTCAGGAGTTTGCGCCCGAAGTATTTCAGCAAATTTTTCTGCAAATGTCCTGCACGCACTGTTCTTCCGGTTAGTACCAGAAATTACCGTTATCATAAAGTATATTATTTTTTTAATGAAGCTGTCCGAAAAGTTTTTGGCGGCTTGCGCCGCCAAAAATTATTTTGAAGAGGCTGTCTCATTAGTGTTAAACGGGGTTGTGTAAAAAGTATTCCACCGCTTTCAGCGGCGAAAGGAAATTTTGAACAAACACTGTTTCCATTGATTTTGCTTCGCAAAATCAATGGAAACAGTGTTTGTTCAAAACATTATTTGGCGGCGTCAGCCGCCAAAGGGCCGCCGCCAGGCTTTTTATACAACCCCATATGAGAAAGCCTCTTCAACATTTTCTTTCGCCGCCGAAGGTGGCAAAATTTATACAACCCCGGGGTGGAACAAAAACTTAACCCCCTCCCCGAAATGTTGTTGCAACTTTTTTCTGTGATTTAACTTACCAATGGAAACTAAAATGCCGAAAGCGCGGAAAAGTTTGATACTTTAGACGTATATTGTATAAAAAGCATCCTGTTATGAAAGTTACTTATTGCGGCCATGCCTGTGTTATGGTAGAAACGAAAGGTAAAAAACTCCTTTTCGACCCATTCCTTTCGCCTAATCCGCTTTTCCATGCAAATGCCTACCCCTTTCTTGACCCAGAGCAGATAGAAGCGGATTACGTTTTGCTTTCCCACGGCCACCAGGACCACATCGCCGATGCAGAGGACATTGCCCGTCGGACTGGTGCACCAATTATTTCCAATGCAGAGATCGTTGGTTGGTATGGGAAAAAAGGCCTGAAGGGCCATCCCATGAACCACGGGGGAAAATGGACTTTTGATTTTGGAACGGTAAAGTTTGTGCAGGCAATACACTCCAGTTCCCTGCCGGATGGCAGCAACGGGGGCAATCCTGGCGGCTTTGTCGTTTGGAATGAGGAAGGCTGTTTTTATTTTGCCGGAGATACCGCCCTTACTATGGATATGCAACTTATTCCCATGACTTGCCCACCGCTCACTTTTGCAATTTTACCCATTGGGGACAATTTCACCATGGGTTATGAAGAAGCCGTCCTTGCTGCTGGTTTCATTGGATGTGACCAGATTGTCGCTTGCCACTACGATACCTTTGGCTATATTAAAATTGACCATGCTGCAGCCCAAAATGCTTTTACAGATGCAGGAAAAAAACTACTTTTGTTGCCGATAGGCGAAAGCCATACATTTTAAAGTGCACAACCCTTCGCAGACTATGGGTTGTGTAAAAGGCCCCGGCTTTTCATTTGGCGGCTTGCGCCGCCAAATGTTATTTTAAACA
>CAZGOT010000330.1:0-1532 GCA_964527495.1 uncultured Haliscomenobacter sp.
ACGTTACATGCGCAAGGCCGGTCGTCCGGACCTGATGTTGAAGCATGCCTATGGATTGGCGCGCCTCCAGATGGGACGCCCGGCAGTCAGCCTGGCCGGTGCCTGAGAGATGGGTAGTTCCCTGGCCATCGCTCATTTTTCTTCCTTCCGTATTACAAGGACCGGCACCGGCGCCTATAGAATGGGCCATGCTTACATTCCTTGGGTTTATTCAGCTTGGGCTCGGATATGCGCTGTTTACTTATGGGTTAAAGCGGGTTCCCGCATTTGAAAGTTCGTTGCTTGCTATGTTGGAACCGATACTCAACCCGGTATGGGTATTAATCGGATATGGCGAGCAGCCCTCCACCAACGCACTGCTCGGAGGAGCTGTAATCGTAGGCATGCTCATTGTTCGGATTATCGTGGTGGAACGGAATAAGACCTGAGCCTATCTTGCCCCGGCCATAGCCTGGCTAATATCCTTCCAGATATCGTCTATATGTTCCAACCCAACAGAGATGCGTACCAGGCCTGGAGAAATGCCCACTGCCGCACGTTCCTCTTCCGTAAGTTTCGAATGCGTGGTAGAAGCCGGATGGGTTACGATAGTGCGGGAATCCCCAAGATTGGAGGACCGGGTGCACATTTCCAGGGCATTGATAAAGCGCATAGCCTGTGGAAGCCCACCTTTCAGCTGAATGGCGAGAATCCCTCCCCCAAGCCGCATTTGTTTTTTTGCCAGGTCAAACTGCGGGTGGGAAGGCAGAAAGGGATAGCGGCAAAATTCAATTTCCGGCATAGCCTCCAGTCGGATTGCAAGTGCATGCGCATTATCACAATGCCGTTCCATACGCACAGCGAGCGTTTCGAGGCTTTTGCTCAACACCCAGGCATTGAAAGGCGACAAAGCCGGACCAGTATGCCGGGCAAAAAAGCGGATAGGTTCTATAAGTTCACGCGTGCCGACGATGGCCCCTGCCAACACCCTACCCTGACCATCCATCCACTTGGTACCGGAGTGAACGACCAGCCCTGCGCCCCAGGAGATAGGTTTTTGTAGGTACGGCGTGGCGAAGCAATTGTCCACGTTCAGAATTAACCCATGTTTACGGGCCAGTTCACCCGCTTTTTCCAGATCAATCAGAGCAAGTCCGGGGTTGGAAGGCGTTTCCAGGACGATCATGCGGGTATTGGGGCGCACTGCATCTTCCCATGTGTCGGGGTTAGCGGGGTCTATATAGGTGTGGGAAATGCCCCAATGGGGAAATATTTGGGTCAGGATTTGGTGGGTGGAGCCAAAAACGGCACGGGAAGCCAGGAGGTGGTCACCACTGCGCAGGTGGGCGGCCATGGAAGCAAATACCGCTGCCATTCCGGAAGCCGTAGCGATACCATCTTCTGCGCCCTCCATGGCACAGACTTTGGATACGAGTTCATCCGTGTTGGGGTTGTTGTAGCGGGAATAAATCAAGGCAGGCTCTTCACCGGAGAAAGCCGCCGCCATCCCCTCTGCAGAATCAAAAGTAAAGCTTGAGCTCAAAAAGACAGGT
>CAZGOT010000330.1:1542-3451 GCA_964527495.1 uncultured Haliscomenobacter sp.
AATCAAACTTAAAGATTAATGAATGCATGTAAACTAAACTAAAATTACTTTATTAGAAACATTTAAATAGTTCTTCGAGAAAGAAGAAGAGTAATTTATTCTGAATTTTAAATTTGATCCGAAAAGCAAATCAATAACAATTTAGGATGATAAAAAGATAATCTTATATTCTGATCCATATTTTATATTTAGGAGGGGCTGAAAGTACCAAAACAGGAAGGTCCTTCGTTTTTGCAAATATCAAATTAATCCCCGATTATTGTCTCAGGAATAGCTCTTTAAAATAAAATTATGGCACTCAGCACCCAGATAGTTCTCGAGGATGAAAAGGTCATCCTTTATCCGCTCCAGGAAGCAGACTTTGAAGGCCTCTATGCGGTAGCTTCCGACCCTGAAATCTGGAAACAACATCCTAACAAAGACCGCTGGAAACGGGAGGTGTTCCAGGTTTTCTTTGAAGGTGCCTTGCGCAGCGGAGGGGCATACCGCATCGTAGATAAATTGACGGGCGACATCGCCGGCAGCACCCGTATGTACGATTACAACCCTCAGACAGATACTATTCTGATTGGATATACTTTTTTCGCCACCCGTTTCTGGGGAAAAGGCTATAATCCAGCTGTCAAGAAACTGATGCTCGATTACCTTTTTCAGTACGTCTCCACTGTCGAATTTCAAATAGGGGCGGTCAATGTCCGCTCGCAGATTGCGATTACCCGCTTAGGGGCGGTTAAAATGGGCGAGCTGGAAATAGCCTATTTTGGAGAAGCTCCGAAATTGAATTTTATTTATCATATCCAGAAAGCAGATTGGCAGAAGAATATTTTTTGAAACGCTGGTCTGAAAAGTTTTCTGCCGCCTTCGGCGGCGAAAGGAAATTTTGAACGCACATTGTTTTCATTGATTTTGCTTCGCAAAATCAATGAAAACAATGTGCGTTCAAAATATTGTTTGGCGGGGTCAGCCGCCAAATGACGGCCCCAGGCTTTTACACACCCCATACTTTTCGGACAGCCCCATAATATTTTTTAAAATGGTGGGGACCCTAATAAGAAAAGTTGATGCTTATTTGCACAAAATAAGTGCGTTTTCAGCTAAAAATACCCATTTGTGAGTATTTCCCCGAATTTTTATTGTCTTTATCTTCATGCCGTGCATAAAAGTTTCTCCTGGTAAGGAAAGACTATCACTTGCTACGACAGGATCATCCTGGTATAAAATGGTTGTTTTTAGCCCATACATTGCCTTTTTGGGGTCATAATGCCGGCTATCTCCCTCAAATAAGCCATCGTTTGGACGAAAAATAGTGCAATTTTTCCCTCGCGCTGACCTGTAGCAACAAGTCTGATGTGCTTCGAAGTAGCTATATAAGATTTCGCCCTAAGTAATTTTTAAACCCTACAGCCCCAGGACTTTTCACGCGCTAAGCCCCAGCTTTAAAATATGTATGATGGAGCAAAATCGGCGGCTCAAGCTGGGTAGAGACCCGGCAGAGGTTGTGGTTTAAACGCTTCAATCGCAACTTATGCTGAGACAGTAATTTTATGGTTAAAGCAGGATAATTATGAGAGTCAAAATTCTTTCCTTTTTACTGTATGGAATGTGTATCGCTTCTGTTTGGGGCCAGGAAACCATAACGTATGGGGGTAGAGGGATCAAACCCTTCCAGGTCATCTCCAGCGATCAGGCCATGCTCAAAGAAACCCCGGATACCGTCAGGGACGAAGCCGTAATGGATGGCACCGGGATGGATTACAACTGGTCTAACATGGGCCGGCTAATCCGTCAAGCCTCTTTAGGAGTAGATTTCGAGGATATGGCGAAGTTTGCCAAAATGACCCCAGAGCAATGGATTGATGAACAGATGAAGATACCCCCGCCTAATATGCTGGAGCTTACCAGGAAAACC
>CAZGOT010000331.1:0-3011 GCA_964527495.1 uncultured Haliscomenobacter sp.
CGCAGGGCGGTTGCGTGCGATAGGCCGGGGGGACCAGATAGATATGTATTATCGTTGCAAATTGATGTTGTATTAAATTGGGTAGTTACATTGTCAATATTATCGTGGGGGAATGGGGGACGGGCGACAGTGGACGGGACACAGGGAACGGGGGACGGGGGACGGGAGACGGGGGACGGGAGACGGGGGACGGGGGACGGGGGACGGGGGACGGGGAGAAGGAAATTATTAGTTGGTTATGGGGGGCGTCTCATCCGTTGGTTCAGTTCCCCCAGGGCAAGACCTTCCATAATGATTACAATACCAAATAACATTTTGAACGAACGCGGTTGTTATTGATTTTGCAAAGCAAAATCAATAACAACCGCGTTCGTTCAATTTTTTTTCGCCGCCGAAGGCGGCGTAATACTTTTTGGACAGCCCCATACTTTTGGGACAGAGATCCATACATAACTGCCACTGGAGAATTTATTTAAAAATATACTTTTTTCTCCATTTTTACCTCTTAGAAAGAACTAAACTTCTGCACCTGTTGTTTTGACACAGATTAGAAGGAAAACAGTACTTAGGATAAAAGTTTTTTTTGAAAAAAATATCAATCCACTGCATGCTGAATTCTTCCGGATTCTCTGCACTTTACCCCAGTGCAAACTCCCTCCAACAAGCTGCAAATCAGGCCATTGACCTGAAAAAGTACGTCCAGACTACCGATACAGTCACCAGTATACTTAACGAAGTGCATACTACCTTCGAACTTTCCCTTGTGTATTGGACGAATCCCCTCTCCTGCTACCGCTATACCACAACTTGCACCTACCGTCCTGCCTCCTTGTTATCCAACAATCACTCAGGAGCCTTCCTTTTTTAAGCTTTAGAACAGGCGACAGCCACTCCCCCTTCTGGCTGTGATCCGGGTTGACCCGAGAAAAGAGTTGAACAGATTCTCCGTATTCACCTCATAAAAAAGCCTATCTTATGCACAATAAGCAAACGGGAGACAATTATTTCCTGCATTCCCCCGAGGGTTTTAATGTCGGGTCGTTCCTGAAGGACCTTAGGAAAGAGCCCGTAATCATCCTGGCGGCGCCCACCGACTTATTGAAGGAAAAATATTTTCTCCTGGATGCCGCCAATGCCAACGGCAGAATCCTCAAATACCTGCCGGATTCGTTCCTGTCGGACCGGGAGCTGGTAATCGAAGCACTCAAAAACCATGGAGAAGCCCTGCAGTTCCTGAGTGAAAACCAGAAAAAGGATGCGGAAATCGTCTATCATGCCGTCTTCAAGGAAGGGAACGCCCTTAAATATGCCTCCAAAAGACTAAAAAAGGACCGGGATATTGTAAAAATAGCCCTTGAATCCAATACCAATGCGCTGCAATACGCATCGGAGGAACTCCGGGGCGACCACAGCCTCCTCGCTAATGTAGTTGCGTTCGGCCCGGCATTCGAAGGGCATGCGCATCTCTCCAATTCCCTGAAAACCGACCGCGACCTCGCATTGATGATGGTGCGGAATGCCGGCTGTACCCTGAAATATCTGCCCGAAAAGCTAAAAAGCGACTGGGAGATTGTTTTTGAAGCAGTGAAACAAAATAGTGCTGCCCTCAAATACGCCCCTGCGCCTTATTACGGCAATAAGCAATTGGTACGGATGGCCGTAAAAAAATCTGGCCGCGCCCTGTTGTATGCCGATGAAGCCCTGCGAAAGGAAGAAACCCTGATATGGAGCGCTATCGCCAACGATGAAAAAGCGTTTACCTTTATGGATGCAGCATGGCAAAATGAACCGTCTAATGCTTTGAAAGCATTGAAGGTAAACCGCGGGTGCTATAGATATCTTCCGGACGCCCTGCTCCAAAATCCGGAATTCAGGCGCAAAGCACATGCAAACTTCCCGGAAATGGTAGAATTCGCCCCTTACAAGGAAAGGAACAATAAAGCATACATGCTAAAAGTCATTTCCCAAAATCCCGAGGCCCTGCTGATGGCTTCCAAATCCTTGCGCGCCAATAAGACCGTCATCCTTGCAGCCATAAAACAAAATGGACGGCTGCTTGCCGTGGTGGAGGAAAACCTACGCGACAATCCTGAAATTGTGCGCTGTGCGGTGGAGGAAAATGGACTCGTCCTGCAATATGCCTCCGAAAGGCTGAAGGCAGACCGGGACATTGTGCTGGCGGCAGTAAAAAACAATGGGTTTAGTTGGCGCTTTGCCGCGCCCTCCATACAGGAAGACCATCACGTCACCCTCCATGCCCTGAAGTCCATCGCGGACGATTTTCCCAATGTCGCCATCCCTGTCGCGTTCCAACACGACCGCCAACTGGTGCTGAAAGCAATCCGCTTTGTGGGCGGCAGCGTCCTGCAATATTTGACCGAAAGCCAGCGCAATGACCGCGAACTCGTTCTGGAAGCCGTTCAAAGCGATGGCCTGGCCTTTTGCCATGCTTCCTGGGCACTTAAAAACGACCCTGCAATCGTGTATGCGGCAGTGCAAAACAATCCACTTGCGCTCCGTTTTGCGCCTGCCTACTTCCGCAACGACCGGCAACTCGTGGAACTGGCTGTTGGGAAGAAGGGTGCTGCCCTCGAGTTCGCTTCCAGGCGTTTGCGTGGTGACCGTGCAATCATCCTGAAAGCCCTGCAAAATTGCGGCAGTGCCCTAAAATTCGCTACCCCGGACTACAGGGAAGATCGCACCCTGGTGCTGGCAGCCGTAAAGCAAGACGGCCTCTTTCTCAGGCATTGCAGCGAAAGGTTCACCTACGACCCCGAAATCGTTCTGGAAGCCCTGAAAGAAAATCCCTGGGCCTTCGCATACGCGCATGAAAGCGTGCGAACAGCCCCTGAAATTGCCAAACGGATACAGAATACCCTCAATGGTGTGGAGCATTACCTCGCAGGGCGGTATAGGGCGTAGTTTTTCTTTGGCGGCTGGCGCCGCCAAAGAATGTTTTCGGGGTACTCCATAAGTATTGAGGTTGTGTAAAAAGTATTTTGCCGCGTCAG
>CAZGOT010000331.1:3083-3450 GCA_964527495.1 uncultured Haliscomenobacter sp.
CAATCTTCCATGAAAATATTAAAGCTGAAATTAAAGCATATCAATTCGCTCGCTGGCGAAAATGAAATTGATTTCATCAACCCAGTATTCACATACGAAGGCTTGTTTGCAATTACCGAAAAAACTAGTGAGAGAAAAACTACAATTCTAGATGCCATTTCCCTGGCTTTTTATGGAAAAACGGCGAGGTTAGGGTCCATTACTGGGGGTGAAAATAATATCATGACCCGGGGCGAGACAGATTGTTATGCTGAAGTAACTTTTGAAGTAGCCGGAAA
The DNA here is from genome assembly GCA_964527495.1 of uncultured Haliscomenobacter sp. Classification (GTDB taxonomy): domain Bacteria; phylum Bacteroidota; class Bacteroidia; order Chitinophagales; family Saprospiraceae; genus JADJPL01. The sequence goes on from CAZGOT010000331.1 coordinate 3,362, forward strand.
ACAGTGGAAATCTTCCTGGAAGCAGGCACTAAATAAAACCGGAAAATTAAAGCCGGTTGAACGACAAATTGCAGATCATACTGGTAGGA
>CAZGOT010000332.1:0-3445 GCA_964527495.1 uncultured Haliscomenobacter sp.
GGGCGGCTGCTCGGATACGCGGATTACCACTTCGATGGGCCGTGAACCGCTTTTTGCATAAGCTCCCAGACTTTTCTCTTCAATGGTGGAGAGCCCACCGGCAAAATTTCCCGGGGCTGCAGACCACTGGCGTACGTCTTTGCAATACTGCATGGCCTTTTCATAGGTTTCACCGAGAATTGTACCCACAGAAGGATCTTTTCCTCGTTGCATAAGCGTTTCTTTGAGGCCGATCAATTCGACGACTTCTTCGAAAATCGCTGTTCCCCCGGCATCTATCAGGTAATCGTACATTTTTCCCACAACGGGGTTTCCTGCCAATCCTGAGGTAGCATCGCTACCGCCACATTCGCTGCCAATAACGAGGTCTGCAAGGCCCATTTCGACTCTTGGGGTATGGGAAATTGCCTCCTTTAATCCTTGTACAATTGCTTTACCTTTGAGGATACTGCTATTGGTACCGCCATTTTCCTGTATGAAGAAACTTTCAGCAAAACGCCCTGATTGGCGTACGACTTCGGCAATCCGATGAGGCTGGGTATATTCACACCCTAGTCCTACAGCTAACACTGCCCCTACATTAGGGTGGCGTGCAAGCGCCAGCATCACCCTGATCGCATAAGCATTATCATAACAGCCGGGAAATCCGATTACATGTACATCTTCTTCTCCCTGGGCAATTGCGTTAGCAACAAAACTGGCGCATTCTACCGTGTAGATGACTAATACCAAGTTCCGGACCCCTTTTCGCCCATCCGCCCGGAGGTAGCCTTGCCATGTTGAATAGTGCATTGCTTTTTCCATCTATTTTTTTTTGAAAATATCATCGGTAAAAATCTTCTGTTGGCGCACCTGTCTCGTGGTCTAACGAACCTGAACGCTCATCGAAGCGACTGCGGATATTGTGTAAATGTACCATTTCACCAGTTCGGATTTCCAAAAATGCCTCTGCGATTACTACATTGTTTTTTACGACTAAAGTGCCTGGAACCAGGTCGGACAAAGCAATTTTATATCCAAACTTCACTGGTTCCAGGCATTTGACCTCTGGCAGCAGCCTTTCTCCAATTAATGTTACAGGCCCGGTCACGAGGTCGTCCAGGGCGGTTGCTACATTATCTGCAGGGTGAAGCACAAAAGCACGTTGTTTCATAGCACTCCGTATTTTTTGAATGCAGCCGTTGCTCCCATTCCTGCTTCCACCGCCTGGCGAACCAGATTTTCGGCATCGGCTTTTGCCATCGCTTTTTCGATAACCGTACGCTCATGCTCACGGGGTATTACCACTATGCCATCGAGATCCCCAAAAATCAAATCCCCGGGATGAATCCGTACCCCCTCGATTTCAATAGGTACCCTATACGCCTGTACAATAGTCCGGACTCTGGAATCCTGAGCAAAACGCCCGGTACTGAAAACAGGAAAATGCTGTTCCAGCACTTTCAGGGTATCGCGGTGCGGACCGTAGCAAACTGCCCCAACAGCTCCGCGCATACGGGCGCTGGCAGTCATAATCTCCCCCCATACCGCACATCGCTGCATACCAGTACAGACAAACACTTCTCCGGGGCGAAGGTCGTCGAGGGCTTCGGTCATATACCCAAAGGGTTTTTGTTGCTCTCCATATACTTCCGTAAACAATACTGGCATGGCCCGGCCTGCAATCTTCATATCGAGCTCCATGGGCTGGATCACAGGGGGCAAAAACTGATGGTAACAACCGAGCTGATCCAGGATATCCCCCATCACAGGTGTATATAAACGATTTTTCATTAGGGCAAATAATTCATCGTCGGTAGTGTACATCATATAATTATTGTTTTAAATTAATTTATTCGAAAGACTCGTCACCGGGGGGTACAGGAGAGAACCCCCAAATATATTGACTCCCGACCATGCAAAAATATGGGGATGTCTGAGAAATATTATTCTGCCGCAGGCGGCAGAATAATATCAGCGTTAAAAAAATATTCTTTGGCGGTGCAAGCCCTTTTACCTTTTACCACATAGCCCTTTTTTCATTATTTCTGTGCGATTCGAAAAGCATACGCATAGCTTTCTGGTCCGGATATTTTTAGTCGAAGTACTCCCTGCTTCCAGGAGAAAGGTACACTTTTTCCGCTATTCACTGCGGTAATGCGTTTCACGGAATCGAAAGGGACACCATCGATGACCAGCGTACCATCTGCAGGCCGGTCCAGGGCAATCAGGAACACCTGGTCGCCTTTGGAGGTGAATCGTACCCGTTCTTTTCCCGCACCAATAGCTGTGGCTACTTTCCACGGGCGTGTACCGCGGATGGCATCATTATTAGCCTGGTACCAGTTTCCGAGCGCGATTAGACGTTCTTTTTGCCCGGGAGGGATCGAGCCATCGGCTTTTGGCCCCACATTCAGCAATAAATTCCCATTTTTGCTGACGATATCTATAAACATGTCCACAAGGGCATCGGAAGAGAGGAAGGTCGAAACGTCTTCCGTTTGATTAAAGCCGAAAGACAATCCAATACCGCGGACGGTTTCCCATTTTTTGAGCGAGATGGTATCCAGCACCTGATACTCAGGTGTAGAGAAATCAAAATGGACAGAAGAGCCAAAACCTGTTGGAGTAAGTTCCATTTTGTGCCTGTTATTTACTACGCCCTCGGGATTTTTGTTGTAAAAATCTGCAATCAGTGGTTTAGGGTCATAAGCGGCAGGACTGCCAATATCTGCCCAGAGGACCTGCGGGTCATACCGATCCATGAGCTCCCGCCAATGGTTATCCATATAGCGCACATAGGCAGAATCCTGAGGCACAGCAAGAAATAAGTCCTGGAGGTTACCGATTGTCCTGTCGTTAAACGTCCAGTCGAGGCCACTGGAATAATAAAAGCCCATTTTCATATCCCGGGCTTTGACGGCCTTGGTCAGTTCGCCTACGATATCTCTTTTGGACATGAAATCCGGACGGAAAGGATTGGGAGTCTCACTCGGCCAGAGGAGGAACCCGTCGTGGAACTTAGTAACCAGGACTACATATGCTGCCCCGACTTGCTTAAACAATTCCGCCATTTCCTCCGGATTCCATTTCGCACTCTCCCGGTCAAAATCCGGTATAAAATCTGCGTAAGAAAAATTTTCTCCATAGGTAGAACGGTGGTGTTGCCAGGTGGAACTACCTTCTAATTTTAGAGAATTGAGATACCATTCGGCATAAGGGTTATTGCGGAACCAGGTTATCGCACCGTCTTTGGCGATGGTTTCTTCCAGGGTCAGTTTGGTACCCTGGGCCCACCCGGGAACCGAATACAATCCCCAACATACGAATATCCCTAGCTTGCCGTCAGCATACCAACCCGGAAGCGGATGGGTGGAAAGGGATTCGGTGGTAGGCGCATATTGGCCCCTGTTGGATGTGGGCTGTGTATGCCCCTGCAAAACGGTGATGACCAGTAATGCAGCAG
>CAZGOT010000333.1:0-875 GCA_964527495.1 uncultured Haliscomenobacter sp.
ACGGTATGCGTGGCTGATATATCGCGGTTGTGACCAACACCTCCCAGCTTCAATGACCAGCATAGCCCCCTGCCGGGAACACGCTGCTGCCAGTTCCGCCACCGCATGGTGGTTGATGCGCTCTGCCCGTTCGGGCTCAGACTCAGCCTTATCCACTGCCGTATATGCCGCACAGTTAATACATAGATGGATACGCTCTTTTTCAAAAAAAGCCTGTAATGCCCCTGGCACCTCCAGATCGAGCTGCTCCCGGCCTGCAAAAATCCAGTGCAGGTCCCCTTCTGACTGTGCATGGGACTGTAACTCCCGCCCAAGCTGACCGTTTGCCCCCGTGACCAGGATATTTTTCATCAATTCGTATGCTTTATTCTGCTGGGCGATGTGCCCCAAAAAGCGGCAGCTGCCTGTCTTTTTCCGAACAGAGGACCTCCCCTCGCGCAAGGCTCCAATCTATAGCAAGCGCGGGGTCATCAAAACGAATACCCCCTTCGTGCTCCCTGGAATAATAATTATCGCACTTATAAAAAAACTCGGCGTAAGGACTGAGCACCGCATAACCATGCGCAAATCCCCTCGGGATGTACAACTGCTTCCGGTTGGCAGCACTCAAAAGAATCCCATACCATTGGCCAAAAGTAGGAGATCCTGAACGAATATCTACTGCAATATCCATGACTTCTCCCTCCAATACCCGCACAAGCTTCGCCTGCGCATATGCCCCGGCCTGATAATGCAGCCCTCTGAGGACACCATAAGTGGACCTCGCCTGGTTGTCCTGCACGAATTGTGCTTCAATTCCGGCAGCCGCAAATGTCCTGGCATTGAATGCCTCATAAAAATACCCCCGTTCATCTTCCCAAACCTGTGGCTCGAAT
>CAZGOT010000333.1:885-2516 GCA_964527495.1 uncultured Haliscomenobacter sp.
TACCAGTAGTCCGGCAATTGGCGTCTCCAGAAATGGCATAAATCACTTTTTTCTGAAAAACAATAACATCGGAACACCTTGGAAATTATACATTTTGCGCAACTGGTTTTCCAGAAAATTTTTGTAGTTTTCTTTAACGTGTTCCGGATAGTTACAGAAAAAAGCAAACGCAGGATAAGCCAGTGGCAACTGGGTAATGTATTTGATTTTTACGAATTTTCCCCGGTGTGCCGGGGGTGGGGTTTTTTCGATAATAGGCAGCAAGCGCTCGTTGAGCTCCGAGGTTTTGATCTTCTGGCGGCGGGCAGCATGGACCTCAAGGGCCACATCCACCGCTTTGAAAATACGCGTTTTATCCAGTGCCGAAATGAACAACACCGGGACATCTGTAAACGGTGCAATCCGCTCGTGAATAGCTTTTTCGAAATCCCTGGCCGTATTTGTCTCTTTCTCTACCAGGTCCCACTTATTGACCAGCAGCACAATGCCCTTGTGGCGCTTTTGTGCCAGTCGGAATATACTCACATCCTGGGCCTCCATTCCCATTTGGGCATCTATCAACAGCAGGCAGACATCACATTCCTCAATCGCGTTGATCGCCCGCATCACGGAGTAGAACTCCAGGTTCTCGTGGACCTTTCCTTTTTTCCTGATACCTGCCGTATCTACCAGGACAAACTCCATATCGTACTTTTTATAGTGCGAATGGATGGCATCCCGGGTAGTACCTGCCACATCCGTGACAATATGGCGCTCTTCTCCTAACAGGGCATTAGTAAGGGAGGATTTACCTACATTAGGCTGGCCTACGATAGCAAATTTGGGAAGCTCACTGCTCTCGGATTCTTCCTCGGCAATATTCTCAACCACCGCATCGAGCAACTCGCCTGTACCACTTCCGGTAAGGGAAGACAAAAAGAAGGTTTGCTCAAAACCCAAGCCCCAGAATTCATTAGCCTCGAAAAGCCGCTGGCTGTTATCTACTTTGTTGACGGCCAGCAAAACCGGTTTTTTGGAGCGGCGCAACAAATCGGCAACCTCTGCATCGAGGTCCGTTATTCCGGTAGTCACGTCCACCATAAAAATAAGCACAGCCGCTTCCTCGATCGCAATCCGGACCTGGGAGCGGATGGCCGATTCAAATACGTCCTCAGAATGCAGGACAAACCCACCGGTGTCCACTACCGTAAAATTCTTGCCGTTCCAGAACGAATTGCCGTACTGCCGATCACGGGTTACCCCGGAAATATTATCTATTATAGCTTGCCTCTCTCCGATCAACCGGTTGAATAATGTTGATTTGCCTACATTAGGCCGCCCGACGATCGCCACGATATTACCCATTTCCTCTTTTTTTCGGGACAAAGATAGGCAAAACTACAGGCTTGTGAAAAAAGTATTTTGCCGCCCTCTGTGGCAAAATACTTTTTTCACAAACCCTTGTTAGGCAGTTTCATTGAATGGGGCTGTCTGAAAAGAGGCTGTCTCATGAGTGTTCTGCCGCCTTCGGCGGCAAAATAAAATTTTTTCAGAGCGCCGTTTTCATTGATTTTGCTTCGCAAAACCAATGAAAACGGCGCTCTGAAAAATATTCATTGGGAGCGCAAGCCGCCAGAGGTTGTTTCAAAGGG
>CAZGOT010000333.1:2526-3441 GCA_964527495.1 uncultured Haliscomenobacter sp.
TAAAATTTTCTTTCGCCGCCGTAGGCGGCGGAAAACTTTTCATACAACCCCTTGTTAAACAGTTGCATTGAATGTCTTTTCCTGCTGCGACGCAGCAGGAAAAGACATTCAATGCAAATATCCAAGCCTTTTTAGCATTAATTCGTCGTCCCGCCAGTTTTCTTTCACTTTGACAAAAAGCTCCAGGAATACTTTTTTCTCCAGGAATTTTTCAATCGCGAGACGGGCTTCCGTACCCAGTTTTTTAATGCTTTCTCCATTTTTGCCAATCAAAATCGGTTTTTGGGTTTTGCGGGCCACAAAAATTGTTGCCGCAATCCGCACCAAAGGCAGCCCTTCCCGGGTAATTTCCCCCTCTTTAAACGATTCCACAATCACCTCTACCGAGTACGGGATTTCCTGATGGTAGAGCAGCATAATTTTTTCCCGGATGATTTCACTGATAAAAAAGCGCTCTGGACGGTCGGTCAACTGATCTTTGGGGAAATACTCCGGTCCTTCCGGCAAATATTGCAGCACAAGCTCTCTCAGCTTATCCGTATTGGTAGCGTGCAATGCCGAAATCGGTACAATTTCATCGAAAGGCACCTTTTCCTTCCAGGTAGTGATAAGCGCAGCCAGCGCCGCAGTATCTATCAAATCAATTTTGTTGATTACCAGAAACCGGGGCACTTTTAATTTCCGGAGAGCCTCCAGTAGTGGATCATCGGCATCGTAGGGTTCACCTGGTTCTGTGACCAGCAGCATAAGGTCGGCATCCTCAAAAGTAGTGCGCACGGAGGCGTTCATCGCCTGTTGCATGCGGTAGACTGGCTTTCCGATTAATCCAGGCGTATCAGAAAAAACCATTTGGAAATCTTCTCCGCTCAGGATTCCGAGGATTCGGTGCCGGGTAGTCTGCGGCTTAGCCGTAAT
>CAZGOT010000334.1:0-3397 GCA_964527495.1 uncultured Haliscomenobacter sp.
CCGTGTCCGGCGGCTGGGCACCTTTCATGACCCACTCGAAAGTCTTATCGCGGTCAATTTCAATAGTCGCAGGCTTCGTCATGGGGTTATAAGTCCCCAGGCGCTCAATGTACCTCCCGTCACGTGGAGAACGGGAATCGGAAACGACCAAATGGTAGAACGGGCGCTTCTTGCGGCCCATGCGCTGTAATCTGATTTTTACGGACATCTTTGGTTAAAATTGATTGGTTTTACCATACCCCTTTACTTTGCCTAGCAAACAGGGGGTTTTTAACGGGGAGCAAAGATAGTGCTTTTCAACCAATCATCCAATTTTGCCGACGAAATTATTCTCACAAGCATTTTTGCTTTCAAGCTAAGGACAATGGGATTATGCTTAACGATGGGGATGTTCTATTATTTTGGTGCTGTCGGTGCGATACACTACCGGAACACCGATGGCATTGAGAAGGTACAAGATAAGCACTGCCAGTAGTGCCAACAGGAAAAACTTACCCACCGAACCTCCCCGGCGGTCTTCCCTGTTGCTATATGGATCCATCTGAGTCTTTTTCATAGACGTTTTCATTAGAAAATGTTGCCGTCCCCGGAGGTGGAAAAGCCAGTTGCCGCATGGCATCCATTGGCATCAAGTCCACTTTGAAGCTATTCAGGCCTGTAAAGAACAACCGGAGCCCCTGGATACACCCTAAAACTCGAACCGCACACGAAAGTTTAAACGCCTGGATGTCAAATAGTTGGGCACGGCATATTGCTGCCCAAAAACCGTTTTTATCCAGGTATTTCCCGCCTGATTTTGTACCTGCATGAGGTTGAATACCTCGAGGCTTGCCCACGCCGAACGGGAAAAACGCAAAAAATGGTCAGGTTTTCTTTTGCCAGGACGAAGCCGGTCCCAAAGCAATAAGGAGAATCCGATATCTACCCGGTGGTAAGGGTCAAAGCGATAGGTGTTGCGATAAACAGTATTATTGCCCCTCAAACCAAAGGGCAGACCAGTTCCCAGGGTAAAATTAAGGTGCATCTTGAAATTTTCGTTTTGTGGAAAATAGTCCTGAAAGAATATGGACATCGTCATCCACTGATCCGTTGGCCTCGGCACAAATTTTACCGGTATCGCTTCTTCTGCTCCAATCTCCCGGCGCAGGTGCTGGACACCGTTCAGTCGCTCCCGCGCCTGCAAGAAAGAAAGGTTGATCCAGGATTCTGCGCCGGGAACGAACTCCCCATTTAACCGCAGATCCCAGCCTGCCACATAGCCACTGAGGTCGTTCTCGCCGGAATAGCGGATACGGACGTTCTCTATCTCATAGGAGACCATATCCCAAAGGCGCTTGTAATAGGCTTCTGTTATCAGACGGAATTTTTTGGGATATGCTCTGCCCAGGTAAAAATCGAGAGTCAGGCCGCCTACAATATGCAGGGACTTCTGGGCCAGAAGATCCGGGTTGATACTCCCGTCCGGCCGACGGAGTTCCCGGTAAAAAGGCGGCTGAAAATAATACCCTCCTGCGAGCCGGTAGGAAATATCGGTATTGCCCCTGAGCGGTTTGTACAAAAGCTGTACCCTCGGAGAAAACAGGAATTCCCGGTTGAGCGACCAATATGCCCCCCTTGCCCCGGCAGAAATACGCAGTTCGTAACGGTCATTGTCGCGAAAAGAATACGTATTCTGAACAAAAGCGCTGAAGCGGTCCGACATCAGCTCGTTCCGCGTCTTCAATACACTGAAAAGCAGCACTTCGTCCGGCACATCAGGCAAGGAATATCCGGCAGAGTCGAGTCGTTCCCACTCATTAATCCGATCTTCAATAGACTCGCGCTGATATTTAACACTCCATTGGAGAAAGTTTCCCGCCGTCGCCCCGGAAGCTTTCGGAACGGCCTGCAACTCCCAACCACCGCGGTGCTCGAGGTTCCAGGTCCGCAAATTCAGGAAATTGCGCACATACTGATGTTGGGTACCCGCACCAAGCTCTGCAACAACTTCTCCAAAACCACCACTCCCCAGGTTACTTTCAATCTGACGCAGACTGTAGTCCCCAAGGATATCAAACCGCTCTTTTTCGTCTGAACGGAAATCCGATGCAAGAAATTTCAGGAAAAAAGGGTTGCGCTTGCGGTCCGGGAGATACGTCAGGGATAATCCACCCATGCCAGTGGTGAATACATCCCGCTCCGAACCCTCGAAAACAGAAAAAAGCTGGAGCGCGTAATTGATAAGCCCAAAGGCCGTACTCCGGAGGGCCGGCCGAAATAAATATTCCGAACGGTTAAAATTGCCCAGGAACCCTAGTTGTAAGTCCCGGGTAATATCATATGTGAGGTAAGCCTGGACATCAGAAAAATTAGGCGTATATTCTCCCTCTACATCCAGGGTACCCAGCAGGTAACGCGTTGTTTTGTACCTCGCTCCAAGCAGATAGCGGAACTTCCGGTATCCCTCCGCTCCATCCAGTGGCATACTGCCCTCCAAATGCGTAGAGCCTCCCAAGAAACTAACCCCTACAGACGCCCGCAAGCTATCCGGGAGCTTATACTTAATATCCAGTACAGACGAAAGTTTGTCGCCGTAGCGCGCTTCAAAACCGCCGGAAGAGAAAGAAAGGTCCCGGATCAGATCGAGATTGGGAAAACTAAGCCCTTCCTGCTGCCCTGCCCGGATTAATTGCGGCCGGTAAATTTCAAAATCGTTGACATAAACCAGATTTTCATCATAATTCCCTCCCCGCACATTATACTGCGAACTCAACTCCCCCCCTGTACCACTACTCGCACCTAAAGCGATATGCGGGAGCAGGCTCTCCAGGTTGCCGGTAGTACTCGGAAGCAGTTTCATCTGTTCTAACCCCTCCCGTACCATACCCGAACCTTCCAACCGGCTCTCCGTAACGATGACCTCCAGACCAGACTCGGAAGGCGCCAGTTGGACGTCCACCTGGATACTCCCGCGAGCAGGGAGAGCGCGGATAGCCACCGGGGATTCTTTGTACCCAATTCGGGTAAAAATCAGTGTACATGGTTGTCCGGCAGGCACTTGCAGAATATATCGGCCATTCACTGCCGACTCTGTAGAAACATTTGTACCCTTGATATAAATCGTCACCAGTTCCACTGGCTCGCCGCTAACCGCATCCGAAACGATGCCGCTTACCGTGGCCTTGCGGTCTTCCTGGGCCTCTGCAATACCCCAACAGCAAGCCAGTAAGCCTGTCAGGAAAAAAAAACGTGCGATTTGATTCATCCGTTCGGTGTCAGGTATTCGAAAAACGGGATAAAGATCAGAAATTTTGCCTTTCAGCACCCAGAGATTTGAATTTTTGGATTACAGACGTCGGCTCGGCCGTCGAACTGGTCATCGCCCAGCGCCTCGTCCGCCGCCTCTGCGCCGATTGCG
>CAZGOT010000335.1:0-3381 GCA_964527495.1 uncultured Haliscomenobacter sp.
TCGCAAGCCGCCGGTTCCAAACTCCAGGTCTTTATAAAAGGCATCGGTAAGTTCAGTTTCGTTACCAGCATCAATAAGCGCCTGGATAGAGGCCTTAGTCTCAGCATCATAATTTCCTTCCAGCCAGGTATTTATTCTTTTTACCGTTGCAGCATCCAATCCGGGAAGCATACTTTTCATTTTATCGGTTTTTAAAAATCAAAATACAAAAATAACGGTACACCACGAAGGATAGTCCCTCCCAGGCTATTTTTTGTCCGCGTTTAATGCAAAATAATGGTTTTTCTGCTAACAGCCTCAGAAGAATTCAAGCCTTCTACCCCGGGCTGTCCGCCGCCAATACTAATTACTGCCTTTCCGACGAGATATTGTACTATTCCTTGTGCATCGGGCAAGGTAAGCTCCCGGGCTGGGATGGTAAATTCCAGTACCTTTTTCTCTCCGGGGTTCAGGAAAAACCGTTGAAACCCTTTCAATGCACGGATAGGGGCTTTACCCGGCCAATCCGGAAAAGCGAGATAGCATTGTGCAACTTCTTCCCCGGCACGGTTCCCGGTATTGACTACGGTAATTTTGCAGGAAATGGCCTCTCCCGCTTTCGCATGGGACGCCATACGGAGGCGCTTATACCGAAAAGAACTGTAGCTAAGGCCATACCCAAAGGGATAGAGCGGTTTTCCCCGGAAATAGCGATAGGTCCGGCCTTCCATCCGGTAGTCCTTGAAATCCGGCAGGTCGCTATCTTTTTCATATACCGTTACCGGCATTCTGCCAGCCGGGTTATAGTCGCCAAAAAGCACATCTGCCACTGCTGTTCCCCCTGATTGCCCACCATACCAGGCCTGGACGATAGCGGGCAGGTGCTGGTCTTCCCAGGGGACAGACAGGGCACTTCCGCTCATGAGCAGCAGCACTACGGGTTTGCCCGTAGCATGCAGGGCTTTGAGGAGCCTGGTCTGGACCTCCGGGAGCAGGATGCTGGTACGGTCTCCACCATAAAAGCCCGGATAGCTGACTGGCAAGGCTTCTCCTTCCAGTTGGGGCGAGATACCGCCGACAAACAGGATAGCCTCCGCGTCCTGAAGGCGGGCGGCGAGCTCAGTGAAGTCGGTTTTGCGGTATTGCCCGGGCAACAACCGGACCATTCCGCGGCCATCCCCCTGGCGGTACTCCAGTTTAAATACATAGGACTTACCCTGCTCCACCCTCCATTGGAAGGAATGGTTTCCTGTGCGGTCCCAGGCATTTACTACCATTTCATCGCCAATAAAAAGCCTGGTACCGTCGTCGGCATGTAGTTCGAACGTCAGTACCGCATCTTGTGTCGCATTAAAAACCGCGGAAAAACGCGCGGAAAAATGCGTTGCCAGCGTTTGTCCGTAGCGAAAAGCCCCTTCATGCCAGAAATGATCGGGTAAACCCTCCATTTGGACGAGGGAGGGCTTTCCTTCGAGCGTGGTGTTGTCAAAATACTCCGCCAGGAAACCGGGCTGGCCCTCCCAGGTGAACACTCCGGGCAGGGGCTCCGGGACAAAAAGCGTATCGCTCGTATAGGATATAGCTTGTTCGAAAACCACTTCGGCCTTGGGGTCAAGTTTATCGCGAATACCTTGCAGTACGGTCGTAACAGCAGACGGGATACCATTGTAATTGCCCAGTTGTACGATTGCGTTATCCGCATTGGGTCCTAGGACGGCAATTTTCTTCAGGTTTTTGGAAAGCGGGAGGGTTTGATTTTGATTTTTCAGCAAAACGATAGATTTTCTTGCCATTTCCAGGGCATGGGCGCGGTGTTCCGGCAGGTCTAGAGCAGATTCCGGGATATTGGCAAAAGGCACCTGATCAGATGGGTCGAACATACCGAGTCGAAAGCGGATCATAAACAACCTGAAGAGCGCTGCATCCAGGGCTTGTTCGGGAATTGCCGCAGTACGCACAGATTCGATGAGGGTAGCATAGACCGAGTTGCCACATTCTACGTCCGTGGTATGTATTAAGGCATCAACAGCAGCAATAGCGCGGGTATCATGGGTTTTGTGGAAGCTCACGAAATCGTCAATGCCCCAGCAATCGCTCGTCACGTAGCCTTTAAAGTTCCACTGCCGGCGCAGGATATCGGTCATCAGGAGATCATTGGCACAGCAAGGCTGACCGTATATTGCATTGTAAGCACACATAACCCCTGCAACACCTGCATGCACTATCAGTTCGCGAAATGCAGGCAGGTAAGTATCCCAGAGGTCGAAAGGAGCAGGGTTAAAGTTATCGGAATGTCGGGAAGGCTCCGGGCCACTGTGTACTGCGAAGTGTTTGGCACAGGCCGCTGCTTTGAGGTATGTAGGATCATTTCCCTGAAGCCCCTTTACGAAAGCAGTACCCATGGAAGCCGTCAGGAAGGGATCTTCCCCGTACGTTTCCTGTCCCCTTCCCCATCGCGGATCGCGGAAAATATTGATATTGGGCGTCCAATAGGTCAATCCCATATAGCCGAGGTGGCCCATACCCATGGAAGTCGCTTTGCGATGCACTGCCCTGCCTTCGGTTGAGGTAATATCTGCCATTTTATGCATGGCGGCCGTATCCCAGGAAGCTGCCAGCGCGATTGCCTGCGGGAAGACCGTTACGGGAAAAGGAGTACGTGCCACCCCATGCAAAGCCTCGTTCCACCAGTTGTAGCCGGGGATGCCCAGGCGCGGGATCGCCGGAGCGGCATGCATCATTTGTCCAACCTTTTCCTCTGGCGTCAGCCGGCTGATTAAGTCTCTGGCGCGGGTTTCAAAAGGGAGAGAGGTATCCCACATTGGAAAGGACCGGTATTTCTGGGCATTTAGGGCCAGCGGGAAAAATAGCAATAGGGTAAGGTACAAGGTTTTCATTTGCAAAAATAAAGAAAGGTTATAGGCAAAAACGGCGAATTCCGAGTACGAAAGATAACCCTTTAAGGAAGTCGCACCAAATAAAGGCAAGTAAAGAAGAACTTTTAAGTAGTTTTCCGGTTGTAAAAAGAATAATTTCCAATGAAAAAGCCCATTGCCCTGTTTTTCACGAAATACCGGAATGAAGTCCTTGTGGGCTGCCTTGTCTTTATATCCCTTTTGTTGAAGGACTTTCTGCAGTATATTCTTTAGGCTTTGCTGCACGGAAGGCATCCGGAATCACCGGGTTTCCGTGGCTTTTGGGCGCTCCATTTGTCTTTTGGAAAAATATTCCTGCATTCCAAAAAATATTTTTTTCTGAATCCCTTGTCCAGGAAACAAGAATATGTATATTTGTGCCCGCGAAAAAGCTGAACAGCAAATAGATGTTGTTTCTTTTTCGGGAAGCATTAAGTTCGGGGCGTAGCGCAGCCCGGTAGCGCACCTGCTTTGGGAGCAGGGGGTC
>CAZGOT010000336.1:0-850 GCA_964527495.1 uncultured Haliscomenobacter sp.
TTCCCGACATTAGGGCGGCCAATAATATTAATGAATCCGGATTTGTGCATATTTTAGCGGCGTTAAGCCCGTTGGGACATTTTTATTAAACGGAACACCAAAAAGGCCCTCAGGTTCAGCGGGCCTCATAAAAGTAAGATTTTCATGCGCAGTACCTACTTCTATATGCTCCTTGCTGCTTCTGCCCTTGCCTGCAGCAACGAAATCAACCTCGAGGCACCAGCCACCGACATTCCAGTGGTGTATGGCCTGGTTTCAAAGCAGGATACTGCCCACTACCTCCGGATCGAACGTGCATTCCTCACCGATGGTACGGATGCTTCGGTCATCGCGGGTAAACCGGAATCGCTGTATTATGCAAATCTCAGCGTACGACTCGAAAAAATACCTGGCGGCCAACTCTTTCCCTTGGTGCGCGTAGATGGCAACCGGGAAGGATATCCCCGGCAGGATGGCCCTTTTGCAAAAGTCCCTAATTACCTCTATAAAGCTGCCGCCCAGCCTATGAACCTGCGCGGTGGTGAACGTCTGCGCCTGATCATAGACCGTGGGAATGGCCTCCCTCCCGTGAGCGCGGAAACAGAAGTACTCAGCGACCTCCTCCTCCGCGATATTAGCCCTCCCAACCCTGTCAGTATGGGCTATGACCGCCAGGTAGCCTTCGGATGGTCTGCCCCGGCAGCAGCTCAGGTCTTTGATCTCAGGCTCCTCCTGCGCTACCGCGAAAATTCTGCTCAAGCCCCCTCCGTCTTTCAGGCCAAAACCCTGGAATGGCCTATCAATAAAGAAATCCCCCGCGAAGACAACGCCGAACGCGTCACCTACGCTATTACTGGTATTGCGTTTTACC
>CAZGOT010000336.1:860-2760 GCA_964527495.1 uncultured Haliscomenobacter sp.
GTTTTACCGATTCCTCGCCTCCTCCCTATCCCCGGAACCCAACCTACGCCGGATTTTCGATGGCATGGATATCATCCTCACCGGCGGAGGTAAAGAATTTGCCGATTACCTGAAAATCGCACGCGCCAATACCGGCCTTACCAGCAGCCAGCTAACCCCCTTCTATTCCAATATCTCCCAGGGCCGGGGCCTCTTCTCCTCCCGGTCTACCACCATACGCTATGGCCTCCAGCTCAGTGCAGAATCCATGGACTCCCTCCGAAGAGGAACTATTACCAAAAATCTGAACTTCCAATAACCTGCACACACCCCCAAGACCAGATATTTTGTCACTTCCCCTGTGTCATTTTTTGAAAGCATCTGAAAAAATGTCAGGAACCTTGGTAAATTCTTGCCACTGGCACATTGCTTGAGGTAAAATACCATGTTGGATTCATTTTTAGATTGACCTAATTAATTGTAATACACATGGGCAAAATTATCGGGATTGATCTCGGGACCACTAACTCCTGCGTTGCTGTGATGGAAGGCAACGAGCCGGTGGTCATCCCAAATGACGAAGGTAAGCGGACAACGCCCTCCGTTGTTGGTTTTCTGGAAAGTGGTGAGCGGAAAATCGGCGACCCGGCAAAACGCCAGGCGATTACCAATCCTATCCGCACCATTTCCTCCATCAAGCGCTTTATGGGGCAACGTTATTCAGAAAGCCAGGCCGAGGCCTCTCGCGCTGCCTATAAAGTAACAAAAGGCGAAAACGATACGGTCCGCGTAGATATTGGCGGGCAGTTCTACAGCCCCCAGGAGATTTCTGCTATGATCCTCCAGAAAATGAAAAAAGTAGCAGAAGATTTCCTTGGTCAGGAAGTAACAGAAGCTGTCGTCACCGTACCCGCGTACTTCAACGACTCCCAGCGTCAGGCCACCAAAGAAGCAGGACAGATTGCAGGCCTCAATATCCGCCGCATTATCAACGAACCTACTGCTGCCGCCCTCGCTTATGGCCTGGATAAGCGCAATAAGGACATGACCATCGCCGTCTATGACCTCGGCGGAGGTACTTTCGATATCTCTGTACTCGAAATGGGTGGCGGGGTTACCGAAGTGAAATCCACCAATGGCGATACCCACCTCGGTGGTGATGACTTCGACCGCGTAATCATCGACTGGCTTGCCGATACGTTCAAAGCTCAGGAGAATACTGACCTCCGCAAGGACCCCATGGCCCTGCAACGCCTCAAGGAAGCAGCGGAAAAGGCAAAAATCGAACTCTCCTCAGGGATGGAAACAGAAATCAACCTTCCCTACATCACCGCAGTGGACGGCGTGCCCAAACACCTCGTCACGAAATTGTCCCGCTCCAAATTCGAACAGCTCGCAGACCAACTTGTAGAACGCACCCTCGAGCCCTGCCGCAAGGCCCTCGCCGATGCCGGACTGAGTACCAGCGAGATTGATGAGGTCATCCTCGTAGGCGGATCTACCCGTATCCCCCGCATCCAGCAAGCCGTCGAAGAATTTTTTGGCAAAAAACCCAACAGGGGCGTTAACCCCGATGAGGTCGTAGCTATAGGTGCTGCAATCCAGGGCGGCGTAATCACTGGAGAAGTTAAGGATATGCTCCTCCTCGACGTAACCCCCCTTTCCCTCGGTATAGAGACCATGGGTGGAGTATATGACGTCGTGATCGAAGCCAACTCGACCATCCCAACGAAAAAAACCAAAACCTACTCGACCGCGGCCGATAACCAGCCCTCCGTAGAAATCCATGTCCTCCAGGGCGAACGCCCCATGGCACGGGACAACCGCACCGTAGGTAAATTTATCCTCGATGGTATACCCCCAGCTCCCCGCGGCGTACCCATGATCGAAGTAACGTTCGATATAGATGTCAACGGTATCC
>CAZGOT010000336.1:2770-3369 GCA_964527495.1 uncultured Haliscomenobacter sp.
CCTTAGTGTTTCTGCGAAAGACAAAGGTACCGGTAAAGAACAGCGCGTCCGCATAGAAGCTTCAACTGGTCTTACCGAAGCCGAAATCGCCCGCATGCGCTCCGAAGCCCAGCAATTCGCTGACCAGGACAGGGAAGCACGCGAAAAGATAGATAAAATCAATGGCGCTGACTCCATGATTTTCCAGACGGAAAAACAACTGAAGGAATATGGAGACAAAATCCCCGCTGATAAAAAATCGGCCATTGAATCCGCCCTCGAAAGTCTCCGAAATGCCCACAAAGCCCAGGACCTGACGGGTATAGATAATGCAATGGGTGCGCTCAATACAGCATGGCAGGCAGCAAGCCAGGATATGTACCAGGCTACCGCCGGCGGTAACGAACAGCAGGATGCACCAAATACTGGTAATGCCTCCAGCAGCCGCTCCGCAGATGACGCTACCGATGTCGAATTTGAAGAGGTAGATGATAAAAAATAGTGTTTTGGCGGCTTGCGCCGCCAAAACACTATTTTTTTATGAGGCTGTCTGAAAAGTATTCCGCCGCCTACGGCGGCGAAAGAAAATTTTGGCTCTAAGTGAAAGCTAATGGGTAGCT
>CAZGOT010000337.1:0-2577 GCA_964527495.1 uncultured Haliscomenobacter sp.
CCCTTGCCAACCTCGAGCAGGAAAGTGAGGGTAGCCTGAATTGGTTCAAAAACAGTTCGAACTGCCTGTCACCCACCTCATCCGGGATGTCCTGCTCCTCGACGGCACCGGTATGCCGGCAAGGAAATCCGCCGTCAGGCTGCTCAATGACCGCATCCTTGAAATCGGGGACCTCCGGCCTCTTCCAGGAGAGGATTTGACGGAAGGCCGGGGCCTTGTACTTGCTCCCGGGTTTATTGATACCCACAGCCATCACGACTGGTCGCTGCAAGACCATCCAGAGGCTGTTGCAGCCGTCAACCAAGGCATCACCACGATTATTGCAGGCCAGGACGGCGGGGGAAGCCTCATGGATAGTTTAGAAGCTGCTTTTAAAAGGCAGCCGGCAGCCATTAATATAGCTACCTATACGGGACACACCACCCTGCGCCGCATAGCCATGGGTGGTCTGGGCGGA
Source organism: uncultured Haliscomenobacter sp. (assembly GCA_964527495.1). GTDB lineage: Bacteria > Bacteroidota > Bacteroidia > Chitinophagales > Saprospiraceae > JADJPL01. The sequence continues at coordinate 458 of CAZGOT010000337.1, forward strand.
TTATTCCGGCAGGCGACCCCGGCGGAAGTACAAAAAATGAAAGTGCTGCTCGCTGAAGAACTCAAAAAAGGCTCCCTCGGCCTCGGAACTGGCCTGGAATACGAAAGTGCATTCTATTCCAGCCGTGATGAAGTGCTGGAACTGGCCAAAATAGCTGCTCAGAACGGTGGTCGCTACATCAGCCACATCCGCAGCGAAGATACCGAACTCGAAGATGCCCTCGATGAAATTATCCAAATTGGAAGAGAGGCAAAAATCCCTGTTCAAATCGCCCATATCAAAGTCTCGATTAAAAGTAAATGGGGGTATTCGCGTTGGGTACTGCAGGAATTGCAAAAAGCCAGGGCGGAAGGGATCAATATCACAGCAGATTGTTACCCGTATGATTTCTGGCAATCCACGCTTAAGGTATTGTTTCCCAAACGCGACTACACCAACCCTGCAAGCGCTGAATATGCCGTTACCAACCTGGTTGATCCTGCGGGTACCTACCTCGTCCGCTTTGCCCCCCAGCCAGAATATGCCGGAAAATCCCTTACTGCCATCGCCGGCCTACGAGGGGAAACACCAGCAAAAACCTTACTCTGGTTGCTGGCAGAAGCAGATGCGTATGAAGCAGCCCATCCGGAAGCCAGTGTGGAGGGTGTTATGGGAAAGGCAATGAGCGAAGAAGATGTCATGAACTTCCTGGCCTGGCCACATACCAATATCTGCTCCGATGGCTCGACAGAAGGCCACCCGCGAGGCTATGGCGCCTTTACCCGGGTTTTGGGCCGCTATGTGCGCGAAAAGCAGCTTTTTGACCTCGAAACAGCTATCTATAAGATGACCGGGCTCAGCGCAGAACACACCGGGATCCAGGGCCGGGGTATTATCGCCCCAGGGTATTATGCCGATTTGGTGCTCTTTGACCCTGAAACCGTAAAAGATAATGCCGCGATAGGCAATAACAAAGCCCTGTCCACTGGTATAGAAAGCGTTTGGGTAAACGGAAAAATTGTATATTTCGGCGGCAAAGCTACCGGACTACTACCTGGCCGGCTTCTTCGCCGATAACGCTTCCCTGGCAGAATACACCTGGAAAAACCCCTGAATTCCCTAAATCTAACCTGTATGGATACTCAAACCTGGACGTTTTTAATCGTTGGGATTTCTTTTGCCCTGTATATCGGGATTGCATTATGGTCGCACGCATCAACGACCAGCGAATTTTATGTTGCCGGTGGTGGCGTTTCCCCTTTGATAAATGGCATGGCTACAGCAGCCGACTGGATGTCGGCGGCCTCGTTCATTTCCATGGCAGGTATTATTTCCTTTTCCGGCTATGATGGCTCTGTCTATCTGATGGGATGGACAGGCGGCTATGTCCTCCTTGCACTCCTACTCGCGCCTTACCTGCGCAAGTTTGGAAAATTCACGGTTCCGGATTTCATTGGTGACCGGTATTATTCCCAGACGGCCCGTATAGTAGCGGTCGTTTGCGCCTTATTTGTATCTTTTACCTATGTTTCCGGACAGATGCGGGGCGTAGGGATTGTATTCTCCAGGTTTTTGGAAGTACCTATCAACACCGGAGTCCTTATTGGGATGGGTATTGTGTTTTTCTATGCTGTACTCGGAGGGATGAAAGGCATTACCTACACCCAGGTTGCACAGTATTGTGTCCTCATTTTTGCCTATATGGTACCCGCCATTTTCATCTCCTTTCAGATGACCGGCAACCCGGTACCCCAACTTGCCTTTGGCGATATGCTCGATAAGCTGGATGGCCTGAGTCTGGAGCTAGGCTTTGCCGAATATACCTCTGGTGCCAAGCCGATGATTGATATATTTTGCATCACCGCAGCGCTTATGTTGGGAACGGCAGGTCTGCCGCATGTCATCGTGCGTTTTTTTACGGTACCTAAAGTGCGGGATGCGCGGATTTCTGCAGGTTGGGCACTAATATTTATTGCCATCCTATACACCACCGCACCCGCTATTGGGGTTTTTGTAAGGACCAACCTGATAGAAAAAATCTCCGAAAAACCCTATCGGGAAGCCCCTAAGTGGCTAACCAAATGGGAATCGGCCAACCTGATCGTAGTTAAGGATAAAAACGGCGACGGAAAAATCCAGTA
>CAZGOT010000337.1:2587-3353 GCA_964527495.1 uncultured Haliscomenobacter sp.
CAACGATCTGAACCAGGACCCTGCCTTTCTCAACGAAGCCAAACAAAAAGGCTGGAAAGGGAACGAGCTGACGATTGATAAAGATATTATGGTACTCGCCAACCCTGAAATTGCAGGCTTGCCGGCCTGGGTAATTGCCCTTGTTGCCGCAGGTGGCCTGGCGGCTGCGTTGTCCACTGCGGCAGGGCTTCTGTTGGTCATCTCCTCCGCTATTTCACACGATTTGCTCAAAAAAGCTATTCGACCCAATATATCCGAGAAGGGAGAACTGCGTGCTGCACGTATCGCTGCGGCGGCTGCCGTCGTCTTTTCCGGAGTTATCGGCATCCACCCGCCAGATTTCGTGGCAGCTATCGTAGCCTTTGCCTTTGGCCTTGCCGCTTCTTCTTTTTTCCCCGCAATCGTCCTGGGTATTTTTGACAAACGCACCAATAAAGAAGGAGCTATAGCGGGCATGATTACTGGCCTCCTATTCACCTCCGCCTATATCATCGGGTTTAAATTCCTCGGATGGCCGGAAACGCGTTATCTGTTGAACATATCCCCGGAAGGTATCGGGATGGTAGGCATGCTCGTCAACGTCGCTGTAACCCTTATTGTCTCCCGCCTGACGCCACCACCCCCCGCCAGCATTCAAAGCCTTATCGAGGATATTCGTATCCCTAGAGGAGCCGGGAAAGCTACGCATTAGGACGGGGGACGGCGGACGGCGGACGGGAGACGGCAGACGGGGGACGGGAGACGGCAGACGGGGGACGGGAGACGG
>CAZGOT010000338.1:0-3343 GCA_964527495.1 uncultured Haliscomenobacter sp.
ACATGTAAGGTACAGGCCCCGGGCGATACAAACGTCCGGGGCTTTGTCGTTTTATTTATCCGATGATTATTTATGACCAATAAGGCTATTTCCGCTTCCAAGTCAAAAATGCTCCAGTTGGAGTTGCTGTGGTGGGCCCTGACCCTGCTCATCATACTGCTTGCCTTGCTACCAGTCGCAATCAAATTGACTAATTACCCTTTTTGGATTATTAATATCCTCTATATCACAACCTTTGTTACAACTACCCGTTATATCTTCTTGCTTTCTTCTACCTTTCTCGCAAGAAGGCTTTGGTGGAAGATGGCGATAATCTTCTTGGCAATTCCCTTCGTTTTTTTTCTGATCCAGGAACTGAATGGCTTTCAAACCTACCTTGATGAACAGGGTGTTGAGGCCATTGTCGGATCTCTGCCTTTTAATGAACAACAGGCGATGTACCGCTATGTGCGAAATCAAATGCTGCTTTTTGGAACAGGGGCAATTGCAGGGTCTATCCTCCTGCCTTTTCGATTGGTATTAGCCATCTGGAGGGTCCGAAACCGAAAGGATCAAATTTGACAAGGGCTGGTTGTATCCTTGGATTACTGACGCCTTGCATCGTATTCCTCCTCTCGAATATCGTAAATTTGTGGTTCACTTTCCTCTTTTTCAGTCATTTCCTGGACATCATCCATCACTTTTATGGTGTAATCCCAAAAGTCCTGGGCAAGGGGTTTTAATTTCCCCGCAAACTTGTACACGGTCTGGGGATATTCTGCCAGAAAGGGATAAGTTTGTGATTCTGCGGTGAGTTCTTCGACGTTTCGGAAAGATGCCTTCAGGACAAACCAAAGGATGCTGCTGTAAAGAAAAACCAATACTGCTGCCATAAAAATTCCCCCAATAGTCTGATTGATTACGTTGATGTTGGCCGTCTCCATGATACCCTCGAAGCCTTTGCCAACGAGGCGCAATAAGCCCATGGTCAATAAAAATGTAACAATAATGCCGGCAACAAACATGAGCGGGGTAGTCTGATTAAAGGCACCTTTGAGAAAATTGGTAACTGTAGGTGTGAAGCGCAAGGCTGCGATTATCCCTATCCCAATAGAAAGTACGGAGAAAATCGTTTTTATAATCCCCCTGGAGTATCCAACATAAAATCCGTATAAGGCTACTACTACCAAAATAATATCTATGGCCATTTTTCATCAGTTTTTTTCATAATAAGGCCTACAAAAGAACAATTCCCGTATCCTTTAGTTTTAAATCTACATAAGCGGTATGCTTTTGCTAAAACCTATCCCCACAAAAACTTCATACCTGACCAAATACCTGCTCATGAGGTCCGATTTTCTCACACCTTAGTATTTCCGGTGAAAATAGGAAGTTATTTCACCCCACCGATACTTTTTACAGTATTTAAAGCGATTACCCTATACCTCCACACCTGAACACGATTTTTTGACAGGGATTTTCTACCTTTATCCACTAAATTACCCCTTTGCATTTTTTGGGTACAAAATCATAAATAATATGCAAGTTATTCTTAAAATGCTCTTCCTCTGTCACCTGTGCATGATGGTTGGAACGCAGACTATCAGTGCACAGGATGTACCTGCTGTTTTTGTCCTCGGCGAGGATGAGGCAGCTTACGAAAGGGTTACTAATGCATTTCCCAGGACATTGCTCGCAGTTTCTTCTAATGATCTGGATGTGGCCCTGAAAAACTGGCTGGAACTAATGGGGGAAATAGACCGCTATTCCAAAGCAATCAATTTCGAGATCAAAGGCATGAAAGTCTGGTTGCATATTTTTTGGAATGAAGATGGTACTATCGCCCATATTGGTTTTTTCTTTCTCCCCAATTCCCGCAATATGAAACAGGAAGAAGTAAGTGCTTTTTTTTCAAGCTTTATCCGACAGTATAAGCCAGTTTTGAAAAGTGATAGAAAATTTTCGCACTATACCTCGGTGAGCTTTCCAGTACTTGCAGAGAAGAAATAAGGAAAGCCGCAGTTTATAACTACTGCGCCCAGGTTTTGAGGTATCACAGGTCAATTTTAAAAGCCCATTTTCAATAAACACAAAAACAACAGGTTATGGTCAAGATCCTCGCAAATGATGGGATTCACCCAGATGGCAAAACTTTATTCGAAGAGGCTGGTTATCAGGTGGATACGGAAAAAATTGCTCAAGCAGATCTTCCCGGTGCAATCGGAACGTATGATGTACTGATTGTGCGCAGTGCCACAAAGGTGACATCTGAGGTGATCGAAGCCGGAAAGAATTTGAAAATTATCGCCCGCGGTGGGGTTGGGCTCGACAATGTAGATGTGGAATATGCCGAGAAAAAAGGTATCCTGGTATTTAATACCCCCGCAGCTTCCTCCCAGTCAGTGGCGGAGTTGGCTTTTGCCCACATGTTTTCCCTGTCTCGTTTCCTGCATCAGTCCAACCGCCTCATGCCAGAAAAAGGAGATTCAGAGTATGACAAGCTGAAGAAAATCTATTCCGAAGGGGTGCAATTGCGTGGTAGAACGCTCGGTATCATCGGTTTCGGACGCATAGGCCAGGAAGTTGCCCGTATTGGTGTCGCCATGGGTATGCACATAATTGCTACTGATCCCTTTATTGAAGACGGCAAAATTGAAATCAAACCTTTCAATAGTCCAAATGCCTGGCTAAATGTGCGGATCGAAACAGATACGCTTGAGGAACTCCTGGCCAAATCGGACTTCATTACACTCCACGTTCCTTTCAGTGGAGGAAAACCCATTATCGGTAAGGAAGAATTTGCCAAAATGAAAAAAGGCGCCTACTTAATTAATACTTCCCGTGGTGGGACGGTAGATGAGCTGGCATTGCTCGAAGTACTCGATAGCGGCAAACTCGCTGGAGCAGGCCTCGATGTCTTCGACTTCGAGCCTAAGCCACGCAAAGAAATCTTGCTGCACCCAAGGATTTCCCTTACCCCGCATATTGGTGCTTCTACTTATGAAGCACAGGAGAATATCGGTCTCGAACTCGCTGATAGGATTCTCGCATATTTTGGCGATGATAAATAAACATTCAGACGCCTAAAGTCCAATTTATGGAATTCCCGGAGGGCAAAGAAAAGTTTCTGCAGGCCTGGGGCACCTTGGGCTCAAGTTGGGGTATCAACAGGACCATGGCACAAATCCATGCCCTGTTGCTCATTTCTCCGGTAGCACTAAGTGCTGAGGATATTATGGAAGAATTGAAAATTTCCCGTGGGAATGCCAATATTAACCTTCGTGCCTTAATGGACTGGGGCCTGGTCAACAAAGAACTTCAGGTGGGGAAACGCAGGGAGTTCTTTGTTGCAGAAAAAGATATG
>CAZGOT010000339.1:0-3332 GCA_964527495.1 uncultured Haliscomenobacter sp.
TGAAATTCAGGGGTAGCTGGGGCCAGTTGGGCAACCAGGAAATCGGTATTTACCCCTACAGCTCCCTGGTGAGCACCGGGGATTATGTGTACACCTTTGGAGGCAGTATTGCTACTGGTGCTTCGCTTGTCGAAAGCGGTAACAGCAATATCAAATGGGAAACCAGTACCCAGGCTAATCTCGGTATGGACCTGAGCTTATTCCAGGATCGCCTTTCTCTCAACGCAGATTTTTTCAGAAAGCGTACGGATGATATCCTGGTGCGCGTACCTGTGCCACAAACGGTTGGTGGAACCAGGCCGCCTTTTGTCAATGCTGCCTCTGTAGAGAATAAAGGCCTTGAAATCGGGCTAAACCACCGGAACAAGCTGGGTAAGTTCAGCTACAACATCGGAGGCAATCTCGCCATTATCCGCAATAAAGTCCTGTCAATCGCCAACAGCGAACCCATACTCGGAGGATTTGGTTTGTCGGACGGCGCTATTACCAAAACAGAGCCTGGATACCCAGTCGGTTCCTTCTTTTTATGGGAAATGACCGGCATTTTCCAGTCGCGGCAGGAAATCGAAGCCAGCCCCTTCCAGTCTCGGTTTACCAGTCCTGGCGATGTTAAATTTGCCGATCTCAACGGGGACAAGATTATTGACGACAAAGACCGGCGCCACGTCGGCAATCCCTTTCCGGATTTTACCTACGGCATCTCTGCTGGTTTTAACTGGGGCAACCTGGATTTTTCTACGCTGGTGCAAGGGGTACAGGGTAATGACGTGTATTTCCTGTATGGCAATTTCGCTTACGAGACCCCTCTGAGGGGATTTAACTCTTATCGCGCCCTGCTCGGGCGTTGGACACCGGACAATACCGATACCAACATCCCCAAAGTCAGCGTGGATGACCGCAATGGCAACCGGCGTATTTCGACCCGCTTTTTGGAGGACGGTTCTTATCTCCGCGTGCGCAATATCACCCTGGGATATAATTTCAAAGATGTAATCGGCTGGAAAGGAATCAGCAGTCTCCGGCTTTTCGGAACGGTTCAGAATGCCATTACCCTGACAAAATACCCGGGCATGGACCCTGAAATACAAGCCAATGCCAATGATACCCGTGGATTAGGTCTTTCTTCAGACCTTGCTGTGGGCATAGATTGGGGTACCGTTCCCGCACCGAGGATATGGACGCTCGGCGTACAGATGCAATTTTGATACGCTATTGAAAAATCATGTGACCACCATTTGAACCATACATTGCTTCAGGTATGAAACAAATCGTTTGTGTGCTTCTTTTAGGCAGTATGTTGTGCGCCTGCCAGGGTATTCTTGAAAAAGACCCTATCGCCACCCTCGATGCTGGTTCGTTTTTTCAAACGGAAGACGATGCTGTTCAGGCTGTTAATGCGGCTTACCGTCCCCTTTTGTTCAATAACGAAAACAACAATTTTTACTGGGCGTTTGCCACTATCACCTCCGACGAAGCGGTAACGGGGGGCGATGGCTCCCGGGCAGGCCTGGTAGAGCTCGAGGCCTTTACCTACACTCCCCGGACGGAGGAGTTCAATACGTTCTGGAAGTTGCAATACACAGGCATCATGCAGTGCAACCTCGTACTGGACAATTTGCCTAAAGTCCAGATGGGCGAAGCCCGTCGCAACCAGATTTCCGCTGAAGCACTGTTCCTTCGTTCCTATTATTATTTCCTTCTGGTACAGGTATTTGGGGACGTTCCCTTATTTACGGCAATCACGCCTCCGGAACAGCATAAAATACCTAAAACCGCCAAAGCGGATATCCTGAGCCGGATAGAGGCAGATTGCGAACGTGCTGCAGAATTCCTGCCGGCACAGCGTCTCCCTTCAGAAGCTGGTAGGCCGACGAAGGGATCTGCGCTGGCTCTTGCCGCTAAAGCTAGTCTTTATGGACAAAAGTGGCAAAAAGTGCTGGACTATGTCGGCAGGATAAAAGCCCTGAATGTGCATCGCCTAATGGCGAATTACGAAGACAATTTCAAAAAAGAAACGCAAAATAATGCTGAGAGCGTTTGGGAAATTCAGCATTCCAACCTGGAACTCGGCGTGGGTAACTTCCTCAACCAATGGCTCATGTCGCGCAAACTCCTGGGCTATGGTTTTGCTGAAGTGACCCCTGGCTTCGTCGCTGCTTTTGAAACTGGGGATCCCCGCAGGAGGTTTACCGTAGCGAGCAGGGATGAGCCCTATTTCGGCTCCATCTTTAAAAATTCCTTTTCCTCAACCACCTTCAGCCCCAGGAAATACCTGCAGGATATCAAGGCCGTCACACAGCCAGCAGATGGGGATATCAATTACACAGCTATTCGCTTTGCGGAGGTTTTGTTGTGGGAGGCAGAAGCGCTAAATGAACTCGGTCGCGTTGCGGATGCGCAGGTGCCGCTGGAGCAGGTGCGCGCACGGGCACGGACGCAATCGGCTGCTCCTGCTACGACCCTGCCCCGCGTTACCACTACCAACCAGGAAACCATGCGGCAGGCGATACGCAGGGAAAGGCAGGTCGAACTTGGGTTCGAATTCCACCGCTTCTTCGACCTCGTCCGTTGGGGTATTGCACCTTCTGTCCTTCAGGGTTTTCAGGCAGGTAAGCATGAGGTTTTTCCCCTGCCACAAACCGAAATTGACTTAAACCCGGCGCTCGTTCAGAATAAAGGCTATTAAACCGAAAAAACGACTTCTAAGTATCCGTACCGTTATGATTATATCTCTGCGATATTTCCGCTCAATAGGCATAATGGCAATCTGCTGCCTGCCGCTCTTTTTTCAGACGGCCTGGGCCCAGCAAGGGCAGATTTCCATCCCACGCGTGGAGCGCATGCCCGACCAACCTTCGCCCTATGATATGCGGGACTGGAAAACGGCGGCCATGCGGTACGATTCATTTATTTACGATTGGAGCAGGACAGGACAGCACCTTCCGCTAATCAGCTTTGGTACTGCAGGGGTAAACTATCCCCAACGGGAAACTTTCCGGCTCCATACGTATGTCGGTACCCGCTCGCCCCTGGGTAATGAAGCTATCAATGTCCTGCCTTCCCTGGTCGGTGCAACCCTTGCTGGGATTAACAAAACCCAGCAGTTTGGAAAAAACTGGGTTCTCCTTTCGCAGGACTTTTTCAATAAAGCCAATGGGGAGAACCTGTACCTGAATAACGCATCGTCCAGCAGCGGACAAGACTGGTGGTACGATATGATGCCCAATGTGTTTTTCTATCAGCTCTACGACCTGTACCCCAACCTCGGAGCGGAAGCCGACTGGCAGTTCAACACCATCGCTGCCCGTATGGCCGCCGCTGTCCGCGCCATG
>CAZGOT010000340.1:0-479 GCA_964527495.1 uncultured Haliscomenobacter sp.
TGATTCCATTTCCGCAAAGTTTACGCTCCATCTTCAAAATGGCAATCTGCTGCCTGCCGGGTCTTTCTCAGACAGCCTGGGCACAGCAAGGGCAGATCTCCATTGCACGCGTGGAGCGCATGCCCAACCAACCCGTTCCCTATGATATGCGGGATTGGAAAACGGCAGCTATGCGGTATGATTCCTTTGTTTACGACTGGAACAGGACCGGTCAGCACCTCCCGCTGATCAGCTTTGGCCCTGCGGGGGTAAACTACCCGCAAAGGGAAACTTTCCGACTCCATACTTACGTCGGTACCCGCTCGCCCCTGGGTAATGAAGCGATCAACATACTACCTTCACTGGTGGGCGCCAGTCTGACAGGTATTGACAAAACCCGTCAGTTTGGAAAAAACTGGGTGCTTCTTTCGCAGGACTTTTTCAACAAAGCCAACGGGGAAAACCTGGTTCCCAATAACGCAACCGGCAGCCGCCGGACA
>CAZGOT010000340.1:489-782 GCA_964527495.1 uncultured Haliscomenobacter sp.
TACGATATGATGCCCAATGTGTTTTTCTATCAGCTTTACGAGTTATACCCCAATCTCGGAGCTGAAGCAGACTGGCAGTTCAACACCATCGCTGCCCGTATGGCCGCCGCTGTCCGCGCCATGGGCGGAAAAGATACCCCCTGGCAGGTTCCAAATATGAATTACAGGGGCTGGCGGTTCAAAACAGGAACCCCTAACGCCAACGGGGTTCCGGAGCCAGAAGCCGCCGGAGCATTCGGCTGGTTGCTCTACGCTGCCTGGGTCAAAACAGGAAATTCAGAGTACCTCAAAGC
>CAZGOT010000340.1:805-3320 GCA_964527495.1 uncultured Haliscomenobacter sp.
AATTGCCCTATGGTATCCTCACTGCAGCCCGCATGAATGCAGAACTGGGCACCCAATATGACCTCAATAAAATGGTCAACTGGGCTTTCGACCGTGGTCCACTCCGCGGTTGGGGCGCCATCGTAGGCAACTGGGGCAATATCAATGTTTCCGGACTGATTGGGGAAGCCAACGATAATGGCAATGATTACGCGTTTCAGCTAAATGGCGTTCAACAGGCCGCAGCACTCGTGCCGATGGTTCGCTACGACAAACGTTATGCCCGCGCCATAGGGAAATGGATGCTCAATCTTGCCAATGCCACCCGCTTGTTCTTTCCCAATTTCCTCCCCTCCAGTTTGCAGGACGGCGCGGCATGGTCTTCAACTAACGACCCACAAGGTGCTATCGGCTATGAGGCACTGCGGCAGGTATGGCAGGGGATCACCCCATTCGCAACCGGCGATGCCGTCCGGGGTGGCTGGGCGGCTACCAACCTCTCGCTGTACAGCACCTCTTCCATCGGATATCTCGGCGCGTTAGCAGAAAAGACCAGTATTGATAAAATACTAAAAATCAACGTTTTAGCAACAGATTTTTTTAGAAGAAGCGCATATCCGACATATCTGTATTACAACTCCTATCCCACTGCCCAAAATGTAGAGTTGGATGCAGGCAACATGCCTGTAGATGTGTATGAGGCACTTTCAGAAAAGTTTATCCTGAAAAATATCAGCGGAAAAGTGAAGCTGCTCATCCCGGCTAATGAAGCCGTTCTGGTGACTCTTTGTCCAGCGGGTGGTGCTGTTACCTATGACAAAAATAAAATGCTCGTCAACGGGGTAGTCGTGGACTACCGGCAGCAGAATATACCCTTTACCTCGCCACCACGGCTCAAAGCACTGGCAGCGTCCAGCACCCCGGTTGAAATAGGAGATACGACTACGATTTTTGCAACAGCATTCGATCCCGATGATGTACAGCAATTGCATTATCAGTGGATTGCCAGCTCAGGCACGATTACGGGATCCGGTGCCGCCATCCGGTACACCGCACCTGACAAGACTGATACTGCGCAAATCCGCTGTATGGTCATTGACACCGAGGGCAAGCGCGATTCTGCGACACTGCTGCTCCCGGTTGTATTAAAAATCAATGATCCTCCGCAAATTATCGAGGTTGTTAAGGACAAGTCCTACGCAATACCAGGCGGGGTGGTACAGTTCACCTGTATGGCCACTGACCCCGACCAGGATACCCTCACCTATCAATGGACCTCCAGCGGCGGAGTTTTCAGCGGGTCAGGTCGGATGGTACAATGGACGGCACCAGCTACCGAAGGAACCCCTGAAATCACCGTACGCGTTCGGGATAATGGTGGGTTAAGTGCCGAAGTGAAGATCAGGATCCTGGTCAAGGCATTTGATCAGGCTGTACGGGGGAAGCTCGTTGCCGACTATCCCTTCAACGGCAATACATTTGATGTGAGCGGCAATCAATTGCATGGGATTTCCTTTGGTGCCATCCCCAACGCCGATCGCTTTGGGCAAGCCCAGCGTGCCTACTATTTCAATGGTGGGGCACAGCATATTTCCGTAGCAAACAATGTCCTGCTCAACTTTCAGGAAGGAATCACAATCAGTTGCTGGCTGAATGCCCGCGCCCTCCCCGAAAAAGAAACCTTCCTGCTCTCGCACGGCAGCTGGCAAAACCGGTGGAAACTCTCTGTCACGCCAGACCGCAAGCTCCGCTGGACAGTGAATACTTTTTCCTCTATTGCCGACCTGGATGCTCTGATCGCCCTCAAAACGGACAGCTTCTACCATGTTGCCGCAACATACTCTGAAGGATTGATGGCCTTGTACCTCAACGGGGAGCTACACAGTTTCCGCGCGTTAAGCGGGAAAATGCGCACAACATCAGCTGCATTCCTGATCGGCCAGATGCTCCCCGGGGATAACACCTACAACTTCAAAGGCGTAATAGACGAAGTCAAAATTTACGATTATGCCCTTACGCCGGAAGCAGTTAAGGTTATAGCGGGTCTTGGCACGACCTCAACCAGAAACTTCACCCGACCGACCCCACAGGAGCTGATTATTTTTCCTAATCCCGCAGAAGGGCAGGTTACCGTAAAGGCTCCTGTAGCAATAGAGCAAGTAAAGGTATTTGATATATCCGGCCGGCTGGTAAAAGTCTTTTCGAACAGCAGCGCCAGTCAGGTCACTTTGGATTTGGGGAACATCCAGCCTGGAATTTATCAAATAATCGGAATAGGGCCACAAGGTAAGCTATGTGGTCGGTTTGTAAGGCTTTGATTGAACACCATAGGGGCAACCAGACGCCTGCGCCGTCACGCAAAGATGGGGCTGCGTCGGGTTGTCCCCGTTTTCAGGACCTAATTTTTTATTAAAATTTCAATTCGATGAAACAGCAATTACCATGGATTTTTGGACTGGTTTGCTGCTGTTTGGTAGCGACAGGCGTGCAGGCACAGACCCCTGTGGCATCCTATAGCTTTTCAGGCAGCGCAAAC
>CAZGOT010000341.1:0-1849 GCA_964527495.1 uncultured Haliscomenobacter sp.
TTTTGCGAAGTAAAATCAATAAAAACGGTGCTCTATAAAAATTATACCCTTCCAAAGACTTCTTTGCCCCGGTGGGTAGATTTGCGTACGCCCCCCTCTTTGATCATTTCCCCGAGGATTTTCTGGATTTCTTCTGCCGGAAGGTTGGTTTTTTGGGCCAGGGTCTCTATGGTCTCGAGGTTTTTGCCGAAAGCGGCTTCGAGGGCGGCGCGGGGGCTGGGTTTTTCACCGACAAGTGCCGCGTAGTCTGTTCCGCGGGCTTGCCCGCCTTTTGCGCCTTCATCCTGTGGAACCGGGGCGATCTGTGCATCCAGCACCAGGTCGGTTTTTTCGGCGGTTTCCTGGAGCTTTTCGTCCGTTTCCGTGAGTTTCTGATCGGTTTTTTCGACTTTCTTCTTCAGGTCCTGGAGGATGCGGCTGGAGAGGCCTTCCAGGAAGTTCATGGCATAGAAAGCGGCCAGCACACAAAACCCGGTAAAGACGAAGAAACTGTAGTTGTTCAGTTCGCCATCGTCGGCGATGAGGTTGCTGTCCACGATTTTGAGGAACAGCGGGATCGTCAGGGTGGCTACGATGCCGAGGAGGATGCTGCGCAGGTAATCGCGTTCCTCTTTTTTGGTGTTGAGGGAGCTGGCCAGCCCGCCCAGGACGCCCGTGAACAGCATAATCCCGGCGAGGATGCTGATATACTCCCAGTCTATACCTGCATTTGTGGCCTCCGCTGCCTTTTCGGCAACTGCTTTGGCGGCCTGCGCTGCGGTGTCTATCGCTTGCTGTGCGACCTTATCAGTGGAATCGTTCATCTGGAAAGGTATTATATATTTGATCAAATCGGTTTGAAAGCCATATTGATGATGCGGACCGGATAATCTACGATGACCCAGTCGGCCCTTTTGCTTTTTTCGGCCATACCCATCATAATCCCCTTATCTTCTCCCCTTTTGGCAGTGCGTTCCGGCGGCGGCAGGTCTTCCAGTTTCATCCCCGCCAGGTTAAAAGCTTCGGTGGTGACGAACAAGCGGAAGAGGCCTTTCTCGAAAGGCTGGTTGAAGTCGGAAATAAAAGGTTCCAGGAGGTAGGGCATATTTCCCTCTTTGCTTTTGCCTGGGTCCAGCGAAAAAGACATTGCCGTGGAATCGAACAGGTTGGGATATACGCCATACCGTTGGGACATATACATCAGGCAAAAGTAGTGCGTATGCTGGCCATTATTGGTGATGGTAAAAAACAGGTTAGCCTGTTGAGGGTCTGTGGGGGATTCTCCCAGGCGGATTTCGAAACAGCCTTCTGTGTCCTTCCATGGGGCCTGCCGGGTAGGGTAATCCCATTTTCCGATCCCGATGTTCAGGGGGAAATGCACTGGGTTAAGGGTGGAGTTGCGGTTTGCGATATTGCGGGTAACCTGGTATTTGGCGATATGCTCCAGGTAGCGGACGATCTGTTTCGCACTACCGGGGGAATAGTCCCGCATTTGCTTAGTGAGGGGCAGGTATTTTTGCTCGTCGAGCGAAACATAGTCAGAATCCGGGTGGGCGAGGGTGATGCTGTTTTGGTGCAGGACGACGATACAGTCGGTGTCTGGCCCCGGGTTTTCCGCAATATTTTTTTTAAAGGTATCCCGGAAAGCCTCCCGGACCACCTGCTTGCCCGCTTCTTCGGAGTCCTTGCCGTATAAGGCCACGTTGAAACTGCGCTGGTAAAGCCCTTCGATATGGGCTTCGTAGAGCCGGTCTTTTTTCAGCGTTGCAGTCCCGACCAGGCGGATTTCGGAGGAGGCAATACCGGTTTTCCAGACCTGGGCTTCGGCGACCGCTCCGGCTTCGGGATGGTTTTTTTCAAAAACAGCTAT
>CAZGOT010000341.1:1949-3316 GCA_964527495.1 uncultured Haliscomenobacter sp.
AGTTCGTGATAGGAGACCGCTCCCCCCGATTGCCGGAGCACCTCCAGGAGGTGGGTCGTAAACACCCCTTCTCCCCCCAGTTCGAAGGCCGACTGTTCGGCCTGGCAGGCGGCGAGGTGCAGGTGGTCGGCCTGGGGGAGCTGGGTTTCCAGTTCCTGGGCATTGAGCGGCCGCTCCGGGGAAATCTCCTCTGCAAACAAAAAGTGCCGCCATTCCCGGGCGGGGAGCATCTGATAGCGTTCCGGATCGCCACTGCGGCGCAGGGGCATCATGCCGCTGCGGGTAGCGGCAGCAGCATGGCAGCAATCGGTAATCACCACCAGGTGCGGGTTATTGCGTGCGGCCTTATGGAGTAAATAGCGCAGCTCCTTATTCGCCAGCCCGAACGTATCCGCATTGCTGTAGCTATCATAGCAAGCCAGGGATTCTATCGCCGCCGTACCGTTCGTTTGCTGGAACGCCAGGGGCGCTTTTTCGCGAAGCCCATGCCCCGAGAAATAGAACAAAGCCACATCCTCGCTGCCCGCCTGTCCGAGGTGGGACAGGATACCCTCTGCGATGCGGCTGCGCGTAGCCGCCGGCCCGAGCAGTATTTCCGGCTGGAAATCCACATCGGCCCCCATTTCGCGGATAAAGGCCTCCAGGTTGCGGGCATCCGGTTCTGCCCCGCTGAGGGTCCTGAGGCCATCGGAGCGCTGGTATTCGTTGATACCGGCAAAAAGGGCGAAAATGCGTTTTTTCATTGGGATGGTGGGTTTTGATGGTTTGGGGAAAAGGTTGGGCAAGGGCCGTTATCTTTCTTCAGCAATAGATTCCAGCAAAAATTCTCCTTTCGTATTGATATAAAACGGCTCTGGATAGGGCTCCTGGATCACCTTGGCCCTTCCATTGACGAAAGGCGCCACGATATCGTAGCGGCAGGGGATTATCACATTGCCCTTTTTGTCCACCCAACCCCATTTGCCGTTTTGCTGCACACGTATCCAGCCGTTTTCCTCCTCCAGGTATCCGATTTTTTCGAAGTTGCAGGGCAGCAATACCCCTTTCCTGGGGGCATAGAAGCCGAAACCTCCATTTTGCTCGAGCATGTATTCCTGATAGCCGGAAGGATGGATATCTGAGTATTCGCAGGGGAGGACTTCCCCTTCCAGGCTGGCCAGCCCGTATTTGTTGCCTATTCGGAGGGAGGCCATGCCGTTGATGAAATCTTTGTCGTTTCTATAATCTCCTATTTCGTCATAAATGGGTGCTAGGATTTCCTTGCCGGAGGTGTCGATGAGGCCGCTTTTGTCATCGGTTTTCACCCTCGCGCGACCCTCGGAAAAATTCCCTACTTCATCGTATTTACACTCGACAATCAATCCTCC
>CAZGOT010000342.1:0-3279 GCA_964527495.1 uncultured Haliscomenobacter sp.
TCTGTTTGAAATTTTATTTCGCCGCCGTAGGCGGCGGAATACTTTTTACACAACCCCTCATTAAAGTAACATTTGGCGGCTGACGCCGCCAAATGAAATACCAGGGGCTTTTTACACAACCCCGGAAAGTTCAAAATAATTATTGGCGGCATTCGCCGCCAAATAATATTCGTTGGCGACGAATGCCGCCAACAGACTTGTCAGGCAGCGTCTTCCAATACCCTGTCCGTCGTGTTCAATGCATATCGTCCATTTGCTTTTTTAGTTCTCTGACCTGCCTTCTCATTTTGTCTGCAGCACCGGCAATCGCTTTTTCAAAACTTTCTGCTGCATCGTCCGCATACAAGGTACTGCCCGGCACATTTACCTCAATTTCAACCCTTCGGGCATCTTTATGATTAAACCGGTTAATGTCGTCTTTTAAATACACTCGGGCGCTCTGAATGCGGTCAAAAAACAAGGTCAACTTGTTGATTTTTTCTTCGATCAGTTGCTGTAACGGTTCACTTACAGAAAAGGGAGCTTGAACGTCAATTCTCATCTTCGGGTTGTTTTTGAAGTAAAGAAAATCCTGAAATGCTATTCCAGGGAGGCCAACCAGGTTTGTAGCGCTTTTTCAAAAACAATATAGCATAATTTTTAACATACCCCCTTGATGCTCGTCAGCTTTTTTTGCTGACTTTTATCAATTTAACACATGTCCAGGTTTGGGAAAAAACCAATAGGAGATCCCTCGGTAAATACAGACATTACTGATTGATTTCCATCCGAATATCAGGATAGTCCTCCTGAGTATAAAAGGGAGGAGGCAGTACTTCTTTCGCAAAAGCGGCCGTAGAAGGCGCTTCGTAGCTCAGCGGCTGAAGCGCAGAACTGCGGATGGCAAGATCGGTAGTAGACATTTGGAAGGAACCACGCTCCATAGAAAGCCACCCCTGCTGAACACCTTCGTACATTTTATTCGCTCGTTTGCGCGCCGCTGTCATTGGAGCAGTCGTATTTTCTGAGTAGGTTTCACGCACGGCCAGATAGGTATTGATCAGCGTTTGCTCCTCCTGGCTCGTCCAGTAAGCAGGATCTGTGTACAACCCAGCGTTTAACATAGCCTGTTCTACGCACTTGGCAACCCAGGAAGGACGATTGACGTGGTTGTCCAGCAACAGGGCAACACCGTAGGAAGAAGTAATCAACTTATTAAGCGAATAGCCCATCACCGAATTGCTTTCTTTCCAATAAAAATTCTTCAACCGACTGATCGCATGTTCAATCTGCACAGCTTGTACATCTGGCTCTTGTGCAGCACGCCAAAAGCGATATGCCATCCTCGGCTCCCGAAATAAATCTTTAAGCAGACGGTTGGATACAGGCGACCCCTTGAAAGTAAGATATCCATAGGTAGTATTGGTGCTCTCACTTACATCAATATCATGCGCATTGAAGAAAGTGCGATATGTGGCTGGATAATACGATTTGATTTTTTTGAGCAGCGCTGGAAGCTCCCCTTCCCTATCCTCTTGTCCCAACGTCCATTGGAATATGCCCATACTCAAAAAGCCCCTGTCATAGGTGTTGATGCCATCAAAACTGCCTTCATTGAGCGAAACGCCTTGCATGACTGCAATCGCACTGGGACTGAGGTCCAATCCGATTAGTTTGTCCCTGTTTTCGTTGATAAAGCGGGTAATAGAATGTGAACCACCCGTAGAAATCCCGATAGGATAGTGCTTTTTAAACTGTACCTGTACCCTTCCATCCGTCACAGTCACGAAATCGGGCATAATGACGACTTCCAGTTCGGGCAGAGGCACAGGTAAGGGATCCAGGTCGTTGTAGTTGTTATTATTGTTGTTATTATTGTCTCCTCCAGCAATCTCTGCAGGATTTAAGTTCAATCCCGTACCGTAATATGGCGTCAAGTCCGAAAGAATGGATTGTGCCAGAGGGTCAGTGAGCTGATATGTAGCATATAGACCTTTCCCCTGGGCATAGAGGTTGAGCCCATAGCGGACATTCTCTTCAAAAATATCCAGGTTTTCGAGAAGGATACGGAGCTGCTGAGTTCCAAAATGGGTTGGATCATCCAGGTTAAAAGCGAGTTCCGCTTGCCTGTTCGCTATCGAACGCTGCAAAAGTTGCAGACCTTCGATCGCATCTGAACGCATAATCATCAGATGTAACAAATCCGGTGGAACTGCCATTCCGTCGGCAGACAAACGGTTGCGGGAAGCAAAAGAACGGATTGCCCGGATAGTCTCCTCTCCATAATATTCCATATCCCGCACTTGTTCAGGACGGAGTTCCTGACCAAATCCGAGTCCACTTAGGAGCTCGTGCAGAGCAGCGACATACTTGTTACTGCTCCTGCGTTGCAGGTAATTGCTGGCGTTATTGGTACGCAACAAATCCAGGAGCGCTTCCTTGTTCGAGGTCAGCATAGTCATTCTCACAGCGTTTCATATTAGGTGCTTCTCTAAAAGACGTTGTGGCGATGCGTTTTATTGTGCTTGGGACCGGGAACAGAGGTATGCTGGGGAGGTGTGGGTGTTTGTTTGGTGCGATTTGAAGCTGTACAGAAAGGAACTTACCCGTCGCAGGCAATTATCTTTCGATACATCTCCACTTTGTACAAAAATCTGAATGAGGTCTCCCTGGTTTGATATTGTCAGACAAAATCAAATCAGGAGACCTCATTCCCTATAAAATTATATTGTCCAAAGAGGCGAAAGAACTATGGAACGACCCGTATTCTTCAGAAAAAAGGTTACGACCCAACATTATCCGCCTAATGCAAAAGGACATCTGATCAGCGTACAGACTCGACCACTGCTTTAAACGTATCAGGGTGGTTGAGGGCCAAATCGGCCAACACCTTCCGGTTGAGATTTACGCCCTGTTGATCAAGTGCATGGATCAAACGGGAGTAGGAAATGCCATGGGCGCGAGCACCAGCATTGATACGGGCTATCCACAGGCGGCGGAAGGCGCGTTTTTTGGAGCGACGATCGCGATAAGCATAACCCATCGCCTTGTCCAAGGCATTTTTGGCAACGGTGAGGACGTTTTTGCGGGCGCCAAAGAAACCGCGCGTCGCTTTGAGCATTTTTTTGCGCCTTTGACGGGACGCAACAGAATTCACTGAACGTGGCATACAGCTAGTTTTGTGCAATACCGGGACCTATTCAAGGTACTTTGGACCGATATTCTCGTTAAACAATAATTAACCGACGGCGAGCATGCGCTTTACGCGCTTCTCTTCCGCTTCGCAGACAAGGCCTGCAT
>CAZGOT010000343.1:0-262 GCA_964527495.1 uncultured Haliscomenobacter sp.
ATATACGAGCCGATCTATCTCGGATTCAAGAGGGGTGGTGTCGGAGGAGGGGGAAGTACTTTTAATGGTGTTAATTTCTTTGACTAATTCTTCAATTCTGCTTTGTTCTTCTGCTCGAAAATTTGGAATCGGAATAGATAAAACAAAGGGAGATTGCATCGCTATTGCTCCTCCTTGATATTTTGTTGCAATGTGGTTCAGATAAAACCATGTTACCTTACTATTTAGCACGCCCAGCAGCACATCTTCGGCTAAGGGTAGC
>CAZGOT010000343.1:272-3246 GCA_964527495.1 uncultured Haliscomenobacter sp.
AGCATGAAAATTTTATTATTGCAGTATAATCCAGAATAATCTTTTGCAAAAGATTGAAAAGTTGATATTTCTTGGTATATTATCTTCTCCTTTTCAAATTCTTCGTAATAATCTACCGAATCCTGAATTTCGTACCATTTGTAGGTTCCTGGCTTGCGTCCGGGCCAATCATCTGGTTTTCCTTTCCAATCAGAGGGACGCGGTTCCAATTGTGTCCTGAATTGGGTCAGGTGCGCTTTAATCGCGGGATATTCCTCAATATTTATTCCCCTTCTTGTAAAAATCAAATACCTGTCCCCCTTCGGCTGCTGATACCTTTTAATATCCCTGCCGGCGAGGAAGGGTTTGATTAAGGTGGCACTGTTTGGATCTTCGGCGACCAGTCGGTTTTTGGTGGCCTCATCAATTACGAAAGCTTCGTTGAACCCGGTAAGTACGCCACGAAATATCTTTCCATGCACATATTCGCCCAGCGGGGTACCGCTGCGTCTGAGTTTTTCGAGGAGTTGTTGGACTTCGGCATTGGCCAGGGTCCAGCCTTCAGGGACGAGGCTGCTGTGGGGGGTGTTAAAAGTGACTGAAGGCAGCCAGGTCTGGAAGTCTTCGATATGTAGGGCGGGCACGTTAGCGGCGCGGAAGGTTTCGAGGGGGGTATTTTTCTCCCAGCTCAGGATACAGGGGTAGGTTGTTGCTTCCTCGAAGACGGGCAGGTCGCCGAAGTCAATAATTTCGAGGATTCTGCGTTTGGCCAGCCATTCGCGCAGATTTTTTCCAAATCCTGCCCGCATGAATTTATTGGAGATGATAAAGCTGAACTGCCCATTTGGTCGCAGCAACTGGTCGCTGCGCTCGATAAAATAGACCAGCAGATCGGCGGTACCGGCGAAGGTTTGGAAATGGGTTTTGAGGTAGGGTTTCAGGTCCGAAAATTCCTCCTGCCGGATGTAGGGCGGATTGCCCATCACCACATCAAAGCCCGTGAAGTTGCCGTCTTCATCCAGCACCTCAGGAAATTCAAAGCGCCACTCGAAGGCATTCCGGAAAATCGCAGAGGAGCGGATTTGTTCGATTTCCGATTCCGTCTTAGCAATTTGGGTTTCCAACTGCTGGATACCTCCGGCGATATCTTCTTCTTTGATTTTCTCGAAAAGGTTGCCGATTTCCGCTTTGTTTTCGAGGACGAATTTTTGTCCCCGGAGCCTGGAGAGCAATTTAAACCGGGGGTCTTGTTGATGGATATGCGTTTGGAATTCGTTTTTGATGCGCTCAATATGTTCCAAAAGGCTGCGTTTATCCGTTTTTTCCCTTGCGCTATGGTATCCGGCTACGGCAAGGCGATAGTCGGAAATATTCCACTTATTCTGTCTGAGGACAGGTTGTAAATCTTCCTGGAGGGAGAATCGGCTTACGAGGCTATTGCCCTGTTTGATGTTGATATCAATATTGGGCAGCGTTTCCAGTTCATCGGGATTTTTGTAGTAGGCATTTTTCAATAACTCGATCCAGAGGCGTAATCGGCATATTTTGGCTGAATTGGGATTGATATCCACGCCGAAGAGGCAGTTTTCGATGAGGGTTTGTTTTTCATGGAAAAGGGCTTCCTGGACGAGCTGAATTTCCTGTACTCCTGGGCGGTAGGTAAACAGTTCATCGTTTCGCGACCACTGCACGGAGAGTTCGTCGTTGGCTACTTCTACTCTTACTGGCAGGGGTTTTCCCTGCCGATCGCACAGGATACCAAGTTCGCTTTTGATGGCCAGTAATTCGTTGAGTGCCGACACCAGGAAGTGGCCGGATCCTACGGCGGGGTCGCAGATTTTGAGGTTGTTAATTAGGGCATTGGCTTCGGTGAGGTCTGCACTTTTATATCTACGGCTCAAGTAGTTGGAAAGATCACTAAAAACATCGCTGTCAAAGTCCTGGAAGTGGGGGCTTTCGCGAAATTTCTGCACGGTAGCACGGCGCAGGGATTCCCGGCACATATACATGGTGATAAAACCGGGAGTAAAGAAAGCGCCATCCTGATAGCCGTTGATTTTTTCAAAGATGAGGCCTAGTACGGAGGCATTGATGAGGGTTTTATTGTCTTCGGAGATTGCTTCGGCACCTTCGGAGCTAAAGTTATAGGCGTCGAGGAACTCGAAGAAATACGCTAATGCGGGCATACTGCCTGTTCGGCGACGGCCCTTATCGTCTTTTAGGACGGTACGGGAAAAGAGCGGCAGTTCCAGGCGGTCTTTGAGGCTGTTGATCCGGATACTATCGCTTTCCAGGGGGGATATTTCGAATAAGGAGCTGTTGAGATAGGGGACCAGGGCGAAGCGCTTGCGGATAAAATCCGAGCGTTCGCTTTTCATTTTGGCCAAGACTTCGAAAAAGAGTTCGTTCAGGTCATCATAGTCCTTGATCATACCCGGGTGCAGGAAGCGATAAGCGGGGTTTCCCAGATGATACTGGAGCAGTTGGGCTTCCAGCAATTTGAGGAAGAGGATGCGGTTTACCCAGGTGATAGCGAGTTCCAGGGCAATTCCAAAGAGTTGTTCCTCTGCATTATCCCCGTAATTTTGCCGTTGGCTGATGCGGAGGAGGCGTTCCTCGGTTTGTAGGGTGCGGATGGTATTTTCCAGGAGCGATCCGTGGTCGCGCTGCCCTTCGGGTTTGCGTTGGATTACTTTTTTGCTGCCCTCCTTTTGTTCTTGGAGCCCGATGAGGTAGAGGAGTTCGTAGTAAAAGTCTTTATTCAGGCTATTGCTGTCGTTGGCGAAAGGCAGTCGCAACAGGAAGGTTGGGGCGAGGGCTTTGAAGAGGGGGATGAGGCGGTAATCATCGGTGGGGTCTTCATTTTGTGCAAAGGGAGCAAAGGCCCTCAGGTCAAAATGCATGCAAGGGAGGTCTTCGTTGAGCTGTTCTACGAATGGTTGGGCGATATGGAGGTAGAAAAAATCGGTGGTCTGGGCTGTTTTTCGACCATCCC
>CAZGOT010000344.1:0-3230 GCA_964527495.1 uncultured Haliscomenobacter sp.
TTCCCAGAAAGCGATACACGCCCGGAGATTTGGGGACGGTTTCAGCGATGAGGCGAAAATCTTCGGTATTCATGGCGGCAAAGATAGGAGGATTTACAAAAATCCCCCTACCTGTCCCTTACTGGCACGTTTCGGTTTATTCTTGTGGTGCCCGCCGCACATTTCCACCCAGGATACTCTTTTCAAATTTTTTTGCAGGTTCGCCATAATATGCGACCTCGCCACCGGTATTAGCGGTAATTTCCAGTAGTTCGCTTGCCTTGACTTCGGCTTTCCCTCCGGTATTGCAGCGGACGTAGGTCCGACGGGTTTCCAGGGCAGCAGCCAGATACTGGCCGCCGGTAGCTGCCCAAACTTCCTGGGTTTCTGCCGTACCCTGCAGGTTGAGCCTTCCGCCTTCGGTAGCTGCGGCTTCCAATGTCTCCGTACGGATGTGGAGGTCAGCAGAGGCTCCACTTCCTGTTTTTATATCGAGTGCGGGGCTATTGATTTCGCCTTTGTTGCGGATACTTGCGCCTCCATTAGCTTTGATGCTTCGTAGATTTTTGTAGGTAATACGGGCTTTTACCTGTACATCTTTGTACAAAAGGCTGTTCAGGGAATGCAGGCGCAGTTCTCCCTGTACGACCTTTACGCTGAGCTGGTCTTCTGGCAGACCTTCAAATTCAATTTTTAAAGACTCCTCCTCTCCAGCTTCTAGTTGGACCTGGATATTTCCAGTTATGGAAATTTCTTCAAAAGGATTAATGTCATATTTTTTTTGCCCAATAGCGTTGTATTGCAGGAATAGAAGTCCGAACATTGTACAGAGCAAGGTTTTCATACGTTTTAATTTTTTACGGTTTTAAAGAAAAATATGGACAAGGAGGTAAACACTCCGCAAACGGCAATCCGCTTTTTATACCTGGGGTTGTGCAAAAAGGTATTTTTCCCACTAAAAGGGCAGCTGTGACAAGAGAGTCAAATTTTGTGGTGCTAAGTTGCTTGATAAGAGAAAATATTGCCCTTTTTAACGGTTTTTTTAGATTTTTGCAGGGCGAAGATTTTATTCGTCTTCTTTTTTTCCATTCAAACCCAAACATATGGCACAAGCGCCTGCCGATCTGTTCAAAAAACTGATCGCACACACCAAAGAATATGGCTTTATCTTTCAATCCAGCGAAATTTATGACGGACTGAGCGCAGTCTATGATTATGGCCCCTATGGAACAGAGCTAAAAAACAATATTAAGGATTACTGGTGGGCGGCGATGGTACAGATGCACGAAAACATTGTGGGTATCGACGCGGCTATTTTCATGCACCCCACTACCTGGAAAGCTTCAGGCCATGTAGATGCATTCAATGATCCGCTGATTGATAACAAAGACAGTAAAAAGCGTTATCGGGCGGATCAACTTATCGAGGAGTATATTGATAAAGTCGAGGACAAGATCAATAAAGAGGTTGAGAAGGCAGCTAAGCGCTTCGGGGAAAGTTTCAACGAAACCCTTTTCCGCGAAACCAACCCCAGAGCGCTTGAACACCCCCACAAACCCGAGGCAGTAGCCAAGCGCCTGGCAAGTAATATGAGTGCCGGGGATATGCAGGGATTAAAAAACCTGATTGAAGAACTGGAGATTGCTGATCCGGAAAGTGGATCCCGCAACTGGACGGATGTGCGGCAGTTCAACCTGATGTTCTCCACACAATTGGGCAACATTGCAGGTGAGGAAGGCAAACTCTATCTGCGTCCAGAAACCGCGCAGGGTATTTTTGTGAATTTTCTCAATGTACACAAAACGACCCGCCAAAAGGTTCCTTTCGGTATTGCACAGATTGGTAAAGCATTTCGCAACGAAATCGTGGCCCGGCAGTTTATCTTCCGCATGCGCGAGTTTGAACAAATGGAGATGCAGTTCTTTGTGCGCCCCGGCGAGGAAATGCAGTGGTACGAATACTGGAAGGCAGCCCGCATGAAATGGCATCTTGCGCTGGGCACCCCTGCCGAAAAACTCCGTTTTAAAGACCACGACAACCTTGCGCACTACGCAAATGCTGCCGTGGATATCCAGTTCGAATTTCCTTTTGGGTTTAAAGAGCTGGAAGGTATCCACTCGCGTACAGATTTCGACCTGAGCAACCATCAAACCCTGTCTGGTAAAAAGCTACAGTATTTTGACCCGGAGCTGAACGAGAGCTATGTCCCCTTTGTGGTAGAAACCTCAGTTGGGGCCGATCGGACTTTTCTGGCCATCCTTTCCCAGGCCTTTCAGGAGGAAAACGTACCAGACGCGGAAGGCAATGAGTCTTCCAGGATAGTACTGAAACTTCCACCTGCTCTTGCTCCGGTGAAGGTCGCCGTGCTGCCTTTGCTAAAAAACAAAGAAGAACTAACCAGTGCAGCCCGGGATATTTTCAACCGCCTGAAATTTTCTTTCCAGTGTCAGTATGACGAAAAAGACGCTATTGGTAGGCGCTACCGCCGACAGGATGCCATTGGTACGCCTTTTTGTGTCACCATAGATTTTGAAACGCTGGAGAACAACACCGTTACCATTCGCGAGCGAGATTCCATGCTCCAGGAGCGCGTACCGGTGGAACGGGTAGAGGAAATTGTTCGCCAGCGTGTACAAATCGGAAACCTTTTACTGGGGTAGCGACGAACTTTTGCCGGGGTTTATTTTTTCAGTTGCACCTGCTGCAGCAATTCATTTTTATCCTGCATCTGTTGTGGGGTGACTGTGATTTCGTAGTCGAAGAAAGCATCTTTGTGGATGATGACGCGGTAGGTCTTGTTCCGTTCCATCAGCACTTCGAATTCACCGGTAAAGAAATTGCGGGTGAAAGCTAGCTGCTGTCCGCCATCGGGAAGCTGGATATAGGCATCTACCCGGACCCCTTTAAGGAGTTCGCCGCTGGAAATGTCTTTTGCGGTGCCGCGTAGAGAAAAGTACTTGCGCAGGACAATTTCGGGTTCGGGAGTAACTTCAGGTACATCCTTGGAATTGGATTTGCGGTCTTTTTCTGCTGCGAGGTCTTTTGCATCTTGTTTTTCCTGTTGGGATGGCCGAGGTTTGGATGTTTCGGCATTCTCCTTCCGCAATAATCCCTGCTTTTTACTTTTTGGGGTATCCTGGGCGATGACTTCCTCTTCCATAGCTTCTTCTTCCTCCTCCTCTTCTTCTGACGGTTGCCACATAGCGAGTTGTTCGGCTCGGGTGCGGTTGCCGAAGGAGAGGCTTAGGCCG
>CAZGOT010000345.1:0-3211 GCA_964527495.1 uncultured Haliscomenobacter sp.
ATTTGGCGGCGCAAGCCGCCAAATGAAAAGCCGGGGGCTTTTTACACAACCCCTTAAAAACTTTCTTTCGCCGCCGAAGGCGGCGTAATACTTTTTGGACAGCCCGTTCAAAAGACATTTGGCAGCAAATGCCGCCAAATGTCTTTTGAGACAGCGTCAAAGCATTATTTCTTTTTCCCAAATAGCTTGCTGAGCAGCCCTTTCCCTGCCGACTCGACAATATCATCCACTACACTGCCATCGCCATCTTTGTCGAGCATGGCCGTGACCATTTTCATCACAGGGCTGCCTTGTTGTTTCTGTGCCGCAACGGTACCCTGAAGCAGAGAAGCCAGGGCACCAGTATCCAATCCTTGCTCCTTTTTCGTTTTACCCAGGATACCCATCAGCATTGGGGCCAATTTGACCATTAGCGCTCCAACCTGATTCTTGTCCATACCTGTAACTTTGCTCACCATTTCCACAATGCCATTCTGGCGGTCGCCCAGCAAGTGTTGTACAATTCCGGACCCATTCAGGGTTTTTGCATTTTCCACCCCCGCAGTACCACTGAGCATTCCTGCCAGATCATCCAAAATACTGCCGTCATGATCGCGATCCAGTGCCTTTACGAGTGCTCCTGCCCCTTGAGGAGAGGAAGCGTTTTTAGCTACAGCGCCCATCAGGGCGGTTACAATGCTGTTTGCAGCATTTTGAGTTTGGCCGACATCTTTTGCACCAATCTGTTTTGCAAGTGTCTCAATAACATTGCTGTCGCCAAGCTGCTGCTCTAATAGGGAAATCAGTGGATTTGACATAAATACTTTTTTGAGGGGCCAGATATGGAAACCCAGGTGACGTAAAAAGAAGAACTCGAAAAAACAAGCTTAATTAAGTTCCGTGATTTTGATTATAGTACCAGGTTTAAGATTTTTCGAAGAATAAATGCCATTTAACTGCCGGAGCTGATTCACCGTGACCAGGAAGCGCAGGGAGATTTCGTAAAGGCTCTCCGGACGGTTTACCCGGTAACAAAAAAAGCTCCTCTTGCGCAGGCTTTCGAGCGGATCTTCTGGCTCGTGTGCAGACATGGGCAATTCGATAGTGTGCATGACTACAACAGGTAGGGGGACAAGCGGTTCGATGAGTTCAAATTGCACGGAAAGCAAGGGAAGATTTTCCTTAATCTGAAAAATCATAAGTTTTTGCCCTGCTTTGATTTCCTCGGAAGGCTTGAGTCCATTCCAGGCGCGGATTTGATATTCCGAGCAATGCCATTGCGTTGCGATAGACCCGATATTCTGACCCTCTTCAACTTCCACAAATAAGGGAATATAAGATGGGTTGATTGCTTCTTTGGGAATTTTTATGGAAAGGGGAAGACTAAGTGCGGGGGTTGATTTAGCCGCATCGGGTTTTTTGGATTCGAGCAAACCCCTGAACTCCCGCATAGCCCGCTGAGGAAGGGTGAAGTAATACCCTTTAGGACTTGCAGGCACCATTTCCTTGGGAAAGCCGGGATTGAGCGCAACGATAATTTCCAACGGGGTACCTGTTACCTCTGCAATCTCTGCAAAGCTAACTTCCTGATAAATCGAAATCGTTTCCGTGAGTTGCAAATCGAGTGGGGGATATTCCTGCTCCAGGCCATGGTCTTCAAAGTGCCTTACCAGGTAAGAAGCCGCAATGAAGGCAGGAACATAATTTGCTGTTTCCCGCGGCAGATATCCCCTTATTTTCCAGTAACTCGTACTCCTGGCGCGCTTTACCGCCCTGCTGACCCGCCCACTCCCGCTGTTGTAGGCTGCGATGGCCAGTTCCCAGTTATCAAATTTATTGAACAAATCCTGTAGATGTACCACTGCTGCCTCTGTTGATTTCAGGGGATCACGGCGCTCATCCACTACCTCATCCACCTGAAGCCCGTACAGCCTGCCGGTAGAAGGCATGAACTGCCAAAGGCCTGCCGCACCCACGCGCGAAGTCGCTTTCGGCTCGAGCGCCGATTCCACGATTGCAAGATATTTTAAGTCGAGAGGAAGGTTTTTACGCCGGAGCAGATCTTCGAACATAGGAAAATAAAGGACGCTACGCCCCAAAATCTTTTGCGCTTTCTGCCGATGGTTCACGAGATACGTACGCAGATAACTGCGCACTACCACATCGTAGCGTGGCTGAACCACTTCACTGTTCATCAATTCGACACGCTTTGCAACTTCCGTCTCTTCAAAGGTGACAGGGGAGGATGCAAACCCCTGAAAAACAAGCATTAACAATAGGGGGAGCAATTTGCACCCCCGTCGGTGCCCTATCAGGTCCATAGCTTTAAGAATTGGTCAAGGGGTAAAGATAATATTTTTTTCTTTTTTCAACCCTTTTAGAAGGAGCATGTTCCGGATTCTTAGCGGATGATACCGTTTTTTTTAATTCTACCCCAAAATGTACAGAACGCAAAGCTGATCAAATAAATAGGGAAGAAAAAAAGTCTTCCCCTCACGCTAAATTAACAGGCCAAATAGTTAAATAAAAACTACTGGAATCCCCTGTCAAGGCGCTATATTTGCACCCAATTTTAAAAATCCAGCAAGATGCCTGCAAATCCGCATATTAAATCGGTATTGATTATAGGAAGTGGCCCCATCATCATTGGGCAAGCCTGTGAATTTGACTATTCCGGCTCCCAGGCCTCCCGCTCCCTGCGCGAAGAAGGCATTGAAGTGACACTCATCAATTCCAACCCGGCAACTATTATGACCGACCCGGTCACTGCCGACCACGTTTATCTCCTCCCCCTGACGGTTGAAAGCATCGTCCAAATCCTGGAAGAGCGGAAAATTGATGCCGTTCTTCCCACTATGGGCGGCCAAACTGCACTCAACCTGGCGATAGAGGCAGACAAGCAAGGTGTTTGGAAGAAATATAATGTGCAAATGATCGGTGTGGATATTGACGCTATCGAACTCGCCGAAAACCGCGAAGCGTTCCGTCAGCACATGGTCAATATCGGCCTGAAAGTCGCTCCTTCCCAAATCGCCAACTCTTTCCTGGAAGGCAAAGAAGCAGCGCAGAAAATTGGCTTCCCTCTCGTTATCCGCCCTTCCTATACCCTGGGCGGTACCGGGGGCGGCTTCGTGCACCGCGAAGAAGATTTTGATGCTGCCCTGCGGCGTGGCCTCGCTTTTTTAATGATACGGCGACCACCGAGATCTACACTCTTTCCCTACTCGACGCT
>CAZGOT010000346.1:0-1979 GCA_964527495.1 uncultured Haliscomenobacter sp.
AGTACCCCGATTGTAGAGGGTAGCCAGCGCGCCGAAATCCAGCTAAAAAAAATTGGAAGCACAGCCACCGCCGGGATTACTTATGAAAAATCAAGGATTTCCGTGCCAGGGCTTGATATCCAGCTCAATAACAACCTGGATCTTCCCCGCGGTGCTGCTATCGAGTACAATCGCCTTGCTGACTGGCGTCTTGTGGACCGCGATGATTTTAGCTCCGGTACAGACGGCTGGGCTTGTGTGGCAAACTGGGATAACAGTGCTACACGGACTTTCGAGCGCATTTCCCCCAATACGCCGTTTAGCACGGGTTTCATACTTCGTCCCAACCAAAATGGCAACAATGTGCTCAAAAAGAGGTTTGACCTGACCGGCATTCCCCATTCCATGGTCAGGGTCATATTTACTTATCACTTTCTGGATTCCTGGGATGATGAAGGTGCTTATGCCGCTTTTGCATCGCAGGAGCACCCATTTACCGGAGTTGGACAACAAAACGGGTATTTCCAAATTGGCTGGCGCAGCCATTCGCCTAAGGATTTCAATTTAAATGGGCTAGGTTATTTTGATTGTTTTAAGTCCATTACAGATGCCGCTGTTCAAGGCGAAATGACAGCCTGGCACACTGGGAATAACTTCTGGGTATTTTTCGGGGCATACCTGAATGATGTTTCGTGTGACGAAAGCTACGGTATCGGAAATATCGAAGTCTGGGTCCGCTGATTGCCCTTTGGAAACCCATTTTTTTAATGTTTTTTTTGAAAACCTATGAAAAAATTAACGTATCGGTTGGGGTTGTTCTGGCTAGTTTTTGGTGCTGTAACCGTACATGGTCAGGCTACCCTGAATATCCAGGGCATTGTCCGAAAAGCTAATGGAGCCAACCTGGAAGATGGAATCTACGGCATGACGTTCCGTATATATACTGTAGCCAGCGGTGGCACACCTATTTGGTCAGAAACCCAGAATAACATTGATGTGGCTTCCGGAGTGTATGGCACGCTGCTTGGAACAGTAACGCCCCTTACGATTCCGTTTGACCGTCCCTATTTCCTGGGGATAGCTGTGGATGGAGGAACAGAAGTGTCCCCTCGCATCCGCTTGACAGCTGCTCCCTATTCGCTTTCGCTTCTCGGTCAGAGCAATGTATTCCCTTCAGTAGGTGCAGCAGGAATAGGTACCATCGAACCAGATACCAGCGCGCGAATGCATATCAAAAATGCTTCTGGTACAGGCAGGATGCTGGTCGAGGGAAAGGACAGCGCCTCAATCGTTTTTAAAACGCTGACAAGCACTACTTCTATCACTTACGACGGCAACAAAATCTATATCCCAAATCTGCATCTGGACTTATCGAATGGCATAAACCTGCCTGACGGCCAATCGGTCAAATATAACAATCTGCCAACATGGAGGCTGGTCGAGGTGGACGATTTCAGTGAGAATGATGAGGGCTGGTCATGTACGGATGGCTGGGCGAGTTCCACACCGGCCAGTTTCGAGCGGATCCGTCCTGAGACACCTTTCAACCAGTATATTTTGCGCCCGACAGATCAGGGGGACGATGCAATGGTTAAGCAATTCGATCTTACCGGAATTCCACATACAATGATAAAGGTTGTATTTACCTACCATTTTTTTGATTCCTGGGATGCACCCAACGAGTTTGCGTATGCCGGATTCGGTACCAAAAAAGCACCCTCCGACGGTGCTAATCAGAATACAGGAATCTGGCAAATCGGATGGCAATATTTCGAACATTGGCCGAATGGTGGTGATTTTTATTATGGCGCAACAAAAGGTGCGGGGTATGCCAATTTTTACAATGGCAACGCAGACTACAGCCTTCAAGGGGAAATGGTTGCACAATCCAGCGATGATAAATTCTGGGTAATCTTTGGCTCCAACCTCAACGAAGCTACCAACAACGAAAGTTATGGGATCAGCAACGTGCAAATTTGGGTGAGATAGCTGGTTCGATT
>CAZGOT010000346.1:1989-3181 GCA_964527495.1 uncultured Haliscomenobacter sp.
GTATGAAAAATTCGCTTTTCTCCTTTCTATTCGTGGCTTTTTGCTTTCTGTTGCCCCTCCGGCATCTGTTTGCGCAACAAAGCCAACATTGTACTGCCCTGAACACCGATGATCGTTATATCGGCCGAACCTTTTTTAATAATGGGAGTGCGAGCAATAAGGTGAATACAAAGATAAGTTTGAGTGCAACCATCGGGCAGACGGTGACCGGAAATTTCTTTGGGTCAGGCGTCAGGGGTGGTTATGGTTTCTGGGCCGGATTTACATTGCCTCCCAAGCCTCCGGTGGTCGTGGCCAGCCAGGGTGACCTGGAAGACCGCGTCCAGATATCCTGGACTCCTGACCCCTTGAGTCCTTCAGCTTCCTCTTATAAAGTGTACAGGGATAACTTTTTGTTGACTACCCTGGATGGCGAGACTTTTTCCTTTATTGATTTCAACGTCATTGCAGGTAAGTTTTATACCTACTCGGTTAGTGGGGTCAATGCCTCGGGTCAAGGTAATAAGGCTTCCGCACTCGGCCATCTAAATCCTAACGGCGTAATTACGGGTAAAATTAGGCAATCCGGTACCGGAAGTAGTCGTCACCCTCTCCCCAACCCTGGGTTCCTCGATTCGCTTCACAGGCGATGATATGGCTTTTGTTGAATATGATTCCATAATCCCGAGGACAAAGTTTACCTTGTCAGCATGGGTCAAACTGGACAGTGTAAATGATGGTGCAGCAATTTTTGATATGGGGAGCACGGCTTCCAAAAACTGGTGGCTGCATACGCTGCCATCCTCGTCCGGTAAGGGCGTTCGATTTGGTGTGGGAAAAGGCAGTGGACAAAAAACGGAGTTAGACTTCGCATTTCCGGCAGAGTCCGCCCATGATTGGCATAATATCGCAGCAAGCTATAATGGCAACTCCCTGCTGCTTTATGTGGACGGGCAGTTGGTGCGCTCTGCCGTGACGACAATTGCCGCTGACAGTATGTTGTTGTTTTTCGGCCAGGCTCCCGATGCCTCCCGCTTCTATAAAGGCCGCCTGGACGAGGTCCGGTTTTTCAACCGTCAACTCGCGCAAACAGAGATACAACTCTATATGAAACAGTCAGGAAGTACCGACACTAAAGGGCTCGTTAGCTACTGGAAATTTGACGAAGGCGTGGGCAATAAAGCCTTTGACATCACCGATAGCCATTTGCAGT
>CAZGOT010000347.1:0-350 GCA_964527495.1 uncultured Haliscomenobacter sp.
TATGCTGGAATTGAAATCCCTCATAATGCGTATGGTGAACCACAGACTGATGTGAATAAGGAGGCTGCTGTCCGGCTTGCTGCAGCAAGCCCCGATGGTGCACCCCTTGCAGGTAGGCGACTTAGCGTGGGCATCTATTCGGTAGAATGGCGCTGGTGGTGGGATGCATACGGGGAGGATATGTCATCCTATAATACAGCTACGCATTACAATGCGATTGAACGCACTGAAGTCCAGACGAATGCGCTGGGCACTGCTACTTTACGCTTTAAACCCGCCCGGTGGGGCAGGTACCTGGTCCGGGTTTGTGATGAGGAAAGCGGGCACTGTTCCGGAGATTTCCTTTTCGT
>CAZGOT010000347.1:360-3174 GCA_964527495.1 uncultured Haliscomenobacter sp.
GGACGAAGGGGAGGAATACCGGGAAGTGGCTTCTATGCTGAGTTTTAAAATGGACAAAGAAAAGTATACCGTTGGCGAAACGGCCACGTTGAAGATTCCGGGTGGGGCAGAAGGGCGGATACTGGTTTCGCTGGAAAATGGTAGCGGTGTGCTACAAGCATTCTGGGCCCAATCGAAAGCAGGGGAAAATGCCGTGAGTTTCAAGGTAACCCCCGAGATGGCACCCAACGTTTATGCTAATATCACTTTAATCCAGCCACATGGCCAGGCCAATAATGACCTTCCAATCCGCTTGTACGGGGTGGTGCCTGTTGCTGTGGAAGACCCGACTACGCTTCTCCACCCTGTGGTAAAGCTTCCGGCAACCCTTAAACCGGAGCAGACTGTGGCGATTGAAGTTGGGGAGAAGAACGGGAAAACGATGGCTTATACCCTGGCTATGGTGGATGAGGGATTGTTGGGACTGACCCGTTTTAAAATCCCTGATCCGCATGCTGCATTTTACGCAAGAGAGGCCCTTGGTGTTCAATCCTGGGATGTATATCGCTATGTGCTGGGGGCTTTTGGCGGCAATCTGGAACAGGTAATGCGTGTTGGTGGCGATGCTGTGATTGATGCGGCTGCACTGAATAATACAGCAAATCGTTTTGAGCCGGTAGTGCGCTTCCTGGGGCCTTTCCGCCTTAACAAGGGGGGCACCAATACCCACCGGATAAAATTGCCGAACTATGCCGGTGCTGTACGGGTGATGGTAGTTGCGGCTTCTGAGGGTGCTTACGGTTCTGTCGAAAAACGCGTACCGGTGCGCAATCCGATTATGGCCCTTGCAACAGCACCCCGCGTCCTGAGTCCAGGGGATCAGTTTCTTCTGCCAGTGAATATTTTTGCAAACGATCCCAAGATTAAATCGGTAAAGGTAACGCTGGAAGAAACCAGTGGACTGGCGGTAATCGAGGGGGGGAATAGTAAATCGCTTAGCTTTGGCAAACCTGGGAACCAACTGGCAGGTTTTCAGGTGAGGATGAAGAATAGGACTGGCGTTGTACGCTTTTCGGTTGTCGCAGAGGGTGGTGGAGAACGCGCCACCCAGCAAATCGAAATAGAAGTCCGGAACCCCAATCCGTACGTCAGCAAAGTTTCCTCGGAAGTGCTCGCAAAGGGTAAAAGCTGGTCTGAGGACATTGCTCCAACAGGTATGCCAGGCACCCAGACTGCGTTGCTGGAGGTTTCTACGGTGCCTCCGCTCAACCTGGGGGAACGCCTGGAGTTTCTCCTGCAATATCCATATGGTTGTGTTGAACAAACCGTATCAGCCGCTTTTCCCCAGCTTTTTGCAGGGCAACTGATGGAGTTGCCTGCGGAGGCACAAAAGAAAAGTGCCGGGAATATAAAAGCTACTATCGAGCGGCTGAAGCTTTTTCAAACGGCAGAGGGGGGCTTTTCGTACTGGCCCGGAAACGCCTCTCCAGACCCATGGGCATGTAGCTATGCTGGGCATTTTTTGCTGGAAGCCAAAGCAAAAGGCTATGAAGTTCCGGCCAACCTCTTGGCAGACTGGGCCAGGTTTCAGAAAAAGTCAGCCCGGCTTTGGGATTCCGGTCAGGGCGATGCTGGCTTAGGCACGGAATCAGGCCACCAGCTCATGCAGGCTTATCGCCTCTACACCCTGGCTTTGTCAGGCCAGCCGGATATGGCATCCATGAACAGGTTGCGGGAGCTAAAAGGACTGTTGGGAACCGCACGTTGGCGCCTTGCTGCTGCCTATGCCCTGGCGGGTAAAACAGAGATTGCCCGGCAGCTTACCAAAGGCCAGTCTCTTTCCGTAGAGCCTTATGAGGAATACGCCTTCACGTATGGCTCTGCATTGCGGGATAAAGCCTTTATGCTGGAAACCCTGCTTTTACTTGGGGAGGAGAAGAGGGCCGCAGATCTGGCTGCCTTTGTGTCGGAACAACTCGGCAGCAATATGTGGATGAGTACCCAAAGTACTGCACAGGCACTTGTGGCAATGGCCAGATATGTCGGCGAGAGTAAGCCCAGTGAAGGAATGTCTTTTACCTATCAAATGGGTAATGCCAAGGCTGTTACTGCGGGTTCTAAAAGTCCGCTTATGCAAATCCGGATTGGTGGACAAGGGACGGTCCTGGCCAGTAAGCTGCAGGTAAAAAATACCGGGAAAAACAAAATTTTTGTACGGGTTATCCTCCGGGGACAAGCTTTGCCGGGGGACTCACCTGCGAGTGCAAATGACCTGGAAATGGTTGTGGCTTTTAAAACGCCCGATGGAAAAGTACTCAGCCCTGAAAATATTCCACAAGGAACAGACTTTATCGCTGAGGTTAAGGTTGGGCATCCGGGGAGTAGGCCGGTTCCTTACCAGGAGCTGGCATTGAGCCAGATATTTCCTGCCGGATGGGAAATCATAAATGCCCGTATGGGGGACATGGGCGGTAACACCCAGAGCGATGCAGAATATCAGGATTTCCGGGACGACCGGGTGAATACCTTTTTTGATCTGCCCGAGGGAGCCTCCAAAGTATATCGCGTACGCCTGAACGCGGCGTATCAGGGAAGGTTTTATCTGCCGCCTGCGAGTTGTGCGGCTATGTACCAAAATACCGTGAATGCTGCTACGAAAGGACAATGGGTGGTAGTGAGTCCCCAGCGGGCGATATAAATTCCTGTATGTCAGGAATCTTCTCGCAGCAAAATGATGTTTTTTGAAATGAGGTTGTGTAAAAAGTCTTTTGCCGCCTTCAGCGGCGAAAGGAAATTTTGAATGGACACTGTTTTATCTCATTTTGCTTCGCAAAA
>CAZGOT010000348.1:0-3172 GCA_964527495.1 uncultured Haliscomenobacter sp.
CAAAATAAAATTTGGCGGCGTAAGCCGCCAAAGGACGGCCTCCGGCCTTTTTACACACCTCCAGCAAGTTTAAGAAACCTTGGTCGCCGAACGGTTGCGATGCGCCAGCGCAAGCCTAATCTGACCGTAATCATATTTCCCATCGAAGTACTCAAAAATAGTCTTCAGCGGAGAAGGGTCGGGGAGGTATTTCAGGGACTGTAGGATGAGCTGCAGATCATTTTCCTGGAGTATAGCGCTGATATCCAGGTCTTCCCCCTTTTCGTAACTCATCGCGATATGGCTCATGATGGTTGAAGGGTTGAGTTCCCTGCGCTCGGCGATGGCTTCAATGCTGAGGCCTTCCTTGAAAAGCTCTGTGCTGATACGTTGGGTAGATCCGCGGATGGATGCGCTGTGGGCGTCAACATAGTCGCGGATAGCTTCGAGGAAATAGTCGCCATAGGCAGCGAGTTTGGCTTCGCCTACGCCGTGGACAAGCTGCAGTTCATTGGCAGAGAGAGGCTTGGTCTGGGCCATGGCTTCCAGGGTGACATCGGTAAAGATGATATAGGGGGGTACCCCTTTCTCCTGGGCAAGTGTTTTGCGCAGTTGGCGCAGGATTTCGAAGAGCTCGTCGCGCTGCTGCTCTGGCACGGGTTTGATGCGTTCCACCGGGGCAGCTTTTTCTTTGATAGCCGTTGCCCGGGATAATTGGATGGTCTGCTTGCCAAAAAGAACGTTTTCACTGGCCGGCATAATCTTTAGGGCATTCTTCTGGTCGTAGGCGATTTCGATAAAACCTAAATTGATAAGCTGATGTAGGTACTGGTACCAATCAAACTGGCTCAGATCGCGTCCGGCTCCGAAGGTCTTAATCTGATCATAGCCTCTTTCCCGAAGTTCTTTTTTTCCCGAACCCCGAAGCACATCAATGACCATGGTCATGGGTGCCGACTGGCCCATGCGCACAATGGCTGACAAAGCTTTTTGTGCAATCACGGTTCCATCAAAGTATTGGGGCGGGTTTTTACAAACATCGCAATTGCCACAGCTTTTTTCCATGGATTCCCCAAAATAACCTAGCAGGATCCTTCGGCGGCAAACCTGTGCTTCTGCATACTGTTGCATACGCTCCAGCTTGGTGAGCTGGAGCTCGGCAAGTTCCGCAGGGCTTTCAGATAGGATATCCTGTAAAACTTTGATATCGTTATAGCTATAGAATAGAATGGTTTCGGCTCTTGCACCATCCCGACCGGCACGTCCGATTTCCTGGTAATAGCTTTCGATATTTTTTGGCAGGTTATAATGGATTACCCAGCGCACATTGGATTTATCTATACCCATCCCGAAGGCGATTGTGGCACAAATGACCTGCGCATTGTCGTTGATAAATGCATCCTGTACGCGGGAGCGCTCGCGCGGGCTCAAACCGGCGTGATAGGCTTCGGCCTTGTACCCGGCATCCCGCAGTTTTGATGCCAGCTCTTCTGTACTTTTGCGGCTTAGACTATATATGATTCCGGATTCGCCTTGATGGTTTTTTAAAAATTGCAAAATCTGGGGAAGTCGTTGTTGCCCGGGACGGACGTTGAGTTGCAGGTTAGGACGGTCGAAAGAAGCGATGAAGGTCTCTGGATCCGGCAGCCTTAATTGCCCGGCAATATCTTTACGGGTAATTTTATCTGCTGTGGCAGTGAGGGCGATGATAGGAATATTGGAAAAATGCTGCTTGAGGAAGTTGAGCTGGGTATATTCGGGACGGAAATCGTGTCCCCATGCAGAAATACAATGGGCCTCATCAATGGCAATAAGATTGATTTCTACGCGGGAGAGCAAAGGAAAGAAACCAGAGGAGACTAGTTTTTCGGGAGAAATATACAGTAAGTCCAGGTTGCCGTTGAAAAAATCATTTTCTACCGAGCGCTGTTCAGATGGGTCAAGTGAGCTATTCAGATAAGCTGCCCGAATCCCACTGGCACGAAGACCTTCTACCTGGTCTTTCATCAAGGCAATCAATGGAGATACTACGATGCAGGTTCCGGGCATTAATATAGCAGGAAGCTGGAAACAGATGGATTTGCCTCCGCCTGTGGGCATTATAACCAGAATGTCTTTTCCGCTCATCAGACTCTGGATAATATCTTCCTGCATGGGTCGGAAATGGTCGTACCCATAGTATTTTTTTAGCGCTGCACGCAAGGTGGAACTGTCCATTCGAGGAGTTTTGGTTTTTGCTGCAAATTACGTGCTTTTGCCCTAGTGTGCTAAAATGTTTGTTCCGTTTTCCGTGTTTTAGTGCATATTATACTGTTTTTACAACTTTTGTGCGCCATTTGGATTATCCATGCAAATAATTTCGTTAAACCACACTTTTTTTTGATTTTTGTTGCTCGAATATTCGAATATCCGTGCAAAGTATTTTGCAGGACCCAATACACCCAATTTCAAAATAATACTATATGCCAAGTACCAGGATTGCCGGAATAGGCTACTATGTGCCTGAAAAGGTGGTTGCCAATGCAGATTTGGAGAAAGTGATGGATACTACAGATGCCTGGATCCAGGAACGTACTGGTATCCAGCAAAGGCGATACGGAAAACGCCTGGAGGAAACGCCCACCACAATGGGGGTAAAGGCAGCGGAAATCGCTATCGAAAGGGCAGGGATTAAAAAAGAAGATATTGACTTTATCATCTTTGCTACTCTGAGTCCGGATTACTACTTCCCCGGCTGTGGAGTGCTGCTCCAGCGGGAAATGGAAATCACCCGGACAGAAGTGGGGGCATTGGATATCCGGAACCAGTGTTCCGGCCGTACTTATGGACTTTCGGGGGCAGACCAGTTTATCAAAACGGGTATGTACAAAAATATCCTGCTTGTAGGCTCCGAAATGCACTCCATGGGACTTGACTTTAGTACCGAAGGCCGCAACGTTACGGTGATTTTTGGCGATGGGGCAGGGGCAGTTGTCCTCCAGCCAACAGAAGCTCCCGGTAAAGGCATCCTGACTACCCACCTGCATGCAGATGGTACCTATGCCGAAAAACTCGCGCTCATCAATCCTGGAGCACATGGAGGCTATCATTCCAGGCGATCCGGGGAAAATAAGGATTTCGGATATGAGCAAACGGAATATGGTAAAATGTTTGTGACAGAGAAAATGGTGAAAGACAATATGCTGGCTCCGGT
>CAZGOT010000349.1:0-584 GCA_964527495.1 uncultured Haliscomenobacter sp.
ACATTTGGCGGCGCCAGCCGCCAAATGAAATGCCAGGGGCTTTTTACACAACCCCTTGAAATTTTCTTTTGCCGCAGTAGGCGGCGGAACACTTTTTACAAAACTCCATACTTTTTGGGTAGCCCCATTCGTCAAAATTACCATTTATTTGGCAATTTCCCTGACCGGACTGAGTTTTTGGGTCAGCTCCAGGACATTTTCAAGGAATCCAGGGAAGGTATCCAGGGAAAAGCCCCAAAATTCGGTATTTTGAAGATGTTCTTTTGCGGTTGAGATAAAACCATTTTGTAAAAACTGCTTGTATAATGCAGCAGAGAGCTCATCCTGCAGCCGGATTCGCCGGTCGCCGACCCATTTGTAATATTCTCCGTTTTCTATTTCGTCTGGAATGGAAAGCGCAAGATAGGCCGCAAAGCCTTCGGCGATATGCCTGGGGAGGGTGCCATAGCGCAGGTAGTAAGTCTGTAACAAGGGAAGCGCCCGGATTTTGAGCTTGGAAGCATAATTGAGCAGGATGGATTCCCACTGATGTTCTATGAATGGGTTTTTGAATCGCAGCAAGACACTTTCGGAGTAGGCTTCGA
>CAZGOT010000349.1:594-3169 GCA_964527495.1 uncultured Haliscomenobacter sp.
TCTTTTTCGATAGGTATAGGAATAGAAGCCCGGATTTCAGCCATAAGGGCTTCTGCCCATCCACAAAATACAGGATCGGCAAAGCCTTGCCGAACGGTATGGAATCCTTGTATAATGGCTTTTCCACACGACAGGATATGGGTGCCGTTGAGCAGGCGTAATTTTAGCTCCTTATACCGGGTGATATCCGGCTCGATCTTTATGCCAGGATTGCAGGATGCAAAAGAGAGGGCGGGTAATTTTTCTGGATCTCCGGCTATGGCCCACAGGTCATAGGGTTCCGATTCCAAAAGATTGGCATCGGTATATCCCCATTCGGTAAAATAAGCTGCTGCTTTTTCCGGCATTGGTTTGCCGGGAACAATCCGGTCCACAAGGGAATCGCAAAAGGTATTGGCATTGACGACCCAGTCCTCGAACGCTTTTCCCAGGTGATTGTGCGTGGCCCCCCGCAACACATAGGTGCGCAGGAGGCTACCATTGCCCTCAAGTAGTTCGGTTGGCACAATCGTAAGGCCGGTATCCGCAGTGCCTCCGAGTTGCTGGTAGCGATGGTATAAAAAAGCAAGCAGTTTGCCTGGGAAGGAATCCGGTATTCCATCGGCGAGGCTTTCTTCTGTATAGGCAAGTCCGCGTTCCGTAGTATTGGATACCACGAGGACAATTTCCGGATTTGCCGCACATGCGAGTATTTCGGACCAGTTTTGTCTGGCCTCCAGTACCCTGCTTATGCTACAGTTAATGCTTGTTTCCCTGATGGCTTCCCCATTCCGCAAACCATTGATAATATGGGTATAGAGATTATCCTGACGGGCAAAATCTGCAGTATTGCCCTGGCTTGTCGTCTTGACCACCACAACCCGGCCATTGAAAATACCCGCTTTGTTGGCACGGTCTATGTAGTAATCCGGCAGCCCCCGCAGCAATACGCCCGTTCCGAATTGAATTACTTTCTCCGGAAGATTCTGCAAGTGCAGGAGTTGCTTTTCATCCAGTCCGTGCCGTGGATGAGCACAGAGGAGGGCGTTGTTGAGTGTAGGCATTTTCATAATGGAATTGGAACGTTATAATTTTACTTCCTCAAACCTGGGCGTGAGGAGGTGCATGATGGTCCAGGCGAGTAAATATGCCGAGCCACAGATGATGAACATGATGTAATACCCCGTTTCGATACTGCCCAGGGCTTTGTAATGATCCAGTAAAGACCCGGCAGCGCGGGCAATGAAAATACCCCCTAAAGCGCCAGCCATACCGCCGATACCGACTACAGAGGCAACAGCCTTTTTGGGGAACATATCCGAAGCCGTAGTGAAAATATTCGCAGACCACGCCTGGTGCGCCGATGCAGCAAGCCCGATGATGAGAATGGCCAACCAGGGGTTAATAGAACCTAATGCCTGGGCCGAAACTACCGGAATGGCACAGAGGGCGAAAAGGAACATCGCCGTTTTCCGGGAGCGGTACACCGTCCAGCCTTTTTTAATGAAAGCACCTGATAGCCAGCCCCCGAAAATACTGCCAAAGGTCGTCATGGTATATACAACCGCCAGGGGGAAGGCAAGTTGGGTCTTAGACATGCCATATTCTTTGTTGAGAAAGGAGGGCAACCAAAAAAGGTAAAACCACCATATCGGATCGGTCAGCAGCTTGCCAAAGAAAAAAGCCCAGGTTTGCCTGAAACTCAGGAGCTTGATCCAGCTAACTTTCTCCCCGCTTTCCTGTGAGGCCTCTTCCTCGCCGTCACTTTGAATGTACGCCAATTCTGCGGCGCTCAATTTAGGATGTTTGGTAGGGATGTCGTACATGGAAAACCAAAAAAGTAGCCAAACAAAGCCAATTAAACCCGTAAGGATAAAAGCCCACTCCCAACCTAGTTTTAGTGCGATGAGCGGAACGGTCAATGGGGCAAGTATGGCCCCGACATTGGTACCGGAATTGAAAATACCGGTTGCCAACGCCCGTTCTTTTTTGGGAAACCATTCTGCAGTGGTTTTTATCGCCGCAGGGAAATTACCTGCTTCGCTGAGTCCGAGAAATGCACGGGCTGCGGCAAATCCAGCAGTGCCTTTTGCGAAAGCGTGCACAATCGCGGCTACGCTCCAGGCTATCAGCGAGGCGGCATATCCGATTTTAGTCCCGATTTTGTCAATAATAAAACCTGCACCGAGCAACCCGATGGCATAGGAGAGCTGAAAGGCAATCACGATATTGGCATAATCGCTTTCGGTCCATCCAAAAAGGGGCTCTAAATAGTCATCTTTAAGCAGGGAAATGACCTGACGGTCGAGATAGTTGATGGTGGTGGCAAAAAAAACCAGTGCGCAGATGCGCCACCGGTAGCTCCCGATTTTGTTTTCCATTTTGCTTGTTGTTTACAGGTGAACGGCTGTTATTAAGCCGGCAATTTTTTCTGATAAGGCGGTATAATTCGCTCTATCTGCTCCTTGAAATAACTGTGTCCCTATCCCCACTGCATGAACCCCCGCCCGCAACCACTGCCGGATGTCGCCCGGCTCCGGGGAAATACCACCTGTGGCGATCAAGGGCACATCGGGCATGGGCCCTCGTAGGGCTT
>CAZGOT010000350.1:0-3159 GCA_964527495.1 uncultured Haliscomenobacter sp.
AATCCTGGAAACCAAGAAATATTGGTCCCGCTGGTATGAGTGGTCGTATTACCACCATCGATGCCGTAGTAGCAGACCCCAACCAGATTTGGATTGGTGCCGCTTCTGGTGGTGTTTGGAAAACTTTAAACGCCGGTGGAAGCTGGGAATCGGTGTTCGATGAACAACCAACCCTCAACCTTGGCTCCATCGCTATCCAGCAATCCAACCCTGCAACTGTATGGGTGGGAACTGGTGAAGGTAACCCCCGCAACTCGCTGAACACAGGCGAGGGGATTTTTCGCTCGCTGGACGGGGGAAAAACCTGGAAACACCTTGGACTGAAAGAAACCAAAACTATCCACAGGATTATTATCCACCGCGATGATCCCAACGTTGTGTACGTCGCGGCACTTGGTTCCCCATTTGGGCCAAATCCGGAACGAGGGGTTTTTCGTACAAAAGACGGGGGTAAGACCTGGGAGAAAATCCTCTACTCCAATGACCAGTCTGGCTGTGCCGAAATGGTCGTTGATCCCGTAAATCCTAACAAGCTGATTGCCGCGCTCTGGGAATACGGGCGCAAACCCTGGTTTTTTAATTCCGGGGGGCCTGGCTCGGGAATCTATGTTACTTTTGACGGCGGTGATACCTGGGAAAAGCGCACCGAGGCAGATGGTTTGCCCAAAGGCAACCTCGGGCGTACAGGTCTTGCGATTGCACCTTCAAAACCCAATATCGTCTATGCACTAGTCGAAGCAGAGGAAAATGGCTTGTACAAATCAACAGACGGTGGCAGGAAGTTCACTTTTGTGAGCAAAGGGGATGCGGTGAGCAACCGGCCTTTTTACTACCACGAAATTTATGTGGACCCCCGGAATGAAAACAGGATTTTCAACCTCTTTACCAACCTGGCAAAAAGTGAAGACGGAGGGAAGACCTTCCAGGCATTTCCCAGTAGGCTGCACGCTGATCACCACGCTTTTTATATACATCCGGATAATCCCAATTATATTATCGAAGGAAATGACGGTGGGCTCAATATCAGCCGCGACGGAGGGAATACCTGGATTTTTGCAGGGAATTTACCACTTGGGCAGTTTTATCATGTGAACTACGACCTGTCGGTGCCATACCGCGTTGGAGGGGGCTTGCAGGATAATGGCTCCTGGATAGGTCCTGGAAATGTTTGGGAAGGCGGTTTTCGCTCAGGAGGTATACGCAACCACCACTGGAAAAGTATCTATGGTGGTGATGGTTTCGATGTAGCATTTAGGCCGGATAACTCCCGGTATGTGTATGCAATGTCCCAGGGCGGTAGCCTGGGATATGTAGATGTGGAATCTGGGCGGAGCCAGGGAATTCAACCTACCCATCCGGATAAAAACGTTGAGCTGCGCTTTAACTGGAATGCAGCACTTGCGCAGGATCCTTTCAATGCCTGTGGAGTATATTATGGAAGCCAGTTTGTACACTACAGCAAGGATTGTGGCCAAAGCTGGGAAGTTCTTTCCCCGGACCTGACCTCCAACGATCCCTCGAAGCAGGTAAAGGAAACAGGTGGCCTTACAATGGATGCTACTAATGCAGAGAACCATACCACGATACTGGCAATTGCGCCCAGTCCGTCAAACGCACAGGTAATCTGGGTCGGGACAGACGATGGAAATCTTCAGCTTACCCGCGACGGCGGCAAAACCTGGAACAACCTGGCCTCCCGCCTTCCTGGGGTCAAACCTGGTAGCTGGATTCCCTATATCGAAGTATCACAGAAAAATGCGGGAGAAGCCTTGGTTATTGTGAACGACTATCGCAGAAACGACTGGCGCCCGATGCTGTTCCACACTACAGATTTTGGCGCAACGTTCAGGCAAATAGCAGATGAAAAAAAGGTGCAGGGGCATGCATTGTCCGTCGTCCAGGATCCGGAGGTGCCCAATCATCTCTGGCTCGGCACGGATTATGGCCTTTACGTGACTATAGATGGCGGCAATTCCTGGACAAAATGGATGAACGGGTTCCCTTCCGTACCCACTTACGATATGAAAATCCATTCCCGCGATCAGGATCTGATTATTGGCACTTTTGGCCGCTCGTTGTATATACTGGATGATATCCGTCCCTTCCGGGAAATAGCGCGTTCTGGCGGAAAACTTATGGAGCAGCCTTTTAAGGTGTTTCCCGCACCTGATGCCTATCTGTCGCAGGGCAGGCCGAGTTCGGGAGAAAGCAGTACGGCCGATGCAGAATTTTTTGGTCAGGCAAAACCGCGCGGGGCAATAATTAGTATATGGAACCGTCCTGCTGCTGCTGCTGCGTCTGCTACTACAGGGCAGTCCCGTCCGCAAGGACAGGCGCCGCAGGGACGTCCTGGGGGTGCCCGCCCCGAAGCACAAGCTTCACCACAAGCGCCAGCTATGCCAGCGCAGGCAGGTATGCGCCCAGGCATGCGGGGAGGGGGAAATAATGCACGGGTAATTGTTTTTGATAGTAAAGGCGATACAATCAGAAATTTTGAAGCGCCTCTTTCTGATACAGGTCTAACCCGTATTACATGGCCGCTTAACCGCAATGGGGTCCAGCTTCCCCGGAGGGAAAGCGCGCAGGAAGGC
Source organism: uncultured Haliscomenobacter sp. (assembly GCA_964527495.1). Lineage (GTDB taxonomy): Bacteria > Bacteroidota > Bacteroidia > Chitinophagales > Saprospiraceae > JADJPL01. The sequence continues at coordinate 2,592 of CAZGOT010000350.1, forward strand.
GGAAGTTTTGCCGGTTTTTTTGGCGGTGGAGTGGCACCGCCAGTTTCCCCGGGCACCTATAAGATAGTCGTTTCTTTCGGTCGCTTCAAAGATTCCACAATGCTGAACGTCCTGCCTGACCCTCTGGTAAATATCCCTTTATCGGAATATGAGGAAAAGGAAAAGGCATTTAAAGAAATGGAAAAAGTGGTGCGAGCTGCAAATGCAGGCTGGGCCAGACTCCAAGAGGTCAAAAATACCGTTCGCCGGGTAGATGCGGCGTTGGGTCTTGCCCCGGATTCTACTCGGCAGCAACTGGCGCGTATTGGAAAGGCCTTGCAAGATACTATTTCAGCCCTCGAAAAATGTTTTATGATGCCTGATGGGCTGAAGGGGATCCAACGGTCGTCCGACAATGTCAATGGCTTTATTCAGGAGGCACTGGGCTATATGAATGCCTCTAACGGGGCTCCTAACCAGGCTGCGCTCCGCATGATGGAACGCGCAAAAGAACGTACAGCAGAGACCCTGGATAAAATTAATGGTTTCATTAGTGCAGATTTTACCGGATATCGCAAGAAAGTAGAGG
>CAZGOT010000351.1:0-3148 GCA_964527495.1 uncultured Haliscomenobacter sp.
TCAAACAATATCCAATCGAATTTACCCATAAAATTGCATCGTTTCCCGCAAAAGTGCGCAACTCCCGGGAGTAAACAAAGGATGGATTTCCTATTTTTGCAGCGTTTTGTATTCCCTGACGAAAACCAATCCTAAATTTAATAAAACCAATCAACATGATTATCGGAGTACCCAAAGAAATTAAAGCCAATGAAAACCGTGTGGCACTAACCCCTGCCGGAGCCCTTGAACTCACCAAAAGAGGGCATACCGTGTACGTCCAGTCCACTGCGGGATTCAATAGCGGCTTTGAAGATGCTGAATATATCGCCAGCGGGGCCAAAATCCTGCCAGCGATCGAGGATATCTATGGCATTGCCGAAATGATTATCAAAGTAAAAGAGCCTATTGAGCAGGAATACAGCCTCATAAAAGAGGGTCAGTTGCTTTTCACCTACTTTCACTTCGCATCCTACGAACCCCTTACCAACGCCATGATCAAAAGCAAAGCCATTTGCCTGGCCTATGAAACAGTAGAGCTCAGCGATGGCAGCCTCCCCTTGCTCGTGCCTATGTCCGAGGTTGCCGGAAGAATGGCCATTCAGGAAGGGGCAAAATATCTCGAAAAGACTTACAAGGGCAGAGGCGTACTGCTTGGTGGCGTTCCCGGCGTGGCTCCGGGTAAAGTCCTCGTACTAGGCGGCGGCGTTGTAGGTACACAAGCAGCTAAAATGGCTGCCGGGTTAGGGGCACAGGTCGCTATCCTGGATCTGAGCCTAAATCGCCTCCGCTATCTTGCCGATGTTATGCCGGCAAATGTCACTACCCTCTATTCCAACGAATATACCATCCGCAAACTCATCCGAGAGTATGACCTCATCGTCGGGGCTGTCCTCATCCCCGGGGCAAAAGCGCCCAAACTCATAACCCGCGATATGCTCAAAACTATGCGCCCAGGTACGGTCCTCGTAGATGTGGCTGTTGACCAGGGAGGATGTTTTGAAACTACCGCGCCTACTACCCACCAAGATCCTACCTTCATTATTGACGATATCATCCACTACTGTGTGGCCAATATGCCTGGCGCAGTGCCAATCACTTCGACGATTGCCCTTACCAATGCAACACTACCTTATGCTATTCAACTCGCAGGAAAAGGATGGAAACAAGCCTGCAGAGATAACCAGCCATTGCGCCACGGGCTCAATGTAGTGCATGGAAAGGTGGTGTATAAAGGCGTAGCAGAAGCCTTTAACCTGCCTTACGAACCAGTAGAAAATATTTTGTGATCCCTGAACTGTCCAAATACCAGGTACCCGAAAATTTTTGAACCTATCTAGATACACATGTATATTTTTCACCTACCTATTTTCAGGTAAACCAAACTTTCCATCCATGAGAAATACACCCATTCTAATCCTGCTGTTCGCCTTTGTGCTGCCTGCATTCCTGCACGCCCAGAAAAAAGGTAGTAACAAGACAACCGAACCGGTTAAAACTCCTGCTACCAGCTCCCCCTCCATGGAGGCTTTCAAAGCCCTGCAATGGCGCAATATTGGCCCATTCCGGGGCGGCAGATCCGGTGCAGTTAGCGGAGTTAAAGGAAATGACCAGGTGTATTTTACCGGATATACGGGCGGAGGTATCTGGAAAACAGAAGATGCTGGAATTACGTGGAAAAATGTATCTGATGGACAATTCAAAACAAGTTCAGTCGGGGATATCGCCATTGCAGAATCTGATCCCAATGTCATTTATGTAGGTATGGGCGAGCATGCCGTCCGGGGGGTAATGACTTCCTATGGCGACGGCATCTATAAATCAACCAACGGCGGAAAAACCTGGGCCCACCTCGGGCTACCCAACTCCCGCCATATCAGCGATGTGGTCATTCACCCCCAGGATCCCGAAACCGTCTGGGTTGGGGTACAGGGCGCACTGCATGGGCCCTCCGATGAACGTGGAGTTTATAAATCAACGGATGGAGGTAAAACCTGGAGACGCACCTTTTTTGCGGATGAGAATACCGGCATTTCCAGTCTTTCTCTCGACTACCAAAATCCCCGTATCCTGTATGCTGCCAGCTGGCAGCACCGGCGTTATCCATGGAAGGTTGAAAGCGGAGGTCCAGGTTCAGCTATCTGGAAATCCACCGACGGCGGAGAAACCTGGGTCAAACTTACGGGTGGCCTTCCCGAAATGATAGGAAAATGCGGGATTTCCGTTTCCCGTGTCAACCCCAACAGGGTTTTCGCCATCGTCGAAGCCGAGCGCGGAAAAGCAGGACTCTATCGCTCCGATGACGGTGGACAAAAATGGACACTCCTGAGTACGGATAATGATCTCATCTCCCGCTCCTGGTATTATATGGAAGTTTTCGCAGACCCGGTCAATGAAGATGTGGTCTATGTCCTCAATGCTCCGATGATGCGCTCGATAGATGGTGGCAAAACCTTCTCCCGCATCCGCGTTGGACATGGGGATACCCACGACCTGTGGATCAATCCGCAGAACAACAAAAATATGATCCTGGGTGACGATGGCGGGGGGGAAATCACCTTTAACACAGGCCAAAGCTGGTCTCCTCAAAACAACCAACCTACTGCACAGTTCTATCGCGTAAATACAGACAACCTCTTCCCCTACCGCGTCTATGGCGGACAGCAGGATAACACCTCGGTAGTCATTTCCAGCAGATCTTTTGGTCCCGGAATCAGCGAAAGGGAATGGTTCGCCGGCCCGGGGTGCGAATCCGCCTACATCGCCTTCGACCCAAATAACCCCGTCCTGCTTTATGGCGGTTGCTATCAGGGTATCATTGACGTATTGAATACCAAGACCATGGAATCCAAGGATATCCGGGCCTATCCTTCCCTCAACCTCGCCTGGGAGCCTAAAAAAATGAAGTTCCGGTTCAACTGGAATGCTCCAATAGTGGCTTCTCCTCACGACCCTGGTACTATCTACCATGGTGCCAACGTTCTGCTTAAAACCACTGACGGCGGAATGAGCTGGCAGGCCATCAGTCCAGATCTGACCCGGAACGATACTACCCGTCAGGGCCAGGGTGGCGGTCCATTTACTAACGAAGGTGCAGGAGGCGAAAATTATAACACCCTTTATTATGTGATTGAATCTGGACTGGAGAAAGGTACCATCTATACCGGAA
>CAZGOT010000352.1:0-3126 GCA_964527495.1 uncultured Haliscomenobacter sp.
CATTCAAAATTTCCTTTTGCCGCCGAAGGCGGCAAAAGACTTTTTACACAACCCCGCAGAACATTGGGACTAAGGCTCCTGTTCGGAGAGAGGGGTATCTATGGGGGTGGGCTGTTCCGCCTCTTCCGTTTTTTTGCGGAAAAATTTCCACTGGAACAGGAGGATATTGAGTACGCCGACGGTAATGGACAGGTCGGCGATATTGAATACGGGTTTGAAAAACATAAAATGGCGGCCACCGAGGTAGGGGATGGAATCTGGCCAGAAGCCCTGGAATATAGGGAAATAAAGCATATCCACCACCTTGCCATGCAGGAAGCCTGCATAGCCACCTTCCGGGGGGAACATGCGGGCAAGCCCACCATAATAAGGAGATTCGGAGAACAGGAGTCCGTAGAATGCGCTGTCAATAATATTGCCGAGTGCCCCGGCGAGGACGAGGCCAAAGCTGGAAAGCACGCCGAACCCCACACCTTCGCGGAGGAGCTGGCGGATAAAGAGCGAGAGAAACAGCACTGCTGCGAGGCGGAAAAGGCTGAGGGCCAGCTTTCCATATTCGCCACCGAAGGTATATCCGAAAGCCATTCCGGGGTTTTCCACAAAATGGATCATAGCCCAATCCAGGCCCAGGATATGAAATTCCGAGCCGTAGGGCATTGTGGTTTTGACCCAAATTTTGAGCGCCTGATCGAGCAATAGGACGAGGAAAACCAACATGGCCAGTTTGGTGGTTTGCCTGTTTTGCGTTGAATAGTTGATGAGCGGGTTATTCATTTTCGTTTTCCTCCTCTTCGTCTTCAAATTCTTCCTCTTCGAAATCATCGAGGTCGTCTATATCCTCCTCTTCTGCTATGAATCGGGACTTTCCGCGTTTGACGAGGGCATTAGCGCGGTCGTCATGAAATTCCTTGCGGTTTCTGGCAATATCAATTGCCGCGAAAAGGGCTTCCCGGAAAGAAGCCGGGTCTGCCTCATTTTTTCCGGCGATATCATAGGCGGTGCCATGGTCGGGGGAAGTCCGGACACCGGGCAGTCCTGCGGTGAAGTTTATTCCGCTGCCGAAGGCCGCCAATTTGAACGGTATGAGGCCCTGGTCGTGGTACATGGCGAGGATGCCATCAAATTTTTTGTAGGCTCCTGATCCAAAAAAGCCATCGGCGGGGAACGGGCCAACGACGATAATCCCGGATTTTTTGCTTTCGACTATAGCTGGGCGCACCACGGTTTCATCCTCTTTTCCTATTAAACCACCATCCCCCCCATGTGGGTTCAATGCGAGAACGGCAATGGTGGGGCGGTCCACGCTAAAATCAATGCGCAGGGTATCGTGCATGAGCCTGATTTTGCGCAGGAGCATTTCTTTGTGCAACGCCCCCGCAACCCCGGCAATAGGCAAGTGATTAGTAGCCAGCCCCACCCTAAGGCTATCGCTGACCATAAACATGAGGCTGTCTTTTACCCCAAAGGCATGGTTGAGGTACTCGGTATGGCCTGGAAACTTGAAGCCGGCCATTTGCATGGCCTCCTTATTAATTGGAGCAGTAACGAGCCCGTCAATAATGCCTTCCTTGAGATCCTGAACAGCGGCTTCCAGAGATAACATAGCATATTTTCCACCCTGGTCGGTTGCTTTACCGAGGGTGATATTGACATTTTCCTGCCAGCAGTTCACGATATTGACCCGATCAGCGGCAAAACGTTCAGTGCGGTGGAGGGATTGAAAAGGAAATTCAATACCTACGATATTTTTGTGGTAGGAAACCACTTTGGTTGAACCATAGATGACCGGCAGGCAAAAGTTGAGGATTTTACTGTCTCCCAGGGTTTTGAGGATGACTTCCATCCCTATGCCGTTCAGGTCTCCGATGGTTATACCTATTTTTGGTTTGTCCATTTACGCGGTTTTATTTTTACTTTGCACAGGCAAATTTAACAAACTCGGAACACAAACCTATTGAAAGCAAAGAAATCCTTCGGGCAACACTTCCTCAACCGCGATGCGATTGCGGAACGGATTGCCGTCAGCCTCACGCTGGCGAACACCTGTGGTAATGTTCTGGAAGTTGGCCCGGGCAAAGGGATGCTGACCCGCTTTCTTTTACAGGGCAATTATCGCTTGAAGGCAGTGGAGGCAGACCGCGACATGGTGGCGTATCTGGAAAAGCACTATCCACAGCTGGAAGGGGCGGTGGTAGCTTCGGATTTCCTTAAAATTCCGCTGGACAATTTGTTTGAAGGAGCGCCATTTTGTCTGATCGGGAACTTTCCTTATAATATCTCTTCTCAGATCCTGTTTCACATGCTCCGCTACAAAGCCTGGATCCCGGAAATGGTCGGGATGTTTCAAAAAGAAGTGGCGGAACGCATCGTCGCTGGACCAGGCAGCAAAGTATATGGCGTGCTCAGTGTTTTGGTGCAGGCGCATTACAGCGGAAAGCTTCTGTTCAGCGTGGACAAAAGCTGCTTCACACCGCCCCCAAAAGTGCAGTCTGCCGTAATCCGCCTGCAACGCAAGGACGGGGAGGTTTGGACTTGTGGGGAAGCCGCTTTTCGCCGGGTTGTCAAACGGGCATTTGGTCAACGGAGAAAAATGCTGCGCAACTCCCTGAAGCCCCTTTTGTCCGATACCACAATCCTGAGCGAGCCTTTTTTTGAACAGCGACCGGAACAGCTGTCGCTGGAGGCGTATAAAACGCTCACTACCAGGCTTGAACCTTTTTTGATCGAATAGTTCAAGTTGCTGGGCAAAGTAGGGGGGTAAAAAGTATTCCGCCGCTTGCGGCGGCGAAAGAACGTTAATATTATTTGGCGGTGTCAGCCACCAAATGACGGCCTCCGGCCTTTTTACACAACTCCATAAAAAGCATACTATTTTGGCGGTGCCAGCCGCCAAATGAAAGCCAGGGGCTTGGCATACAACGTAAAAAAACCTGCTGGATCAATAAAAACACAGGGTTTGTTCCACCGGGTAAAAGGGGTGAAATGTGGAATTTTAAAATATATGTTGTTGAATATCAATATTTTTTAATGTCAAAATAGCTCGTAATTCCATACCTTTAGCACTTTTGCCAGTTCTGGTTCTACCCACCACCTTTCCCTGAAACCCATTATCTTTATGGGCAATAA
>CAZGOT010000353.1:0-295 GCA_964527495.1 uncultured Haliscomenobacter sp.
GGCATTCAGAGGTTTTTTACCTGTAAATGATACCCTGAACGGCAGCGGAGAGGGTTTTGTAAATTTTTCCATTATCCCAAATCAACAAGTTTTAACCGGAGATACCAGCAGTGCAAAAGCCTCTATCGTTTTCGATATCAATGAAGCCATAGAAACGAATATCTGGACGAATACGATAGATGCCTTTCCTCCGACTTCGGCTATACAGCCCTTGCCAGCGCGGGTAGCATTCCCCGACTCCCTGGAGATTAAATGGACGGGGCAGGATGATCCCGGGGGAACAGGCGTAAAAGAG
>CAZGOT010000353.1:318-3111 GCA_964527495.1 uncultured Haliscomenobacter sp.
AATTTGGAGCCACCCAAAAATTCTGAAGGAAAGGTGGCTTTTGATCTGCCATCGAGTATATCTGCCCGTTTTGTGAGCCGTAGCGATACCATTTGCACGGGTAGTCCGGCTACGTTTACGCTGCAGGGCACCCCGGGTGCTATCCTGAAGTACGTCACCAGCTCCGGCCCGGATACCGGGTCGGTTACTCTCACCGGCAGCCTTCAGGAGGTTCAGATTCCAAATATTTCCGAAAATACGACAATCAGACTGACCCGGATACAATTCCTTGAAAAGAATACGGTACTGGATACCGCGATTCAGATCATCGTGCGCAATCAGCCCGTCTTTAGCATCCTCCCGCTGGATTCTGTATTTTGTGCAGGCCAGCAGGCTACCTTATCGCTTCAGCAAAACCCAGGTGAAATAAGCGGGATCGTATGGCAACAAATCGCTTCGGGGCCATCGTACAACTTTACGCCGGTGAGCGATCAGGTAGTTGGGGTACAGGTTATGGACCGTTTTGGTTGCACCTATCAACGGAGTAAGAAGATCGTGGTGAACCAATTCAGTGCAGGCATAACGGCATTTGAGAATTCCGGTCGCAGCGGGGACAATATCCTTGGTTCAGGGGATGCGGTACGTTTGGTGGCTAGCGGAGGTACGGGTTATGCATGGAGTACGGGAGCGACCACGGGGGAAATCACGGTATCGCCTACTGCGACCACCCTCTACCGGGTCTTTGCGACGAACAATGCCGGATGCCGGGACACGGCTGAAATTCGGATTGTATCCAATCCAGCGCTTTCGGTATCGGAGATCGTGCGGAACACCTGCTCGGGTGCATCCACAGGAGCGATTGCGCTGAGCCCGGGCGCTGGCACCCCGGGATATAGCTACCTTTGGTCCAATGGCCAGTCCAGCGGGAGCATAGAAAATTTAGCTGCCGGTTCGTATCAGGTAGAGGTGCAGGATGCGATTGGTTGTGCTATCACGAGGAATTTCAGTATTTCCGATAATATTCCGGCACCCGTGCTGGAGGTATCGGTACCACAGGCATTATGTAGCGGTACTCCGGTGGCAGTGGGCCTGCAGCCTTCTGAAGCGATGCGTATCCGGTGGTCCATTGACCAATTCGGCAGAGTTCAGGGTTATTTCGGCCGTATCCTTAGCTACAGGGTGCGGCATTTCAGGCGGGAGTATCACGCGCAATATCGAAGTTTTGACCGTTCCGTCCTTGTCAGCAGACTTTCTCTCCGTATGTAGTGGCATTGCATTTAATATTCCAGTGGGCACTGCAGGCGCTGGCACACGTCAGGTCCGGCTGGACTGGGTGGCCTCCTACAATGGACTGGTCGGGGGAGGAGGCAGCGGGGCCGGGATATTAGCGGGCACGGATGCCATTTCAGACCGGCTGCTTAATCCTACTACTTCAGTAATACAGGCTCAATACAAGCTTTCTCCATACATCCTTTTAGAGGGACAACGTTGTATAGGACAGCCCGTGGAGGTTGTAGTCCGGGTACAACCCGAGCCCGTTATTCAAGCTGTCGGCACGAGTGAATACTGCAGCGGAACCCCTTTTACCTTAGCATTAGCCAGCAATATTTCGGGAGCTGCCATTAACTGGTCGCGGGAGTTTGCCGGAGCTGCAATCAGCGGGCGCGGCAACATTGAAGATGTACTGGAGAACCGCACTACTGCCATTCAGGAGATTAACTACAGGGCAAGTGCAGCATTTGGAGGATGTTCCGGGCCGGCGCGCAACATCGCCGTTCGGGTGCGTCCGGTTCCGAGAATGGTATTAACAGCACCTCAAAAAGTTTGTTCTGGGTTTGCAGATTTGACAAATGCAGGTTTAACGGCAGGTTCAGACGGGGGATTACAACTTAGCTACTGGCGTGATCCCAACCTTACCCTACCAGTGCAAGAGCCACAGAAGGCTCCTGCCGGGATTTATTATATTGCTGCCCGAGATGCAGGGGGCTGTACAACGAGCGGACTGGTAAGGGTACAGGCTGCAATCCGTTTGCGGGTAAACAATCCGGAACCCCTGTGTGCCGGGGCATTGGCCGACCTCACCAAACCGGAAATCACTAAAGGTTCAGAAGCCAACCTGTTTTACACGTACTGGTCAGACGCAGCGGCCACAAAGATTATACAGAATCCTGCCGCAGTACCTGCCGGAAATTATTTCATAAAAGCAGAACAGGCCGGAGGGACAAGCAGTTGCTTTGCAATTCTTCCGGTAGAAATACAGGAAACCAGACCCGAACTGCTGAACGAGGTAGGACGGTTACAGGTGTGTAGCGGCGCGGAATTCCAATTTGTGGCGACTAGCAGCATTTCGGGGAGCATCTTTGAATGGAATAGGGTCTCCCAGCCGGGTATCGTTAATCCACCTGCACAAGGTACCGGAGAAATTCGGGAGAGATTAAATCTGACAGGAAATTCCCCCGTGCGGATGCGGTATAACTATAGGCTAAGCACAGCAGGGTGTGGCAACCTCGGGGCAAAATCTGGTAGTTTTGAGGTTGAGATTTTGCCGGCGCCAAATTTTATGCTAATTGATTCGGTAGAAATATGTGACCCGACACAGAACCTCACCCTACTCCCCGGATCACAGCCCGGGCTGAAATTTTCTTTCAGCACCGATTCAGCCGGTCAGCGAGCTGTGAACGATCCAGCCAGGGTGCTTCCCGGGCAGTATTTTATCCGTGGGGAAAATGCCGTAGGCTGTATAACGGTCAAAAGGACTATAGTACGAAGCCGTATTGCCAGAGGGGTAGGGAAAGGTGAAATGGTGATATGTCC
>CAZGOT010000354.1:0-3107 GCA_964527495.1 uncultured Haliscomenobacter sp.
GCATATCTGTTATGAAGCGCATACCACACTTTTTTGCATTTCTACTGTTCCTGTCCCTCTTGAGCGGATGTACGACGAAAGGTACGGTCATTGACGGACAAGTGACCGGAGCAGGTAACCTGCAGGCATTTTTAGATGAGGTGGTCATTGGTAAGGCCTCAACTATCCTCGGAAAGGCAGACATTGCTTCCAATGGTTCTTTCAGGATTTCCCTGCCGGAAGGCGTAGCGCCTGGCGTGTACAACCTTCGGATTGGTGCGATGCGCATCAACCTCATCCTCAATGGCGATGAGAAAAAAATTTCTATCAAAGGCGACCTGAATACGCTGTCCAATTACGAAGTGGCTATCGAAGGCTCCCCTGATTCAGAGGTTTTTGCTTCTACTATGCGGGCGCTCATCCAGCAGCGCATGACCGCCGCCGACGTCGCTACATTGGTAGATACCGTCAGTAACCCTATCACTGGTGCATTTGTGGCTTTCCGCTCTATGGGAACTGCCGGGGAATACCTGGATATCCAGAAAAAAGCGCAGGCGCGCCTGCAGCAAGCCCATCCCAATCTGGAGCTGACTTCGGCCTATGCGGAGTTTCTTTCTATGGTCGAACAACAATACCAGGAGCGTATGGCACAGGAAGTGGTGCAAATAGGTGCCGAAGCGCCCGATATCACCCTGCCCAGTCCCAGTGGTAAAAAATATTCGCTCTCTGACCTCAAAGGAAAGGTGGTTTTACTGGACTTCTGGGCAAGCTGGTGCGGCCCTTGCAGAAGGGAGAACCCTAATGTAGTCTCCGTCTATAATAAATATAAGGATAAAGGCTTCACTATCTTCAGCGTTTCGCTGGACGGTGTTGATGATGGCATCCGGCAGCGGCTTGGATCCCAGCAGGAAATCCAGAACGTACTCAGCAATACCCGCCAGCAGTGGATCAAGGCTATACAGGATGATAACCTGAGCTGGGAGTACCATGTAAGCGACCTCAAGCGGTGGGACTCGGCAGCTGCCAGCCTGTATGGCGTCAGGGGTATTCCCCGTGCATTTATGATCAACCGGGAAGGAAAAATCGTATCTATCGAAGTCAGGGGTGCCGCGATGATAGAACAGGAACTGTTAAAACACCTCTGAATTGGTGTTTTAGGGGTTGTTTGAAAAGTATTCCGCCGCCTGCGGCGGCGGAAGAAAATTTTGAACGAACACTGTTTTCATTGATTTCGCTTCGCGAAATCAATGAAAACAGTGTTCGTTCAAAACATTATTTGGCGGCGTAAGCTGCCAAAGGACGGCCTCCGGCCTTTTTACACAACCCCATTCAAAACTTTCTTCCGCCGCCGTAGGCGGCGAAAGACTTTTTACACAACCTCATTCGGCGGAATACTTTTTACACAGCCCCTACCCTACATAAAGGAATTTCAGGAAAAATTGCGCAGAGCCGCAACGATAATGCCAGTTGCCACAGCGGCATTCAGGGACTCTGCTGCTCCTGCAGGGTGGCGGGGGATGGTAATCTTCCCATCCAGCAATGCCGCACAATCCGGGGAAATCCCGCTGCCTTCATTTCCGATAACCACCAATGCACCGCGCTGCAGACCAGGAGCCTGGAAAACGTTCTCTCCTGATAAATCTGCCCCATAGATCTGCAGGTAGGGAAAACGGGTTTTCAGACTTTCCAGGGTCGTTACTTCGGTACAAATCCGCAAAAAAGCACCCATGGAAGCCTGTATCACTTTCGGGTTAAACACCTCGACCGTATCCGGGGATACAAAAACATGCCGAACCCCAAACCAGTCGGCGATGCGCAAAATGGCCCCCAGATTGCCAGGGTCCTGAATACCATCCAGATACAGGGATAAATCCGTGCGAAGTACTTCTTCCCTTAAAGGCAGCACCTGAATATCTGCGATGGCCAGCGCTTGCTGGGGAGACTGCATAGCGGAAATCCTGGATAAATCCTCCGGCCCAACCTCCTGTACAGAAAGGCCTTGCCGCTGGAGCAGGGAAGCATTCCGTGTCAGCCATTCCGGTAAAGCATAAAGCGCATTGACCGTCCAGCGGGTATCCCGAAGCAATTCCAGCACAATCTTGTCACCTTCCACAGGGAATTTATGGAACTTTTGCCGGAACTTCTTAATTTGCAGCGAAGTAATCCACTTAATGTTGTTCTTGGAAAGATTCATAGTTCCTTCTTGCACTTTCGGCATGAAATGTTTTCAAAAACTCCTGTTTTTCTGTTGCTCGGCCTGCATGTTGTTGGCCCTTTCCGGATGTAACTCCACCAGGTACCTCAACGCAGACCAGTTCCTCCTGGAAAAAAACGTTTTACACCTGAGCAGCGAATTTCCAATCGAAAACAAGCGCACCCTGGGCTACGAACTTTCTACCCTCTACCGGCAGAAACCCAACGGCAAGCTCTTTCTTTTCTTCCCGAGGGAATGGTTCTACTTCAAAACTGCCGGCAAACAGGATTCATCGCGCTTCAATAAATGGATTAACCGCTTTATAGCCGAATCACCTGTGCTATATTCCTACGACCTTGCAGGACAAGCCGCTTCCGGTATGGAGACTTTCCTGCAATATAAGGGCTATTACGATGCAAAAGTATTCGCTGAAGAGCAGATGAGCGGAAAAAAGAAAAAAAAGATCGTAGCCCATTATTACGCCGACACCGGAAGGCGCTATTCTGTAGATAGCTTCTTCCTTCAATCCCCAGACCCTTCCCTACAGCGCATCCTTGGAGACCACATGCAGGACACCTATTTTAAAAGGGGAGGGAGTCCTGACGGAAAGGTATATGAGCTTGAAAAAGACCGCATTACCAATTTGTTGCGCAATCATGGCTATGCTTTTTTTTATCCCAATTACATTTCGCAAATGGAGGTGGATACCAACCGCTCCAGCCATCAGGCAGATATCTCGCTTAGGGTGGTGCCTCCAAGTAACGACCCGGGGTTCCGCACTTTTTTCATTGGCGACATTGTGGTATATCCGGGGTATTTTCCTGGCATCAACGAGTATGCCTTGCGCGATACGCTGATAGGGGGTATAATTTACCGCGACACCGCCTTTCACTTTTTTGTGAAGCCCTCTACTATACAGCAAGCCATTCACCTG
>CAZGOT010000355.1:0-3106 GCA_964527495.1 uncultured Haliscomenobacter sp.
GCGCAAGCCGCCAAATGAAAAGCCGGGGGCTTTTTACACAACCCCCATTCAAAATATTATTGTTGGCGGGGCAAGCCACCAAAGGACTTTGCCACATGCATTGGAATCATGCCAACGTCAATCATACTAATCCCTTAATCCTAATTCAGACAATTAAAGACACCCCCACCCTTACAAATTAAAAAATTCCTTAATACGAAAGACAATACCTTCAAAATCCCCGGAAGGGAGGAGATGGAGTGCAGGGACGACGACTACCTGGTCAAACAGACGGGAAGCGTGGTCTTCGCGCCGGATATAGAGGCAGTGACGAAAAGAGGGCAGGTGGTGGAGGGGAGGGGCAAGGGATACCGTTACAATATGGTGCTGCTCCAGAAAGGCGTGCAGCTCGGGGGCCGCTTCAGATTCCAGTGCAATGGCGCCGGAACATCGCCAGGCGAGGGGGTGGACCTGCTGAAACCGGAGCGCGGCAATTCCGCTGAGGCTTTCCTCAAGGCTGTGTTCCCGGGAATTTTCCGCTTTAGGGTGCAGTATCTGCAGCGCGATACCGGGATCAGCGGGTTGAGGCCTTTCGTAAGGATCCAGTGCGTCTCCTTGTTCTTTTGCGGATTGCAGGCGGGATTTGTCTTTGGCCAGTAACAGGCCTGCTGTGCTAGCATTTCCTGCCTGCTGCCGGGAAAGGGCAAGGGCAGACGTTTCGCCAAAAGACCCCGCTGGCTTTGAGCGGAACAAGGCGCCGGCAGATTCTGTCGCATCTTCTATGAGCGGAAGCAAAAAGCGGTCGGCAATAAAACGGAGGCGGTCCATATCGGGCGGGTTGCCGTTGAGGTGGACGGCGACGATGCCTTTGACGGGTTTCCCATCCCGGCGCATAACCAACTGATTGGCATCATTGAGCATCGTATTGGACATCAGGAATTCCTCGAGGAGGTCGAGGTCGGTAAGCCAACTGAAAGGGTCCACATCAAAGAGAATGGGAAGGGCTCCTGTGCGCAGGAGCGCCCCCGCGAGGTCCCCACTGCCAAGGTCGGGCACAAGGAGGTAGTCGCCAGGGGCAATCCCACAGGCTTTTATCGCCAGATAAAGGGCACTTTCGGCACTTTTACATAGTAGTGCATGTATCGGCACTTCCGGGGCGGAACTGTCCGTTTCCGCTTGTTCGTCTGTTGTATCGTATTGCATCTCCTTCCGATAATACCCGTTTGGGCAAGGTGGATTAAAGCAGGGGTTCGTGTCCCAGGCCGCGGATTTCCTGAAGCAGGTTTTTGATCTCCTGTTCCTGGTCTTTGGGCCAGATGAGCAGTACGTCGCCTTCGTCCACGACGATGAAATTATCCAGTCCCCGGATAACGACCATTTTCCCCTGCGGTGCACGCACCAGGGTGTTGTGGACGTCATACAGCAGCGCAGGGTCTGCATTAAGGGCGTTGTGCTGGCCGGTTTTGGGGGCTTCTTCGTGTAGGGAAGCCCAGGTACCCAGATCGGACCAACTGAATTTGGCCGGGATGGTATAGACGTTGTCCGCCTTCTCGAGAATGGCATAGTCTATGGAAATATTGGGGGTAGCAGGATAATTTTGTTCGATAAACTCCTGCTCGAGTTCGGTATTGAATACCTCCATGCCGGGGCTGAGAATAGCATAAATATCTGGGGCATATTGCCGGAAGGCAGCGAGGAGGTGCTCCGCTTTCCAGATGAAAATGCCGGCATTCCAAAGATAATCCCCGGAAGCGAGAAAAGCCTGAGCTTTTTCCAGAGGCGGCTTTTCCGTAAAACGGAGGACCTTGTGCACCGTTCCCGCTGTTGGGCTGGCGTCAAACTGGATATACCCATAGCCGGTATCCGGACGGGTAGGGCGGATGCCGAGCGTGAGGAGGGCATCGTTGGCGCCAGTAAAGGCCAGGGCCGTACGCAGGTCGTCGAGAAATCCTCCCTCTTCGGGAATGACATGGTCGGAAGGGGCTACGATGAGGTTGGCTTCGGGATCCAGGGCATGGATTTTCAGTGCGGCATAAGCTACGCAGGGAGCAGTGTTGTTGCGGGAGGGCTCGCCCAGTATTTGATGGGGGCGCAGCATCGGCAACTGCTCCATCACCAGGTCCCGGTAGCGGGCGTTGGTGACAACGAATATATGCGACTCCGGACAAAGCTGCCGGAAGCGGTTGAAGGTCAATTGCAATAGCGACTGTCCGACCCCAAGGATGTCCAGGAACTGTTTGGGTTTGCTTTCCCGGCTTGCCGGCCAGAACCGGCTTCCTACCCCACCTGCCATTATGGCCACATACGTATGTTGCGCTGTATCCATTTTTTTGCCAACAATATAAAAATTAAGCAGGGGAACCAGCGCCGGGAGGCAGAAAATTTTTTCGCGCCACCCACGCCGCGTTGTCCCACTTGCCCCCTTTGCCTGCAGTTATCAAAAAAACACGGCACTTGTTGGTTTAATTGAGCAATTTTTTTGCTCAATTAAAAAATCGCTGTATTTTTGTGAATTATAGACAGTCTCATTTTATTCATAATGCTAACAACCCTGATTTCATCCCAGACGCGTGTCAAACTGTTGTTGAAGTTTTTTCTCAACAGTTCCATGACTTCCCACCTGCGGGCCCTGGAGAGTGATTTCGGGGAATCTACCAACGGTATCCGCCTGGAACTAAACCGCCTGGAAGAAGCTGGTTTGCTGACCAGCTTTCAGTCGGGGAATAAGAAACTGTTTCAGGCCAATTCCGCTCACCCTCTTTTTCAGGAAATTCAAAGTCTGGTACGCAAACACCTTGGCATTGACCATATCGTCGAGGAAGTGGTGATGCGCCTGGGGAATCTGGAACAGGTTTATCTGACCGGAGCTTTTGCAAAAGGCC
Organism: uncultured Haliscomenobacter sp.; assembly: GCA_964527495.1. GTDB lineage: Bacteria > Bacteroidota > Bacteroidia > Chitinophagales > Saprospiraceae > JADJPL01. The sequence continues at coordinate 2,862 of CAZGOT010000355.1, forward strand.
TGGACAGTGATACCATTGATGTGGTTTTTGTCGGCAATATTGATGAATCGTATCTCAATAGGCTGGTGGAAAAAGCCGAAGCTTTAATCCACCGTAAAATTTGCTTTCTGATCTATACACCAGAAGAATTCTCTCGTACTAATTTGCTCAACGAAGCAGAATATGGGGCTTTTCGTCTGTGGGAGAGAGGGAATAATCCGTTGGAAGAAGCAGTAGCGGCTGCTGTTACACTTGTTACATAAAGA
>CAZGOT010000356.1:0-1299 GCA_964527495.1 uncultured Haliscomenobacter sp.
GATAGGCAGAGTTGAGGTTTTCATCAACCGTACAGAAATATGCATAGGTTCCTGCGGGATACTCCGGGGTGATGCAGAAACGGCCGTTTTGCTCATCCAGATAATCAGGCATGTTGGCGCCCGGTGCCGTATACTGATAATCTTCTCTGAAATAGCCCAAAGGGTAGGTGGCGTTGATGGCCGGCCCGGCACTTACGGTGTTTCCATTGGCATAGGTGTTTCTTGCGGTGATGTTTCGCAGGCTGTAACTTGATTTCATCCTAATGATACCTCCGGTTCCATCTGTATTTCTGTAGCCGAATGCACCATAGATGGGATAACCGTCGTAGGCGAATCCAATCAGGGGCGAATGAGTGCTGCTGTCCATGACATAAAGGCCGTCGGCATCATACAGATTGCAGACGGTTGAAATGACCCGGACATCCAGCTTGAAGGCCGATGGGTTTTGGTGATGATGGTAATTCCCTCTGGCAGGATGACCTTTGGAACAGTCGAAGCCTGCACGCTCGGCCACAATGGCATCGCGGTTCCATACGCCGTCTCCCATGCAGGGCGGCTGTATGGGGCCTCCGCATAGTTTGTTTTGGCTGCTGCTCCAGGACACGCCGTCGCGATAATCAAACAAGGCCACTCCATTGATGAAAACACCAATATTGCCCCCGGTGGTGGGTGTTGGTGTTCCTGTATTGGGTTGTGGGTTTAGCGGGAAACTGAAAATGGCATTCTGTGAACTGGCCTGTGAGGGATTGCCGTCCATGAACGGACCGGTGGGATAGGCCGGAATACCGTTGGTTTTGATGTAAACTTTGGTTGTAGAATAGGATACTTCCTGGCAATTTACAGCTATGTTGTTGGGCAGAAGAGTGGAGTTGCCCTGCACGTAATAAAAGCCGGTCTGGGCTGTATTCTGTAACCATGAACTTACTGCAGGACCCGGTTGTGCAAAGACAGAGATAGCGGCAAAGGCAGCGGAAAGCGTAATTAATTTGCTCTTCATTTATTTGTGCTGGTTAAATATGTTTTTGAAAAATACCGTTTTGTCTTCAAAACCGTTTTGCGGGAAGCGGTATTTGGGGTTAAAAACGAAGCTTGAATCGGTCAATGTGCGGAGAAAGGCGGTCAGATCGGTTTCTTCTTCCGGAGTAAGGACAGAGGGTAGAACCGGTTCGGATAGACCCTTAGCCGAAACCGAACGATAATGTGCGAATACCTGCCTGAGATTTTTAAATCTTCCATCATGCATATAGGGGTAGGTGTAGCTCAGATTTCTTAGGCTGGGAATCTTAAAAAGAAACGAAT
>CAZGOT010000356.1:1309-3104 GCA_964527495.1 uncultured Haliscomenobacter sp.
TGCTGATGGCTGCTGCTCCGGGATCATACAAAGCACTGTCTGCGGGAAGCCGGTTGGTTGCCAATGCGTAAGAGCTAAACAGAGGTTCCGTATGGCAGCGGTTGCAATGGGTTTTGAATAGTGTGTAACCTTTGGATTCCTGCGCGTTAAACATTTCATGGCCGGTCGTCACCCGGTCATACTTTGAGTTGGCCGAGATCAGGCTGAGCTGAAAGGCAGAAAGGGCTTTGGTGATTTTGCTCAAGCTAACGAGGCTGTCGCCAAAGGCCTGTTTGAACAGTTTTCTGTAGGCGCTCACCGCCTGAATTTTAGCAGGGAGTTGGCTGAGATCTTGATCCATTTCGTCGGGATGCGCAATAGGGGCGAGGGCTTGCTGATCAAGATGCCGGATGGCTCCATCCCACATGAAGCGCGGCTGCCAGGCCAGGTTAAAAAGGGCAGGGGCGTTGCGTTTGCCGCTGCGGTCGTTGATGCCGTGGCTCAGGGCGTGATCGGTATGTGCAAACGCACTGAATGGGGAGTGGCAGGAGGCGCAGGAAATGCTGCTGTCGGCAGAGAGTATGGGGTCATAAAACAGCAGCCGGCCCAGTCTGATTTTCTCGTTCGACAACGGATTTTTCCGAAAGTCGTAAAGCGGTTTGGGAAAGTGCGCAGGCAGCGGCAGTTTGCGCTCGCTCACCGACAAAAGCATCGTGAGGGTTAAACTGGCAAGCAGAATGCCCGGGATCAATTTTCCTCTGCGAATCATGGCCCGATCAGAGATTTTACAAACAGCTCGCTGAGCAGCACGGCATGCAATCCGGGCGACATCACTTCTGCCGGCATGTCTTCAGGAATGGAGGCTGTAAAATGCCTGAGGTCAATGCGGACTATGGCTTCACCATTTACTACTGCAGCAGACCATTCGCGCAGCGTGGAGTAGGGACTGCGGTAGCCGCCCAGATGATAGCGAAACGGAATCCATCGGCCGGAGGCGTTTTGGCGTTTTCCTTCCAGTTTGATGTGGATATAACCGGCTTGCCAGGTCCAGTACATGCCCTTTCCGGGATCGAGCGAACCTTCATAAACTCCTGAAACCTGCATGCTGCTGTCTATGCCGATCAGGCCTGAGATTTTCTCCACGCCTTGAAGAGGAATTTCCCAGCTTTGAACCGAATCATCTTCCGTGCCCAGCAGCAAAACATCCGGCTGCAAAGGCATGTGCTCCTTCTTGCTGCAGGCCTGCAATCCCGACAAATAAATTCTGCATTGCTCCCACACATACTGCTGGCCGGCAGTATCAGAAACGATTTTTTCTGTTGCAAGCAGGCTATCGCCCCAATACCATTCCAGACTGAGTCTGATGCGTGAAGCTGCATGAGCAGACGGAAGCGTAAACAGAACACACAAAAAGCAGATCAATGTCTTTGCGGGCTTCATGGGGCAAAGTTCCCGATTATTCCCGACTTAAGGGCGGCAGGCAGTACTTTGTTTGCCCAATGCCATATGATGATCAAACCTGAAGTTTGTTTGGTGATATTGTAAATGGCAAAATGATATTGAATGATGCAGGTAAAATGGTAGAAAATGAATGGTTAAAGTTGCCAAAACGATTTGCCAATGTGGTTTTACATGAATTTGTGGTAATGCCCGATCATTTTCACGCCATTATAGAAATTGCTGTCGGGGCGACCCTTGTGGTCGCCCCAAATTCACCGGTTGCCCCAAATTCAACGGTTGTCCAAAATATTGTATCGGGTCAACCACAAGGAATTGCCCCAATTCCCAAACCGAAAACCCTTGGGGATGTGATTGG
>CAZGOT010000357.1:0-3066 GCA_964527495.1 uncultured Haliscomenobacter sp.
CTTTCTGACCATGATGGAGCTTTGAGCAAATACCAGTCGCCCCCACCATTATATTTTAAAAGGGCGAGTTTCATTCCCGGAAGAGGAGAGGAAGCAAAAGAGCAGGCAAAAAATGCCAGAAATAACGTTAGCAAGGCTTTCATTCGTTTGGATATTTTTGTGATTTAGAGGTTCCTTTAACATATATAATAGGTACTACCCATATTTCCCTAACGGCAGGAATCAGCCGGGATGGTATATATCGTTTCGCAGGGAGATACAATGGGTTGCTGCCACCGCTGCCGTCTCGGTACGCAGACGGTTTTTTCCCAAGGAAACCGCTTCAAATCCCTGGTGTACACAGTTTTTAACCTCCTCTCCGGAAAAATCCCCTTCAGGTCCGATAAGCACGAGGGTATCCTTCCCTGGAACACAGGCCTCAAAAAGATGCCGGCTCGCGGAAGACGGGTCAATATAGGCAATATAACATTGATAGTTTAGTGCCGGTTTTTGGCCCAAAAAAGCTTCCAATCCAATCGGAGGTTCCAGCTTGGGCAAAAAAGGCTGCAGCGATTGCTTCATAGCCGAAACCAGTATCTTCTCCAATCGGTCTGGACGAAGCGTTGCACGCTCCGAATGCCTGCACCAAACCGGGACAATGCGGTCAACGCCTAATTCTGTAGCTTTTTCCAAAAACCATTCAAACCGGTCCATGCTTTTGGTAGGAGCCACTGCCAGGCAGACGCGGTAGGGCCGTCTGCAGGCAACCACTTCCCTGTTTGTAATCTGCACGATACACTGACTTTTTCCAATAGCCTCCACGCAGCCATCGAACCATCCCCCAGCCCCGTCGGTAAACCGGATAGCGTCCCCCTGTTTTTTGCGCAGGACCTGTATAGCATGGCGAAATTCTTCGCCTTCCAGCACCGCCCTTTCCCCGGAAATCTGTGTAGTATAAAAAACAACCATAACTTCTTGCCCTCTCATTAATTTTATGCTGCGCACTATTACATTTTGCGTATTTTGGCCGACTGATCCTGAAAATTTGCACAAAACCTATAGGCGCAGGACTTATTACGAAACTAAATAAAAGCTGAAATTGTTGAAAGAGCGTATTTGTCAAAACAGATGCGCAGAAAGTGGGCTAAAACAGCCTTCTTTGCAACCTGGGCCTTATCAACAGCCCAGAGCCCAAAAAAATAGATATCGTTCAACCGTCATTGCGGATTACTCAACTTTAATGTTAGTCGAAACCGGACATGGATATTGTTAAAATCGGACAATTTTTACTGAGTCTCTCCTTTTTGATCATTTTGCACGAAATGGGGCATTTTTTTCCAGCCCGTTGGTTCAAGACCCGGGTAGAAAAGTTTTACCTCTTTTTTGACCCCTGGTTTTCCATATTGAAATTCAAGAAAGGGGATACGGAATATGGCCTCGGCTGGTTGCCACTCGGGGGCTACGTCAAGATTTCCGGGATGATAGATGAGAGCATGGATACGGAACAGATGAAAGGTGAGCCCCAGCCCTGGGAGTTTCGCTCCAAGCCGGCCTGGCAGCGTCTCATCATCATGGTGGGCGGCGTAGTGGTAAATTTTCTACTCGGCTTTTTCATCTTCGGAATGGTCTTATGGAAATGGGGGGAAGCCTATCTCCCCACCGCTAATGTAAAAGACGGTATTTTCGCGGATAGCCTGGGTATGGAACTCGGTCTGCGCAACGGCGACCATATCCTCTCTGTTGGCAGCTTAAAGTTTGAAGAATTTAATGAACGCGCTATTGCACGCGAGGTAGTTTTTAATGACGCCCGGACGATACAAGTGCGCCGGGATGGCCAAACCGTCGAATTGAAAGTCCCGGAAGATTTTGCAGGGAAGCTGGCGAGCCACGGCAACAAGGATAAAATGTTGTTTACCCCGCTTTTTCCTTTTCAGGTTGCGCGCATTGCCAAGGGTGCACCTGCGGAAGCTGCAGGTTTTAAGGAAGGAGATTTCGTCCTGGCTATTGGGGAAACGCCTGCCAGATTTTATCAGGAGGTCAGGCAAATCATTGCTGCCAACCCTGGCAAATCTCTTGATTTTAGTGTCCTTCGGGGACAGGATACGGTGAAGTTGCAGGTCACGCCAAATAAGCAAGGGGCTATTGGCGTCTTTACGGCTAGCCCGGAAACTTTTTTCCGCACCGAGCGACGGGATTACTCGCTTTTTCAAGCTCTTCCCGCTGGCCTGGCCTTAGGGTGGCGGCAACTTAGCGACAATGTCAAAGCATTCGGACATATCTTCAGTGGCAAACTCAAAGCGTCGGAGAGCCTGGGTGGGTTTGCCTCTATTGCCGGCATGTATAGCAGTGTATTCGATTGGGAACATTTCTGGAAGATTACCGCAACTTTATCCCTGGTGCTCGCTTTTATGAACCTGTTGCCCATTCCCGCCCTTGATGGCGGTCATGTCATGTTCCTGCTGTACGAGGTCTTCACCGGACGCAAGCCGAGCGATAAGTTTATGGAATACGCCACTATGATCGGCTTCTTCCTTATTCTTGCCTTGCTGATTTACGCCAACGGCCTGGATATTTTCAGGGCGTACTTTAAATAAGAACGCCATGAACTATTTCGAGTGGTTTGGGCTCCCGGTAGCGTTTTTGACCGAAGAAACAGAACTTAGGCAACGCTTTTACCGCAAGAGCAAGTCCTTACACCCGGATTTCCATACCCGCGCAGATGAAGACACCCAACAGGAAGCCCTGGCGCAATCGAGTTTCAACAATGAAGCCTATCGCGTGCTTTCAGACCCCGACCGATGCATGCAGTATGTGCTCGGTTTATACAACGTCCTCGCAGAGGAGGGACAAAACCAACTCCCTGGGGCCTTTCTGATGGAGATGATGGAGATTAATGAGTCGCTCATGGAGCTGGAGTTTGATTTTGATGCCCATGCCCTCCAACGCATTCAGGAAAGCACTACGCAAACAGAAAGTGCACTTTATCAGGAAATTCTACCTCTGCTGAAGGGCTTTGACCCGCTAATGCCGGAGACAGGGCAACTGGAAAAAATAAAAGATTATTATTTAAAAAAGCGCTACCTCTTG
>CAZGOT010000358.1:0-3052 GCA_964527495.1 uncultured Haliscomenobacter sp.
TAATTTTTTCTTGTATTTGATATTATTTCCTATTTTTGATTCGGGTTAGAGGATTCCAGGATGGGTCTATACCTTTTACTGGATTTTTGCGTTACACTATGGAATTTTGAGAGGCATGCACCAGGTTTCGTTCAGAAATCACTTAAGGGCAGTTTTGGTTTTTTCTGCCGCCCTGCTGCTCGTCAGACAGGGTCAATCCTCTCCGTGGGCATTACTTTCCTTTCCCCCTCAAGATTCCCTCCTCAACTGCATTCCGCCTAAAGATACTTTCCTTTTCTGTACCGACCCACTGCTTCAAAGCCTGCAACTACCAGGGGCGCCTGCTGTTCCCGGCCCTAACTACGCGCTTTCTACCCTGCCCGTAAAGAAAGAATATTCACCCGCCTGCGGCTATGGTACGGTCACCAGGTCCTGGCGCCTGGTCAGGGATAAGGGCACTCCTCAGGAAACTACCGGGCCTGTTTGCGAACAACGCATCGAAATCAAACCGCTCAATAGGTACATCTTGCGTTTTCCCGCAGATACCACCTTGCTCTGTTCAGATGTTGGAAAAGCTGACACCGTCTTCTACCGGGTGCCAGGCTGCGATGTGCTCTCCGTTACCTATATAGACGAAAAACTGAAGGTGCCCGGACAAAACTGCTTTGCTATCTATCGAACCTTCCGCGTTATCAACTGGTGCGAATTTGCGGGAAACGATAGCCCCATACTCCTCGACCGCGATGCGGACCGGAATGGCAAAACGGGCGACCAACCGCTCTGGGTACTTGTCGAACCTGGCGGACAGGTCTTCCTCGACCGCGATTCCGTCTTTAATAATACTATTCCTTCCCCCAAAGGATATTGGACCAGCAGTAACGAAAACGCTGGCCTTCGCTCTAAAGGGTATTGGGAGTACCAGCAAATCATCCGGATCGTGGATAACTTAGTTCCGGTATTGAGTGTTGCACCTTCTACTGAGGTGGCTGGCAAAAGAGCTGATTGCAGCGGAGATATAAACCTCGCTATCCAAATAGAAGAAGCCTGTACACCGGAATCCCTGGTATTCTCGGTTACCTGGGACCGTTTCAATGATGGTTTTCCGGATGGCGATATTTCCAATGCGATCATAGGAAGCTACCCGCGGTTCCGACTCGTGTACCGCATGCCCTTTGGCAAACACTCCCTGAGTATCCGGGTAAGGGACAAATGCGGGAATGAAACCGAACGTATCGTTACGGTCCATGTCACCGATGGCCGGCCTCCCACTCCTAAATGTATCAACAGCCTGGTAGTGCCCCTCTCTCCCCTACCTCCCAATACCGATGCCGACGGCGATGGCAGTCCAGACCGGGCTGCATTGAGTATACAGGCTAACGATTTACTTTCTTCCTCCCAATTGGGCGACTGCTCCGGCCCACTGCGCTATTCGGTCCATAAGGCCGAACTTATCGAATCCGGTGCCGAACGCCCAGCTCCTGACCGCAATACCATCACGCTTACCTGCGATGACCGGCCAACGGAACTACTTTATGTTTATGCCTGGGATGCTGCTGGAAATTCTGCCTATTGTGAAACTTTTATCCTGCTTCAGGATGGTGCCAACTTCTGCCCCGACCTCGGTGCTGCGTCCATAGCAGGAGCGGTTCAAAATGTTGCTGGTAACCCCATAGAAGGGGCCAAAATAATTCTCCAGGGGGATCGGGTAAACCAAACCTTCTCCAACCGGGATGGCCGCTTTCTGTTTGAATACCTTAAAGAAAATCAGGACTATTCCCTTTCTGCCATTGTGGACTCAAGCTACCGGGATGGGGTGACTACGTATGATATCGTCATGATCATGCGCCATATTCTGGGAGAGGAACTGTTCCATTCCCCCTACCAGTACCTCGCGGCCGATGCTGATTTATCCGGCACTATCACAACGCTCGATGTCATCCTTATCCGCAAACTGGTACTGCACCTCGAAAACGCCCTGCCACACAAAAAGCAATTCCGCTATCTGCCTACCGGCTACCCCTTCCTGAGCCCCCAGGATGCCATACGGGCAAAATTTCCTGAAACACTGAATTTTTCCAACCTGCAAGGAAAATACCTCCATGCCGGTATTACCGTAGTCAAAATCGGAGATGTCACCGGAGATGCTTTTTCCACTTCCCTACCCCCTACCATTGTCATCGAAGAAGAATGAATCTAGTGTTTGCCTTATATACCTAAAACCTTCAACCTGTTTTTCATGCAACGCAGAACCTTCCTTTTTGCCCTCGGCACCAGCAGTGCCGCTCTGATGGCCCGCAAAGGCCTCGCAAATCCTTTCCGCCAGGATATAATCGGCCATGGTGGGTTTCAATACAAACCAGACCCGTCCTGGGGCAACCTCGACCCGGCAAAAGTGCCAGTCAATGATTGCCACGAAATGGTCATTGACCAAAAGGGAAGATTGTTTCTGCTTACTAACGAAACTCGTAACAACATTGTTATATACAGCAGATCCGGTAAATGTCTTGGTACCTGGGGCCACGAGTTCCCAGGTGCCCACGGCCTGACACTGAGCAACGAAAATGGGGAAGAATTCCTCTGGATCTGCGATAACAACCGCCATGCCGTTTTTAAAACTACCCTCGACGGCAAAATCCTGCTGGAAATCCCCTGGCCACAGGAAAGCGGAAAATATACGGCTGCGGATCAGTTTGTACCTACCGAAACAGCAATTGGCCCGGACCATCCATTCCAGAGGCAAATTGTTCTTTGAAGAAGGAAGTGTTGGTGTGGAGGGCAACACACGTGAAACCAGAGGAGGGAGTGGGTAAGTGGAATTTGATGGCTGAGGAGGCTGAACTGAAGGTATTGCCGCATTTGCCAGATGCATGCTGCTCTTGCTCAATGGTGAGCTGCGATTCGCAAGCCCATTGCTTCCAGGCCGCCGATGTCTTGGTGCATGGGAGCTTCGAATCCCACACTGGTCATTGGGTGGAGAAGCTTGCGGCTGAGAGGATAGATTTGGAGGCTGTGTTGATGAGCCATTTGCTGGTGATGGGCGGGGAGGCACGGAGAGCCTTCCTCTGGGGGTCCT
>CAZGOT010000359.1:0-3049 GCA_964527495.1 uncultured Haliscomenobacter sp.
TAAAAGAATTTCTCCGGGGGTATGATATGAAGTTTAACGAAATCACTGGCATAGTAGAAGTGGATGGGCAAAATATTTCCGATAGGGTGGTAAACTCGATTTATGTGCGTGCCCTGGAAAGTTTAGGCGGAAAGAAGGGGAAAGGGGTTAGTAAAGACTTGCTTATTGCCTTAATAGAATCGGATTTTGTCCCGGCATATAACCCCATTCGCGAGTTCTTTTTACAGCACGCGCACATCAGGCCGACGGGGCTTATAGATAGACTTATAGGCTGCATGCGAATAAGGGATATTAAGTATAGCTGGGACGAAGGGCGGTACTGGACCGGGCAAAACTATGCGGGTCTCTATCTTCGAAAGTGGCTGCTGTCGTGCGTGGCTTCGTGGCACGGAACTTACTCGGTTATGATGGTGGTACTTACCGGAGCGCAGGCAGCGGGCAAAACCAATTTTTTTAGAAAGCTATTGCCCCAGGAGCTGAGCCGTTTTTATGCAGATAACAAACTGGATAGGGGAGATAAAGACGATTGGTTGCTGATGGTGACTAAAGCTCTGATTTGCGATGACGAATTTTCGGGCAAATCGAAGCAGGATTACAAGATGCTCAAAGAGCTGATAAGCAAACAGACGTTTAACATACGCAGGCCATACGGGCGTTTTTCGGAGGACTTGGAGCGGATTGCCGTGCTTTGCGGATGCTCGAACGAAGACGAAGTAATAAACGACCCGACCGGGAACCGGAGGATAATCCCGATACCGCTAATCGAAATAGACTGGGAGGAATACAACGCGATAGACAAAACAGCTCTTTGGATGGAGCTTTACCACGAGTGGAAGCGGATAGGGAACGATTGGATGCTTACCAAGGACGAGGTAAAAGTTTTAAACATGCTGGGTACTTCTGCAACCCAGGTAAGTACCGAGGAAGAGGCAATTTGGATGTTTTTCGGCCATCCCAACGAGGGCGGGCACGTGGAATGGCTTACCAATACCGAAATTAGGAACTACATCGAGGTCAATTCCCGGCTGCACATCAACTCGACGAAACTCGGTTTATTCCTGGCAAAACACGAATTTCCAAAACGGTTTGCAAAGGAGAACAAGAGTAGCAAACAGGTGTACGGGGTTATCAAAAAACGGTTTGGGAACCAGGGAGGGGGCTATTCGGAGCCCAATTACAAGGATCAAGACCAAGAAGATAAGTACAAACCGCTCGGATTTTAGGGCGGTTGTAGGGTTAGGTTGTAGGGTTTGGCCAAACCCTACAACCGCTCTAAGCCAACAACGGCGCGGGTTTTGGGCTAAAGGTTGTAGGGTTGTACCCTTCCAAGGGTTTTTCTAAGAGTTACCGGAAGCCTTTTTCTATTTTATATTCTATATTAATATTTCTATCTAAATATACCAATAAACCCTACAACCCTACAACCATGCAGCTCTAAGCCAATAACGGCGCGGGTTTTGGCGGTTGTAGGGTTTGGCCAAACCTTTGGAAACCTTTGGAAACCCTACAACCGGGGGAGGGGAGCAAATTTCACCATAAAAAACTAAAAAAAATGCAATTACGACCATACCAACAAGCAGCAATCGAAGAGATGCGTAGGCACATTGCCGAAGGCAGGACCCGGCTAATCTTATGCAGCCCGACCGGAAGCGGCAAAACGGTTATTTTTTCGCACCTGGCTAAATCTGCTTTGCAAAAGGGCAAAAAAGTGCTGATAGTTACCGACCGTATCGAGCTGCTAAAGCAGTCCGGCAATGCCCTTGCAGGCTTAAACCTGGAATTTGCCAGGATAGAGGCGGGCAAAGATACCCGCATGGGCTACCAACTTTATACGGCAATGGTAGAGACCCTTGCACGGCGGGCGAAAGATGCGCGCTATGAAAAGCTAATGGCGGGTTTTGACCTGGCCATTTTTGATGAGGCTCACAAGCAGAGCTTTGATAAAATATTCCCGCTATTGCCGGAGCGTATCCCGGTGATCGGGGCAACGGCAACGCCGTACCGAAAAGGCGGGCAAAGGGCACTAAAGGATAATTATCACGCAATAGTCGAGACAATAGATATTCCAGAACTGATTGAGCAGGGCTACCTATCCGAGTGCCTGACTTTTGGCGTGCCCGTGGACTTATCCGGCATACGCATGAAGGGCGGCGATTTTGACGAAGGGGATATGGGGCGCGAATACTCCAAAAAGCGGGTATATACCGGGGTAATCGAAAACTATCTCCGCATTTGCCCCGGCGTGAAAACCATTGCCTTTGCTCCAAACATCGAAAGCAGTTTGGAGTTATGCGAGAAAATGAAGGAGGCCGGAATAAATGCCCGGCATTTGGATAGCACCATGGGAAACTTCGATAGGGTGCAGATACTTGCATGGTTTAAGCGCACACCGGATGCAGTTCTTTGCAACGTTGGCATTCTTACCACCGGATTTGACGAACCGTCTGTTCGCTGCGTGATCCTTTATCGGGCAACAGCATCCTTACCCCTCTTTTTGCAAATGGCAGGCCGGGGCAGCCGGACTACTCCCGACAAAGATTCTTTTTACCTGCTGGATTTTGGCGAAAATGTACACCGCCATGGGTTTTGGGAGGAAAAAAGAAAATGGGGCCTGGAAAAGGCCGAAAAGAAAAAAGGCGTAGCACCTTCTAAAGATTGCCCGTCGTGCAATGCTTTGCTTCCGGCACAGGTAAGAGAGTGCCCGCATTGCGGCCATACGTTCGAAAAGAGCGAAGAAGAGCAAAAAGAGGAGGTAAGAGTAGAGTTAATGCTATTAAGCCCCCAGGAACGCCGCAAACGGGCAATGGGGGCAACGCTGGAGGAGAAAGCGAAAATGGCTAAAGACGGATTGATAAAGCCGTACTGGGTGCTGCATAACTTAAATAGCATGGAGGAGGCAAAACGCTTCGTCGAGCTCATGGGCTGGAAGCCGGGATGGCTGTATATTAACCGGGATAGGTTCCCGAATTTGGGGGGAGTGGGGAAGGTTGCTGGGTGGTGAAAATAAATTTGGACGTTTGTTATATTCATTTTACATTTGTCAAAAAAA
>CAZGOT010000360.1:0-3025 GCA_964527495.1 uncultured Haliscomenobacter sp.
TCGTTTTCATTGATTTTGCGAAGCAAAATCAATGAAAACGACGTCTGTTTAAAATAACATTTGGCGGCGCAAGCCGCCAAATGAAAAGCCGGGGGCTTTTTACACAACCCCATACTTTCAAACAACCTGCTAAAAGTACAAAATAGTGAGGCAATCGGCAAAATCCCGGGCAAAAGGTACACTGCCATGTGGCAAAAACAATGATTTTTGCGCTGTTTGTCTATTTATTCCAATTTGTTTAATCCGAACGTCTATTTTGGCATAAAAAATATGCGCTACGCCATCGGATATATAGTTTGCCTGTTCCTGCTCGCATTTGAGGGCAATGCACAGCCTGCAAACGTTTCTGGCATTACCCTTTTTCTCGATTGTGGATCTTGTGATTTAAACTATATCAAACAAAACACCCGGGAGGTCAATTATACAGTTGATCCCTTGCGTGCACAGGTACACGTGCTCGTTTCCACCCGCAGGCTCGATTCTGGTGGAACGATGTACATTTTCGACTTTATTGGCAAGCAGTCGTTTGATGGCGACCGATTTACTATTGATGCGCTCATAACGCCACAGAGCACCCCATTGGAGGCACAGGAGAAAATCAACCGTACCCTGCAAATGGGGCTGGTGGTTTTTTTGGTACAAAATGATCAGGAAGAGGCGTTTGAACTCACCTATAAAAACCTGGGACAAGAAGGGCAGGCACGTGATTCTTCTGAAGCAGAAGCGGAAAAGGAAAAATTCTGGGACCGCTGGATATACGAAGTTTTCAGTAGTCTGAACTGGAACAAAGAATCTTTTCGGGGCACGCTGGATTTTCGTTATGGGCTCGGGATGAATTTCGTCACAGAAGAATGGCGGATCCGCTTTAATCCCAATTTCTTTTATCAGGAGCGATATGTTCAGAATGGAGATAGCGAAATTACCTTCACGCGGCGCAACAACACCGTTTCGAGTGCATTTATCCGCAGCATTTCCGACCACTGGTCAGCGGGTATTTTTTATAACTGGAACCAGAACACCTACAGCAATATCCGGTATAGCCATTGGCTCACCCCTGCGCTGGAATACAGTATTTTTCCCTATAAAGATGCTGTAACCCGGGAATTCACTATTGCCTACCGCCTGGGATTTGCCAACCAGGCTTATTATGAAGAGACCATTTTCCTCAAAATGGCCGAACGCCTGCTCCGGCAGTCCCTCGAAATGCGCCTGAATCTTCGTGAACCCTGGGGCAATGTTAACGTTGCGCTTTCTGGTGCCAATTTCTTCCAGGACTTTCATAAAAACAGGCTTACCCTGGAGACGAGCTTCAATGTACGCGTGCTCAAAGGGTTGTCGTTCAATCTCGGTGCAGACTACCGGCTCGTGAACGACCAGATTTCCCTGCCACGAGGTAATGCCACCCTTGAGGAAATTCTACTTGGACAACGGCAACTCGCAACAAACTTCCAGAGTGAGGTCAATTTCGGTCTGCGCTACACCTTTGGAGCCTTGTTCAATAATGTTGTCAATACCCGACTTTAAAACAAAAGGGTAACGCCCCAGGCACTCAGGTAGGCCAGAGCAGTCATAAACACGAACTGAATAGCCGGCCATTTCCAGGAAAGAGTTTCGCGCCGGACGACTGCCATCGTACTCATACACTGCATAGCAAAAACATAGAACAGCAACAGTGCCCAGGATGTCGCAGGTGTGTACCGCTTTTCCCCTGTTTCCGGATCCCGCTCCCGGGCCATGCGTTGGCGCACCAAAACGGTATCTTCTTCGCTGCCGATGCTGTAGAGGGTAGCCATAGTACCAACAAATACCTCCCTTGCGGCAAAGGAAGTAATCAGCGCGATTCCGATTTTCCAATCGAAGCCCAAAGGCCGGATGAGCGGTTCGATAAAGTGGCCCACCTGCCCTGCGAAGGAAGCCTCCATTTGTTTTGAAGCCAGCAGATCGCTCGTTTCCGCTGAAGTCATCCCTTTGGCTTGTGCGATTTCAATAGCCTCCCGTTCAGCAGCTTCCATTGAACCCGGTGGGCCAAAGGTGGATAATACCCAAAGCACCAGAGAGATAAGGAGAATAATTTTACCTGCTTCAAAGGAGAACGTACGAACCTTTTCCCATACGGTAATCCAAACATTCCGCATCAAAGGCCTGCGGTAAGGAGGTAGTTCCAGCATCAAAAAGCTATTGTCGTCCGATCGCAGTATCCATTTGAACAAAAGAGCCGATCCGAGCGCCGCAACAATTCCAAGCAGATAAAGGCCCATAAAGGCCAGCCCCTGCAGTTGGAAAATGCCCCATACCTGGCGGGACGGCACAGCAAAGGCGATGAGTACTGTATATACTGGTATCCTGGCCGAGCAACTGATAAAAGGCGTAACCAGGATAGTAATAAGTCGTTCCTTCCAGTTTGAAATCGTCCGGGTACTCATAATGGCAGGAATAGCACAAGCCCCTCCGGAAATCAAAGCCACCACACTTCTGCCATTTAAACCAAATACTTGCATGACCCGATCGAACATAAACGCCGCACGCGCCATATATCCGACTTCTTCCAGGACTGCAATCAGGAAAAATAAGATAGCAATCTGAGGTACAAATACCAGGATACCGCTCAGTCCTGCCAATAGGCCATCACACAAAAGGTCGGCGAAATAGCCTTCCGGAAGCCAATTTCGAAGCACCGTACCCAGTCGTCCGAAAGCTGCCTCAATGAGGTCCATGGGGTATGAAGCCCAGGCAAATATCGCCTGGAAGAGCAGTAACATCAATCCAAAGAAAATCAGCGGTCCGGCAACCCGATGGGTGAGCAGGTTATCCAGTCGCTCCGTAAGACGCACAGGCCTTTCCTGCAAGTTGCGGATGCACTGGCCCACCAGCGGGGAAAAAGATTGATACCGCTGTAAAGTTTCCCGCACCTGTAACGCAATTTCCTTAAATCCATTGCGATTAACAATTTCTTCGATCTGCTTTTGTACCGTATTGTCCAGGAAAGGGAACCAACTCCTATGATGGGCGAGCAAGAGGCGTTGAT
>CAZGOT010000361.1:0-3004 GCA_964527495.1 uncultured Haliscomenobacter sp.
GCTTTTTACACACCCCCATGATGTTTTGAACGAACACTGTTTTCATTGATTTTGCGAAGCAAAATCAATGAAAACAGTGTTCGTTCAAAATTTCCTTTCGTCGCCGCAGGCGGCGGAATACTTTTTACACAACCCCAATAAAATATTTCTTTGGCGGCATAAGCCACCAAAAGTACGCGCCGCCTTCAGCGGCGTAAGAAAGTTAATATTATTCGGCGGCGTAAGCCGCCAAAAGACTTTTAGGACAGCTTCAACAAAGCTCTATTCTTTCAATACAGCAGAAGCAGGTCATGTATGTCCAGGAAATAAAGGTAGTTCCCTGAAGGTATCAGCATTCAGGTCCTGCAGATGTTCCTCGAAAAAAGCATCACAATACAGACAAATATTCTGAAATGCTTCTGTGCGTTGCTGTGCTGCAGCTATAGAAATACCGAGATGCTCGCCCATCTTCCAGGGATTCCCTTCGTTGAGACGCTGAAAAACAGGGGAAATGGAAACCCGTTTCAAAACATCCGCTACGCGCTCCCTGCGGGCATCCCCCATGGGGAATTTGGTACCCGGACAACAGGGATTAATTTTCCAAAGCTGAATGCTGATTTCCTGTGGGATATCCGAATATCCTCCCAAAAAATTCCGTGCTCCGGAAAGAATTGCACAAAAATTGTGGGTAGGGTCTTTTTTCCAGATATCCTGCTCCAGGGCACGCCCCCTTGCCCAGTTTCCCCCAAGCCACATATCTTCCGTTGCCCCCCAATACCCCCAGCTCAAAGGGAAATGGTGCAGGTAATGATCTTTTTTAATGAGCGGGTCTTTTTCATCGCCATTCACCCCCCGAGAATCAAATAATTCGGCGAGTTCCATCAACCGGCCACCAGCATGCTTATGGTAGCGGTCAATACTCGAAATATCAAAACGGGAAACGCCTTTTTCAATGAGGATATCCAGGATTTCCCCGGTAAGCAGGTCCCCGTTCGTCTGCAACATTATTTGAGTAGCCCCGCCATACCTCCACTTCAAGCGATCCAGGATAGTATACAGCAGTTTGCGGTCTGCTAATGGTTCTCCACCAGAAAGGATCAGTCGGTCAATCTGGTCGGGCAAATGGTCAATAATTTGCAAACATTCCGCCTCACTGATCCTGGCCCCCTGTGGACCGGATAAATTGTAGCAGTGCCCACAGGTATCATTACACAGTTGCGTGAATACCCAATACAGCGATTCACAGTGGTTAAAATCTTTGAAAACCGGATTTTCCATTTTTAAAGCTAATTTATCCGCCCCATACAGAAAAAACCTGAACGCAAAATCCACTTGCGTTCTTTTGTATTCCTTACACTTAGAATTAACTTTGAACTTTAGGAGCTCTAATATGCTCTAATTTAGGGGTTGTGTAAAAAGTCTTTTGCCGCCTACGGCGGCGAAAGGAAATTTAATGGACACTGTTTTATCTCATTTTGCTTCGCAAAATGAGATAAAACAGTGTCCATTCAAAATAAAATTTGGCGGCGTAAGCCGCCAAACGAAAAGCCGGGGGCTTTTTACACAACCCCATAAAATTTCTTAAGGGGTTGTGTAATAAGGCCGGAGGCCGTCATTTGGCCGCGTGAGCCGCCAAATGTTATTTTGAATGAACGACGTTTTGCCTCATTTTGCTTTGCAAAATGAGGCAAAACGTCGTTCATTCAAAATTTTCTTTCGCCGCCGAAGGCGGCGGAACACTTTTTACATAACCCATTAAAAAAATATTCTTTGGCGGCGTAAGCCGCCAAGTGCCGCCGCAGGCTTTTCACACAACCTCGAAATGCCTTGCTCACCGCCTCTAACATTTCGTGTTAGAGGCGGCGAGCGCCTGTTATTCAAAGATAACCCTTCTAACCAGACATCAAAAATAAAGAAAATGTCTATTGCCATCATTATCCCCGACCGGGACAACAGTGGATTAAAAGCGAAGCTGGAAGCTTTGCTCCCTGCTGGTACACCAGTTGAAATCTACCCGGAAATCACAAATCCACAGGCGGTCGAAATGGCCATCGTCTGGAAACACCCTCATGGTGCCCTCGGTCAGTTTCCCCATCTTCAGCTTATACAATCTTATGGAGCGGGTGTCGAGCACTTGCTGCGCGACCAGGCCCTCCCTTCCGGGATCCCCGTAACCCGCATCGTGGATACCGCCCTGACTAAATCCATGGAGCGGTACGTCGCAATGGCCGTTCTGGCCATTCACAAGCGTCTGGATTTTTATCTGCAAAAACAACGGGAAAAAATTTGGGAGACACCAGAACCTGTAGAACTGCAACTGCGCATTGGCATCCTGGGGCTTGGGGAGCTTGGTGCCGCATGTGCTGTTTATCTGGCGAAAATGGGGTTCGAAGTCACCGGTTACAGCCATTCAAAAAAAGAGATCGCCGGCATCTCCTGCCACTGTGCCGAAGAAATATCTCCGGAAGACTTCGCTGCCACCGTTAATGTGCTGGTCTGCCTTTTGCCATTAACCCCTCAAACAGAAGGTATCCTCCACTATGGCCTTTTCCGGCGTATGCCCCGAGGGGCCTACCTCATCAATGCCGCCCGTGGTGGACATCTCGTAGATTCCGATCTGCTGCGCGCAATGGACGAAGGGATTATCGCCGGTGCATTTCTCGATGTTTTTCATCAGGAACCGCTTCCGCAGGAACATCCTTTTTGGTCCCGCACCAATATTTTTATTACCCCACACAGCGCCAGTGTCACCAACCCAGATGGCGCAGCAGCACTCACCGCCGAAAATTACCGGAGAATGAAAAATGGCCTGCCATTATTAAACCTGGTGAAAAGGGAAAAAGGATATTAAACGAATACCCCTTTTCCCTCAGATAATGCCGTAGGGTTGGCGAAAGGATTTACCAGTGCTCTGGATATAAAATTTTACAGGGGTAGGTTGAAAATTCTGGGATTGTGTAAAAAGTATACGCCGCCTTCGGCGGCGGAAGAAAGTTTTGAATAGACATCGTTTTGCCTCATTTTG
>CAZGOT010000362.1:0-2996 GCA_964527495.1 uncultured Haliscomenobacter sp.
TCCGCTTCCGGGCGCTTGGCAATCAGCTCTTCGGTAACCGTGGTTACCCCGTAGCCGAGGGCGCGCTTTTCTTTCTTGATACCCAAGCTGGTTACAACCACCTCGGACAAGACTTCAGCCGATTCTGCCAGCGTCACATCCATCACATTGGAGGTGCCGACTGTGACTTCCTGAGAGGTATAACCGGTGTAGCTATACACCAATACTACCGAACCCGCAGGAATTTCGATCGAATAACTGCCGTCAAGATCGGTAACTGTACCAGTAGAAGTACCTTTCACCAGAACGCTCGCCCCGATGAGCGGCTCCCCGGCGGAATCGGTCACTTTTCCACTGATCGTCCGCTGAGCCATGGCTGCACCAAAGGCAAAGAGGACTAAACCCAAAACCAGTGAGAGTTTTTTCATAATTTATCCAATTTGTTTATTAAAAATACGATACCAATTTTATTTTACGAAGGTCAAACAATCTCGACTATTGTAACTTTTTTGCGGATTTTTTGCCTAATTTTCACTTTTTATATGCAAAATAAAAGCCAAGACAAACCTTTTATTAGGTTCGTAGACATAAATGCGTGTAAAATAGGTGGAATTTTTAAGATAACAATAAGTTTTCTTTAACTTTTCGTTTGTTCGGACAAATATCCTCCTGGATTTGTCCACGCTATCCAAAAAAATTGGTCCCTGGGAACCAAAACAGAAAAGGCTATCCCGCCATTGGCAGGATAGCCTTTTAAACTGGATAAACAACGAAACAATTAGTTCGCGATATTCACACGATAAAAGAACGGCGAGTTATAAAACGCACCACCAGTGATATTCACCCCAGTATTAGAACGGTCGAAAGACCTTCCATCCTTGAGGAACATTTTCCCGGTAACCTCAAAACGGTCGGTTGCGGAAATCTGAGCATCTGTCAACCCCAGTTTATCCTGCATCGCTTTCCCAGTTACGGAAAGGGTAAACCGTGGGTACTTGGTCTGCGGATCTGCCGTAAACTGTGAAGAGGTCAGCGTTTGGAAAGCAACAGCAGCCTTGCTGTTCGACCCATTGGCAGGAGTGGCATCCACAAAAGCGATGGACAATTCGTAGCGGTCAAAGTTTGCACCCAAATTTGGCGTGACGGCCTCCAGGACCTGCTCCATCTTGGTGCCGGTCATATTCGCCCTGCTCACGGTAAAGGTGGTGGACAAGGGGGTTACCGTCCGCATGTAGCCGCCCTGCTCGAAGTTAAACTCATCGAAACGCTCAATCATTTCCGTCTCGCACGCGGTTAGCACGACGGCAAGCAGAAGCGCCCCAAGCTTAAATATATTTTTCATGCGTATTCGCTTTTTACCTGATTAACAAAATTACCTGATAAAATTGGCGGGATTAGTATCCCAGAATACCTGTACCGTAGCGTTGGCCTTCTGGACAGCGTTCCGGTTGTTGACGATGTAATTGTTCGGATAGTAGTAGGAACGCACGAAGGGACCCGGGTTGGGATCGAGGCCAGGCTGCTGTGGGCTGGGCTTTCCGGTGCGGCGGTAGAGGTTATATGCTTCGATACCGTTGCCAAAGAGTGCTACCCAGTATTCCGTTGCGATGATATTCATCTTGCCATCGGCGTTGGCCGCATCGTAATCTTCAAGTACTTTATTGACATAAGCCGTTACGCTGTTGTTCCAGTTGATACTTCTCTCCGTTTCAAAAGCCGTAATTTTGCCTGCCTCGGTGGAAGCCAAAGCAAATGCCCGAATATCGGCAAAGGAATTCTCTACGGCCGTTTTGAGGTAAGCACGTGCATCACCACTCGTACCGAGCGTAAGCGCTGCTTCCGCCAGCATGAAGTTAACGAAAGAACGGGTCATAATCGGGTGTACACCGGCACCGCTGGCACCTGCTACGAGGGATACACCACGGCCTGCGTCGTTGTCATACAGACCACCAGCAGGGTAAAGACCCCATGCAGTACGCAACAGACCATCCGGTGGAATACCCTCGTTGCTGAGGTGATCGCGACCCCAGTATCCGACGTCGGATGCCAGACAGAACACATCGTTAGCCCCATAGTGCGAAGGCTTGGCATTGGTGATACAGCGGAGCGCGTTCACGTCCGTTGGGTTTCTGGTCGTCTGACGATAGAAGTAATAGCGGATCCTCGGATCAGGAAAACCTTTAGAGGAATACATGTGTGCCATATAGGAGTTCGACTGGTAGTCACCACCGCCCGTTGGGCTGTACTGACCGGCATAACGCGGATGGCGCGTATCCGGGTTGGACAGGTTGGCACCAAAACGGAAGTTGAAATTCTGTGCAGTCGTAGAGATGAAGCGGTTTGCAGTAATCAGCGAATTGATTGCAGAAGTTGCACCAGCTTTATCCACCAACTTCAGGTTCAACCAATACTTGAGCTTCAGAGAATTCACCGTCCTGATCCAGCTATCAGCATTACCACCGAAAAACAAATCGCTGCTTGGGCTCCCCTGGGAAGTAGCTGCAAAGTTTTCAGCAGCTTTATCCAGATCTGCCAGGGCTGCCTTGTATACATCGACACCTTTGCTGATTCCAGGATTGAAGTTGCTGTTGTCCAAAGCCTCAGAAAATGGCACATCCCCGAAAGAATCCACCAGATGCATCAATACCATCGCCCTGATCGTGCGGGCTATACCTGCATGAACAAATAACCTGGCATTTTCTGCAATAGGAATCAAAGACTTCACATCCTGCAGAATATTCGAATAAGAACTGGACCAGCGACCGTTCGAAGAGGAAGGTGCGACAGCGTTGTCATAAATCGCAGCGCCCTGGTTGAGCATACGGGTAAGACGCATGCCCGGGTCACTGAAAGCATTGAAGTTGCCGGAATAATCCAGCATGATGCGGTTGAGGAAAAAGTTCACATCCGCATTGTTCAGGGTAACTGCATTGGGGTTCTCCAGCAGGTCCAATTCGCAGGAGCCGGCCAGCATCGCCCCCAAAAACAGGGCCATTATTTTGAATTTGCGAATCATC
>CAZGOT010000363.1:0-470 GCA_964527495.1 uncultured Haliscomenobacter sp.
TGGGATGAATCAAAACGCCGGCTATGGGGAAGCCATTGCCCATTCCTTTCGCTACGGTAATCAAATCGGGTTCGATACCGGAATATTGGAAAGCAAAAAATTGGCCGCTGCGCCCATAGCCGGACTGGATTTCGTCCAGGATGAGTACAGCGCCATATGCATCACAAAGTGCGCGCGCTTCGCAGAGGAATTCGTTGGAAGGCACATAAATCCCGCCAATACCTTGAATACCTTCGATGATTACGGCAGCTACGCCACCGCTTTCCAGGCTTTGGCGCAGGGCTTCGGAATCATTCAATGGCAGGAATTCCACCGGGAACCCATGGTTAAGGGGGGCCTGGATGGATGGGCTGGCCGTAATGTTGACCGCAGCAGATGTCCGGCCATGGAACGCCTTTTCAAAGGCGATGACCCGTTTGTGCCCTGTGTGAAAGGAAGCTACTTTCAAGGCATTTTCATTAGCTTCCGCT
>CAZGOT010000363.1:480-2988 GCA_964527495.1 uncultured Haliscomenobacter sp.
TCCTGAATTGCAGAGGAAAAGGCGGTAGCTGTCACAACCCGATAGCTCTCCTAATAAATGGGCAAGTTCGACCTGCAGGTCATTATGGATTGAGTTCGAATAAAAAGCTAATTGAGCAAGCTGATCGGTAATCCTGCGGATATAGTGCGGGTGGCTATGACCAATAGAAATAACAGCATGGCCACCGTAAAAATCCAGATAGGCATTTCCGTTTTCATCATAAACATAGGACCCTTTACCACGTACCGGTTTGAGGTCGTACAGAGGATAAACATCAAATAGCTCCACGGTCAAAGTGATTTTAGCAATAAAAAAAAGTCAGAATCCCGAGGGCTTCAGTTGAAGGCCGGTCTTTTCCTCCAGACCTGAAAGGAGATTCATATTTTGTACGGCCTGCCCCGAAGCGCCCTTGACGAGATTGTCAATAGCGCTGACTATGAAGGCTTTGTCGCCATGTTTTTCCAGGTGGAGGATACATTTATTAGTATTCACCACTTGTTTGAGGTTGGGGTTATGGCCTACCACGTGGGTGAAAGGTGCACTTTGGTAAAAACCTGCATAAAGGTCGTAAAGTTCCCGTTCGCTCAGTGGGCAATCCGTATAAAGGGAAGCGAGGATTCCCCGGGTAAAATCCCCTCTGACCGGGATAAAATGGAGTTGGGCCTGGAAGTCCGGCTGCAGTTGGGCCAGGCTTCGGCGGATTTCGAATAAGTGCTGGTGTTCAAACGGCTTATATACCTGCAGGTTGTTGCTGCGCCAGCTAAAATGGGAGGTGAGCGAAAAGCCCTGTCCTGCGCCGGTCGAACCTGTGATGGCATGGACATGGATTTCCTGCCTAAGTAGCCCTGCATGGGCGAGCGGCAGCAGGGCGAGTTGAATAGCAGTGGCGAAGCAGCCACAGTTGGCGATGCGCCGGCTTTGACGAATGGCATCCCTGTTGAGTTCTGGTAGCCCATAGACAAAATCGGGGTCCAGCCGAAAGTCCTGGCTGAAATCAATCACTGCGACGTGTTCAGGGACGGGATTTTCCGCTAAGAAATCCTTTGCCTGCCCGTGGCCTACACAGAGAAAGAGGACATCCACATCAAAATGGAAATCCGGGCTGAAGGTCAGGTCGGTTTCTCCGGCCAGGTCTTCATGTATATTGCTGAGGGGTTTTCCGCCCTGGCTACTGCTGTGTACAAAGGCTATTTCCACCTGTGGGTGACCAAGCAGGATACGGACCATTTCGCCACCTGTATAGCCTGCCCCACCGATAATGCCCACTTTAATCATTTGCTTTTGCATTTTGGTGAACGGCCTGATAGATTTTGCTTTGGTTGGCGAGGATTTTGGTAAATCCTTTCACATCATCGCCGGACCAGGCTTTGTTCATCTCCCCGTATTGCCCAAAGCTGGAGTTCATGAGGTCATAGGGGGATTCGACGCCTTGTAGCTCGAAGCGGTAGGGCAGGAGTTTGACGTGAACGGTACCCGTGACTGCCTGCTGGGAATCTTCCAGGAAGGTTTCTATGTTGCGCATGACTGGCTCCAGGAACTGACCTTCATGGAGCAGCATACCATACCAGTTGGCGAGTTGTTCTTTCCAGTATTGCTGCCATTTGGAAAGGGTATGTTTTTCGAGTAGGTGGTGGGCTTTCAGGATGATGAGGGGGGCTGCGGCTTCGAAACCGACCCTGCCTTTGATACCTATTATCGTATCACCGACGTGGATATCGCGACCAATGGCGAAGGGGGCGGCAATTTCCTGAAGGTGGCGAATGGCATCGGATGGTTTTGCGAACAAGTGTCCGTCCAGGCGCAGGAGTTCCCCTTTTTCGAAGCCCAGGGACAGGGTCTGGGGTTCCACTTGCATCAATGGCGAAGGGAAGGCCTCCTCTGGCAGCGGCTGGTGGGAAGTCAGCGTTTCTGCTCCACCTACACTAGTTCCCCAGAGCCCCTGGTTGATGGAATATTTGGCTTTTTCCCAATTCCAGTGAATGCCGTTGTTTTGCAGATAGGCAATTTCCTCCTGTCGGGAAAGCCGCAGGTCGCGGATGGGGGTGATAATGTCGAGTTCCGGGGCAAGGATTTGGAAGACGATGTCGAAACGCACCTGGTCGTTGCCGGCACCTGTAGAACCGTGGGCTACGGCATTTGCGCCGACAGCCCGGGCATATTTGACTGTTTCCAATGCCTGGAACATACGTTCGGCACTCACGGACAGTGGATAGGTGTTGTTGCGCAGGACATTGCCATAGATCAGGAAGCGGAGGCAGTCCTGGTAGTATTGTTCTACGGCATCCACCATCTGGAAACTCTTTGCCCCGAGTTCATAGGCGCGATGTTCCAATTTTTTCGCATCTTCTGTATTGAATCCGCCAGTATTTACTGTGAGGGCATGCACCTCCAGGCCTTTTTCCCTGGTGAGGTACTGGACGCAAAAAGAGGTGTCCAGGCCTCCGCTAAAGGCCAGGACGACTTTATGGTTACTCATTTTCAGTTATGATTAAATGGGAAAGATCGCGT
>CAZGOT010000364.1:0-2979 GCA_964527495.1 uncultured Haliscomenobacter sp.
TAGATATAGCTGGCATACAAGGGCCTGGCCGGGGAATTCTTCGACAGGGATATGGGGATAAAAGGCTTTGGCATCAATATACACTGCATGGCCGCCGATTGGCCAGATGAGGGGTACGCCGATTTCGCGGAGTTTTTCACCCAAATAGCCGGTACTTTTAATCCGATAGTGCAGATAATCGGCATCAAAGACTTCTTCCAGTCCTATGGCAATGGCTTCCATATCGCGCCCGGAGAGACCGCCGTATGTGGCATATCCTTCTGTGATGATGAGCACGGTGCGGCACTTCACTGCGAGTTCGAGGTCTTTGAGAGCCAGAAAGCCTCCCATATTGACGAGGGCATCTTTTTTTGCGCTCATGATACAGCCATCGGCCAGCCGGAACATATGCTGTGCGATTTCCCGGTAGCTGAGATGGGCATATTCCGCTTCGCGATGCTTGATGAAGTAGGCGTTTTCTGCGATACGGCAGGCATCCAGGACAAACAGGACGCCGTGTTTTTTGCAGATGCGTGCCACTTCTTCGGCATTGGCCATGCTGACAGGCTGTCCGCCACCGCTGTTGTTGGTTACGGTGAGGATGACTGCGCCAATATTGGCGGAGCCATATGCTGTAATTAGTGCATCGAGCCTGGTCGTATCCATGTTGCCTTTAAAGGGGTGTTCCAGATCAGTTTGGCGTGCTTCGGGGATAGGGATATCCACTGCCTGGGCGCCTGAAAACTCGATATTGGCGCGGGTCGTATCAAAATGGGTATTGCTGATGAAAATTTTTCCCGGTCCGCCAATCCGGCTGTACAACAGGTGTTCTGCTGCACGCCCCTGGTGGGTAGGGAGGATATAAGGACAGCCAGTGAGGTCATGGATAGCTTTTTCCATGCGCTGCCAGCTTACGGCACCTGCGTAGCTTTCGTCTCCGCGCATAATGCCTGCCCATTGTTCGGCGCTCATCGCAGAAGTGCCGCTATCGGTGAGCAGGTCAATGATGACTTCGTTGGATTTCAGCAGAAAAGGGTTGTAGGCAGCTTCATGGAGGAACTGCTTCCGCTCGTTCTCTGTTGTGAGACGGATTTGTTCTACGACTTTGATGCGAAATGGTTCGATAGTGATTTTTTGATGCATAGCGAAATGGTTTATTTGGTATAAGATGATAGGGCAAATATAGACAGGGGTTTATTCCTCTTCCTTCGGATTGTTGGCCTGAAAAAATTCTACAATTTTCTGCGCTTTAGCGATACCAGTGACTTGTGCGATTTCGGCAAGAGTGGCAGCCTGGAGTTTTTTGACAGATCCAAACCGGGAGAGCAGCTTCTGGGCAGTTACTTCTCCGATATCGGGGATTTGGGTAAGCTGGGTTGTGGTAAAATGCCGGGAGCGCTGGTCCCGGTGGAATGTAATGGCAAAGCGGTGGGCTTCGTTCCGGGCTTGCTGGATGAGCTTAAGGGATTCCGACTTTTTATTGATGTAGAGAGGGAGGGCATCTCCGGGGAAGAAAATTTCCTCCAGGCGTTTTGCGATACCGATTACAGTGACTTTTCCATCCAGACCGAGTTTTGAAATGCTGGTCATGGCAGCGCCCAGTTGACCTTTCCCTCCGTCAATGATGATGAGTTGAGGGAGGGAAAGGCCTTCTTCCAGCAAGCGTTTGTACCTTCTGAATACTACTTCTTCCATAGAGGCGAAATCATTGGGCCCCTGGACAGTTTTGACGTTGAAGTGGCGGTAGTCTTTTTTGGACGGTTTGGCATTTTTGAAGACGACACAGGAAGAGACCGGGAAGGCGCCCTGGATATTGGAGTTGTCGAAGCATTCTATATGCAGGGGCAGGACCTCCATGCGGAGGTCTTGCTGGAGTTGGCGCAGTATGCGTTCCGCAGGGGATTGTTTTTTAGTGCGACTGGCCTCATCCCGTCTCTTTTGGAGGAGGTAGTACTGGACATTTTTCTGGGAAAGCTCCAGCAGTTTGCGTTTCTCGCCGATTTTGGGCACTACAACAGCAACCCCGTTTTCGGGGGATGGCAGGTCGAAGGGGGCAATAATCTCGGGTGCGGTGCTATTAAACCTTTCCCTAAGGAGGGGGATGGCATAGGCGAGGAGATCGGTATCTTCTTCGTCATCGAGGTTTCGGATCAATTCCTGGGTATGGGTATGGATGATGGCCCCATTTACTACCCGCAGATAGTTGATACAGGCGGCTTTTTCATCGGAAGCGATAGAGAAAACGTCCACATCGCGGATATTCGGGCTCACGACGGTGGATTTGCTCTGATAATCTTCAAAAGCCCGAAGTTTTTCCTTGATTTGCTGGGCTTTTTCAAATTCCAGGTTTTCCGCAAGCAGGAGCATTTCTTTTTTGAAGTGCTGGACGACAGGGCTAAACTGGCCGCGCAGGATATTCTTGATTTGCTCGATTTTTTCCAGGTAGCTGGGCTCATTTTCCAGGCCTTCGCAGGGACCCAGGCAATTTTTGATATGGTATTCGAGGCATACCTTAAATTTTCCGGCGCGGATATTTTCTTCGGAGAGGAGCAGGGAGCAGGTGCGCAGGGGGAAAAGCTGTTTGATCAGGTCGAGGATTATTTTCAAGCGGGCTTTGGAGGTGTAGGGGCCGAAATAAGAAGATCCATCGCGGATTACGCGTCGGGTAATGAGTACCCTGGGGAAGCGCTCTTTTTTAATACAAATATAGGAGTAGGACTTATCGTCCTTGAGCATGACATTGTACCGGGGCTGGTGTTGTTTGATTAGTGCACTTTCGAGGAGGAGGGCATCGGTTTCGGTTTCGAGTATGGTGAATTCAATACGTTGGGCATTTTTGACCATTATGCGGGTGCGGTTGGCCCTATCGCGGCGTTCGCCGAAGTAAGATGAGAGTCTGTTCCGGAGATTTTTGGCTTTGCCGACGTATAAAATAACATCCTCTTTTCCCAGAAAGCGATACACGCCCGGAGATTTGGGGACGGTTTCAGCGATGAGGCG
>CAZGOT010000365.1:0-2970 GCA_964527495.1 uncultured Haliscomenobacter sp.
GGCCCCGACCCAAAGTCGTGCTGAGCGGGGCCCCACACCCCCGCAACCTTCCACAGGCGGTGCCAACCTCCTTCGCCGAATGGATGTTGCATGCGGAAGTGGACCTCGTTATCACCCATCCAAAAGGTTACGAACTTTCTGAAAGTTTTACCCTGAACGCCCATATCGAATACGACCAAAACAAGGCTTTTGAAGGTGCCGATTTTATCTATGCCAAAAACTGGTCTTCCTACAATCTATATGGCCAAAACCTCTCTCAGGATACTACCGGGCGGATTACCCCCGAGAAAATGGCACTCACCAATGCCGGTAAATTCATGCACTGCCTGCCCGTACGCCGCAATGTAATCGTGGACGATGCCGTACTCGACGGGCCACAGTCAGTAGTTATACAACAAGCAGGGAACCGGACTTTTTCGGCGATGGCCGTGCTAAAATCTATTTTGGAAAATATCTGAATTTTCTACTAAAAGGTGTAAACACCCAAAAAATTGCAGTTGGCAGAGTTTTTAGCGATACTGGTGTAAAAAAGTGGTATTCTATGCGTATTCGAGCCAATTTTACAGTCAAATAAATACGCAATAGGATGAAAAAGTATGTGTGGAGTATGCTTATATTGCCCTTCCTGATAATAAGCAACGACAAAATGATGGCCCAAAAAACTTTCGTTAAGACCGGAGATAATGTCCGGATTAGCGAGCCAATTGCCGGAAATGCCTATGTCGCAGCAGGTGAAGTTTTCATTGACTCCACGATTGCCGGTGATTTGATTGGGGCCGTAGGATCCATACAGATACAGGCCAGCATCCGGAAAGATATTTTACTTACCTGCGGAAAAATCAATTTGGCAGCCGAGGCTGGTGAGGATGTGCGGATTCTCGGAGGAAATATAGTAATCTCTAAGCCCGTCAAAGGTGACCTGCTAATCGCCGGGGGTGAGGTCTTGATTACCGATGAGGCTATTATAGGCGGCAATATAATCGTTGCCGGGGGAAATGTTACCGTTAATGGGACAGTTAATGGCGATGTACATGTCGCAGGCGGGGAAGTCCAGCTAACAGGAAAGGTAGTGGGCGATCTAAGTGCCCATACCGGCATTCTCTCGCTTCTGGGTTCGGTGGACGGATCCTCAAAAATTGTATCGCAGGAACTCTTAATAGGCGGGGAGGCACACTTCGGAAAGGAAGTGCGCTACTGGACGAAGGGGGGGAAAGTTGACTTTGGAACGTCCCTTGATAGTACCGCCACAGCTACTTATGATAACAACCTAAGGCCAGGTTATGCCAATGTGGACTGGGAAAAAGGCATAAAAGCAGGTTTCAAGGCGTTTATGGTCTTGCGTATCCTCAGCGGTATCCTGCTCATAGGGTTACTACTCGCTGTATTTAGCCGTTTCTTTGCAGCCCGTGCCGGCCTGGTCCGCAAACATGCCGGTCGCTCCTTAGCACGGGGGCTTACCCTGCTGTGTGCCCTGCCGGTACTTTCCGGGTTCGCTATGATTACTGTCATTGGCATCCCACTGGGCATTATCGGCTTTTCTGCTTTTACGGTTTTTGCCCTCTCTGCAGGAGCGGTCACCGCTATCGTCGCGGCTTATGAGTGGGCGCAAAGGAAAAATATATCCCTATCCAGTGGCAAAATATTTTTGATCGCCCTATGTATTTTTCTTCTGCTCCGCCTGATCGGGTTGATTCCCGTCGTCGGCAACCTGGCTAATTTTATCCTGTCCGCAATCGCAATCGGGCATGTTTTTCGGCGATATACGCAGGAGGAAACTGTACCTGCACCACAAAGTGATAAGGAGGAGGGGGATTTGGTGTAGGGTCCACCTACCACCCCACCCCATAATCTTCCCCGTGGTTGCTGGACCCACCCCAGAAGCTGCTGTGTTTCCAGTCAAAGAATATGGCATTGATAGGCCCGGACGTGCGGCGCTCGAAACTCAGGGTATACCCCATAGCTTTTAACGTCTTACGGATCCAGTCGGGCGTTTCTTCATTGAGCAGGATATTGCCAGGTTTGGAGGCGTGATCATCGAAAGAACTACGCATCTGGAAGCTGTTGAAATTAGGGGCTTCACACGCCTCCTGGACGTTCATGCCGAATTCGGCAATATTCAGGAAAAACTGGAGCAGGTTTTGGTCCTGGGAATCCCCCCCCTGGACGGCAAAGGACAGGAAGGGCTTGCCTTCTTTCAAGGCCATGGACGGAGTGAGGGTCACCCTCGGCCTTTTGCCCGGCTCGATCACATTAAAGGGATTCTGTGCCGGGTCCAAGACAAAACTTTGAGCCCGCTGACTCAGTCCAATACCTGTTTTACCTGCGATTACAGCCGGAATCCAGCCCCCGCTAGGAGTAATTGACACTACCCAACCCTCTTTATCAGCAGCCTGAACAGTGGTTGTACCTGCATAAAAGGACTCCAGAAAATCCTGGGATACATAAGCATCAGGACTAGTTGCAGGATCGAGGGAAGAGCTGCCTTCCCCCCATTTTTGCAGAAGCTCCAGATAAGGATTGGTTGTACCTTCGAAGGGATAGGGATCTCCGGGACGGATACCGGGATCATTTTGCTCATTAGCCAATTGCATGGCGCGCTTTTTTGCATATTCCTTCGAAATCAATCCTTTAATCGGTTCCTGTGGCGGAAAGTAGGGATCGCCATAGTAAAAATCCCGGTCGGCAAAGGCCATACTCATGGCTTGATAAACGGTGTGGATATATTTTGCCGAATTATAGCCCATGGATTTAAGATCAAAATTTTCGAGGATATTCAGGGCCTGTAGCATGGCCGGTCCCTGGGTCCACTGGGCGAGTTTATAAACTTCGATACCTTTATATGTCGTTTTCAGGGGTTCTTCCGTCCGCACTTTCCAGTTAGCCAGGTCTTCTTTAGTAATCAGCCCGCCCTGTTCACGGGTACCCCGGACGAATTCCTCTGCGAGATCGCCTTTGTAGAAGCGGGCATAG
>CAZGOT010000366.1:0-2968 GCA_964527495.1 uncultured Haliscomenobacter sp.
TGGAAAATCTCTATGCCTTCCCACGGCAAACCAGTATTCACCACCCATTCCAACGGGGCCTGCTGTAGCGATATGGACTCTGGACAGCCCCTTCAGCTCAACAGATGGACCCATGTGGTAATGGTCCACGATGGCGCCAAGGATATCATCTATTTCAATGGTGCTAAAGTGAACGAGAAGAACGTTACCGGAAATCTGGATAGCACAAAATACAACCTCGGTATTGGCTGGAACCCGATTGACAGCGGCGGCTGGTTCGATGGTAAACTCGACGAGGTAGAAATTTATAACTATGCCCTTACGGGTACTGAAGTAACAGCACTTTTCACTGCCCAATCTACTTTCCCGGGAACTGCTTCCAACCTGGTAGCCGAATATAAGCTCAATGGCAATGGAACCGACAACTCGCAGTTTTCCAACCATGCAATACTCAATGCAGGTGCCGTCGCTACCACTAACCGCCATGGCTGGGGTTCTAATGCCCTTCGCGGTGCTGCTACTGCCGAAAACTCGCAGGCGCTGCAATCCGATTTCACTACCATCAGCTTCTGGGTCAACCCAAAAGCCTTCCCGGGTTCCGGGGAAGTTTATCTGCTTTCCAACGGTGGCTGGCAGGAGCGCTGGAAAATCTCCATGCCTTCCCATGGTAAGCCAGTATTTACTACCAATTCAAATGGCGCCTGCTGCAGCGATATGGATTCCGGCAGGCCCCTTGAACTGAATAAGTGGACTCATGTAGTTATGGTACATGATGGCACAAAGGATATCATTTACTTCAACGGGGAAAAAGTTAACGAAAAGAACGTTGCAGGAGCACTTGGCAAAACCTTCCACCCGTTGGGCATTGGCTATGATCCTATTGACAAAGGCAGCTTCTTTGATGGTGCCCTGGACGATATCCAGATATATTCAAAAGCCCTTACCGCAGCAGAAGTTACTGCTCTCTATACGGCACAGAACGCGGCGCCTGTCGTTCCTGGCGACCTGGTGGCCTATTATCCATTTATGGGAAATAGCATGGATATAACGTCGTACAGCAACCATGCTTCCACCGCGAAATTTGGCAAAGACCGTTTTGGAAAATCCAACCAGTCCGCAAGCTTCGATGGCAAGACAGAAGTGCGTGCGGCCAATTCGCCTCAATTGAATACGCCGCTGGCTACTGTCAGCTTCTGGGTGAAGCCCAATACCTTCCCTGGAAATGGCGAGTCCTTCCTGCTTTCTTTCGGTGGTTGGCAGGAAAGGTGGAAAATTTCTGTGCCTTCCCATGGCAAACCGGTCTGGACGACCAACCACTCCAATGGTATTTCCGATATGGACTCCGGAAAACCTCTGGATCTCGGCAAGTGGACGCACGTGGTGATGGTCCACGATGGCAATAAGGACCTGATCTATTTCAATGGGTCAAAAGTGGCAGAAAAAGCAGTTGTAGGTACCCTGGACAATACCACATTCCCACTCGGTATCGGCTACAACCCGATTGATGGTGGAAACTGGTTTGACGGAGACCTGGATGAAGTGCAAATATATAAGGTAGCCCTTGATTCCAACCAGATCAGGGCGCTGTACAATCTCCAGGCTTTGGCTCCTACAGGCGGCGATACAATCCCGCCGGTGGCACCACTTAGCCTGACGGCTTCTGTGGTATTCAACAACGTGGCGCTGAGCTGGCTGCCTGCTTCTGACAACCAGGGGGTAACGGCATATAATGTCTATATGGATAATAAGTTAGCTGCTACGACTACGGGCACTTCCCAGACCTTCAACCAGCTTAAGCCGCTCACGAAATTCAAATTCTCTGTTACTGCACTCGACGGCACGGGCAATGAATCTCTGCCTACCTCCCTCAACGTAACCACCGGGGCAGATCAGGCTCCCGATACTATTCCGCCGACTAAGCCCGCTAATTTGAAGGCTAGTCCGAGCTTCAACTCTGTCCTTCTTAGCTGGGATGCTTCCACGGATAATACCCAGGTAGCAGGTTATTATGTGTGGGTAGATGGCGATATCCTGGACACGCTTTTGCCAAACGAATTGTCCATACTGGTCAAAGACCTCCGGTCAGAAATTGCCTACAGCTTTGAGGTGGCCGCTTTTGACCTTGCAAAAAACCGCTCTGCCATTGCTGAAATTACCGTAAAGACCACCAAGCCTTTGGATACCGGTGAACCTGGTCTGGTAGCACACTATCCTTTCGACGGTAACGCCAACGACGCCACGCCTTATCAAAATCATGGCGTAATCGGTGGCAACCCAACCTTTATCGCAGCTAACCGTCCTGGGGGTACTGGACAGGCTATCCGCTTCGATGGTGACAGGGACTCCGTTCTCGCGCCCAATGCGGTGCAGTTGCTCTCCGATTTCACTACCGTCAGCTTCTGGATCCGGGTAGATAAAATCAATACCGCTGACCCGGAAGCCTATGTAATGGATTTTGGACATTGGGATCAGCGTTGGAAAATCTCTTTGCCACAGCACCGGAAAATCGTCTGGACGACCAACAGCAAAAACAACCAGTTCCCCAATTTCATTTCCGATATGGATAGTGGTGATGGCAACGACTTGCCAGTGGGGGCCTGGTCCTATATCACCATGGTGCATGACGGCAAAAACGATATCATATACAAGGACGGGGTAAAGGTGAATACCAAACCAGCCGAGGGTAAGCTCAACGCGACCAACCGTCCTCTCGGCTTTGGCAATAACCCAATCGAAGGCAAACAGTATTTCAATGGGGTTTTAGATAACGTCAAGATCTATAACAAAGCATTGACCGAAGCTGAAGCGCTCAAATTGTTTACCGGTGGTACCACAGATACGGAAGAACCCAATCTGGTCAACACTTATGTAGAACCTATTTTCCCGAACCCGGTTTCTGATATCCTCCAGGTACGCCATCATCTTCCTGCTAACGAAAACCTGCTCGTACGGGTCTTCGATATCCAGGGAAGACAGTTGGACGCACTCC
>CAZGOT010000367.1:0-2968 GCA_964527495.1 uncultured Haliscomenobacter sp.
AACGTCGGTCCTTTAAAATAACATTTGGCGGCGTCAGCCGCCAAATGTTATGCCAGTGGCTTTTTACACAACCCCAGGATGTCCATTCAAAACTTTCTTCCGCCGCCGAAGGCGGCGGAAGACGGTCACTGCCCTATCTGGACTGCGTTGTTACTCCGGTTTAAATCTGCAAGGCGCAGGGAAGGGTCAATTTCTATAGTCGCGATTTGAGTCAAAGGCACCTGTAGGCGCAAGGCGTATTCGGGGTTGACCCAGTCCCAGTCTGCAGCGACCTGGAAAGGCTGGGAAGGATTTTCTGATGCTTTATGCCCGCGCATGATCTGCAGGGGGATATGGATAAGCTCTTGCTTGCCATCTTTGTAAGTAATCAGCACATCCAGCGGCATGGGCATTCTGCCGATGCGCTCAAGGACGACTACGGCGCTGCTGTCTTCAGCCACGGTAGCTTCTTTGATCCCATAATCAATCGTGGCGGTCATATTGACGAAATATTCCTTGTACCAGTCCAGCTCCAGTCCGGAAACTTTCTCCATGACGCGGATGAAATCGTTGGCGTTGGGATGTTGCATTTTCCATTCGCTATAATAGCGGAGCAGGCCCTTATCCAGCGCTGGCTTGCCAATGACGTATTCCAGTTGTTTGAGGAATACGCTGCCTTTACTGTAAGAACCAACTGAATAGGCGCGGTTGGTGCGGAAGTGATCGGCATGGGTACTTAGTGGTTCTTCCTGTCCGCTTTTGGCAAGGGCGAAATAGGATGCATAATTGCCAGCATGCGGAAAATCTTCCGCTTCGCCTGGAATGAGGCTCAGCGACCGGAGGTAATTCATGACCTCATCGGTGGCGAAATCCGTGAAGCCTTCGTCCATCCATGCGTACAGGCTTTCGTTAGTGCCAAGGGCCATTTGGTACCAGGAGTGCATGAGTTCGTGTACCGAAACGCCGACCAGCCCTTCGAGGCTGCCTTCACCCAGGATAAGGGTGGCCATCGGATATTCCATTCCTCCGTCGCCACCCTGAATAAAGGAGTATTTTTTAAAAGGATACTGCCCGTAGCGGCGATTGATAAAGTCGAAGGCTTTGTCCATGATTTTGGGCAGAGAGTCCCAGGTGATGCGGGTTTTGTCGTTTTCCTGGTAGAAAAAATGCAAAACCAGTCCGTCAGCTCTTTTGAAGGTGGTATGCTTGTATTCTGGATCTGCTGCCCATACGAAGTCGTGTACATTTTTAGCTACAAAATGCCAGTGCAACTTATTGCCTTTTGGCTGTTTAACTTGCTGCCCGGGCAACTCGTACCCAAGACCTATTTCTTCGGGATTTTGTAATTCTCCGGTTGCGGCGACCAGAAATTTGCGGTCTATATGTAGGGTGACATCAAAGTCCCCCCACACGCCATAGAATTCGCGGGCGATATACGGATTGGCATGCCAGCCCTGATAGTCGTATTCGCACATTTTGGGGTACCACTGCGCCATAGAATAGGCAATGCCTTCGCGGTTATTCCGTCCGGTACGCCGGATTTGTATGGGCACCTGAGCGCTGAAATCCATGCTCAGGACCGTTTTTTGCCCAGGCAGGATAGGGGAGGGCAGCTCCACTTCCAGAATAGTTTCAACGGTTTCGAATTTGGTTTCGACACCATCCTGGGTGAGTTTGCCTACTTTAATATACCCGGTTTCCAGGGGCCCCAACTTGGAAATCCTGTCGCGGACCCTGCGGTCGGGATCGGGTAGCGTGCGGGAGCGCACATCCATAGCACTACCCGGCTGAAAGGCATTCAGATAGAGGTGGTAAAAAACGCGTGTTAAGGTATCCGGGGAATTGTTGTAATACACCAGGTCTTGCTTCCCGGTATATTGATGGGTATTGATATCGAAATCTACATCCATTTTATACTCCGCCCGCTGCTGCCATCGCCCAGGCTGGGAGTGCGCATGCAGAATCGGGAGCAGTAAAGATAAAAAGGCAAGGAATATGCTTCTGAGTGACATGATGCAGCGATTTTTACTGTATTTTTTAAAAAGTACACGCAGGCACTCTGGAAAAGCTCACGATGGGATGAACCCATAAGTGCCTTTGCAAAGATAAAAACCCTTACATACTTTGTAGCGTTTCTGTCAAATTTGAGCCTGTGGACAAGAGGTGGTTTGCCCGCAGGGCAAATGTGTTGTATCTTTACAAAAAGTATAATAGATATGCCCAAAAAACTACCGCTCGGTTTACAAGACTTTCGCGGCATTATTGAGGATGGATACAAGTAGGTGGAAAAAATCCTTCCTACTTGAAATCAGAGGGGGACCGGCCAAACCTTTCTTTCATTATCCGGGCGAAATACTGAGTGGTTTTGAAGCCTACGGCATAACAAACTTCGGAAACCGTTGGGTAAACCTTGGCTTCGAGGAGTTGGCGTGCTTTATTAAGTCGGGCCTCGGTGATGTATTGGTTTGGTGTCAGGCCGGTGAAGGATTTAATTTTATAATGTATAGTGCGTTCGGAAGCGTTCATTTTGCTTGCAAGTTGGAGAATGGAAAAGTTGGGGTCTCCGAGGTGTTGGTTTACGACTTCTTCGAGTAGGAGCAGCCACTTTTGGTCATAGCTGGGGATTTCCGGCCCGCCCTCGGAGAGGTTATCTTTGTTTTCTGTCTCGAATTGTTGCTTGACAGCAGATCTGTCGAGAAGTTTGTTTATACGAACAAGAAGTTCTTCCTGTACAAAGGGCTTGGTGAGGTAGTCATCTACGCCCAGACGCAGGGCATGGAGGCGGTCCTGGGTTTCCGTTAGGGCGGTGAGAAGGATAAAAGGTATGCCCGGCTTGCTGATTTTAACATTTTCCAAAAGCTGGAAGCCGTCCATTTCAGGCATCATGACATCGGACAGGATTAGGTGGACGGTGTGGTTGTCCAGGAGCTTTAGGGCGGAGAGGCCATTGTTTGAGGGTAGGACATGGAAATCATGTACCTCGAGAATG
>CAZGOT010000368.1:0-2957 GCA_964527495.1 uncultured Haliscomenobacter sp.
CATTCAAAATAAAATTTGGCGGCGTAAGCCGCCAAACGAAAAGCCGGGGGCTTTTACACAACCCCCTTCCTTTCGCCGCCGAAGGCGGCAGAATACTTTTGAGACAACCTCCTATAAAATATTTCGCCGCCGAGGGCGGCGAAATATTTTATTGCGGCAAATCGGTATCTGGTTGTTTTTCGGAGCGGGGTATATATGCGCTCAGATTATACCGTATTCCATTATAACTTTTCAGTACTGCTTTGACGGACCCGACGGAAATAGGGGATTCAATCATGAGGGGGAGGCGGTTTTTGTCGTCGGAGGCATAGATTTTGAGTTTGTCGTCTTCCTTGAAGACATAGCCTTTGATAACATCGGGGCTCATCAGGAGGGTATTAAATTTACCCAGTTTATGGATACGCTTTCCGCGTTCTTTACCTATGTAGCGAATACGCAGGGGCCAGACTTTTTTATCAATAAAAATTTTGATAGGTACCGGGGTGCCGGGTGTCATTTTTTCAAACTCGAGGTTGCGGGTAAAATACACGATGGAGAGGATATCGTGCATACAGGGATCTACCTGATATTCGGTAGTCTCGGCCACCTCGCGGGTTTTGCCGCGCAGCGAGGTCACTTTTTTTGCCGACTGATCAAACGTCAGTTTATCATAGAGCCGGTAGCCGCCTTCTTCAACCTCCCGGGACGAAGATACCGGAAGGAGGGTTGTTTTATCCAAATACACTTCGTATTTATCCCGGACTTTAAAGAACCAATCGTAGGAGCTGTAGGTATTCCCCACGGCAGTGATATGATAGCGGCTGCCGGCATCCCGCACGCGGAACGTCAGTTCGCCCGCCGACATCCAGATAAAATTCCAGTTGTAGTAAATTTTATACACCAGTTCTTCACCTACCTGGAAGGCGTTATTGGCAATAGAACATTGATCGGCTGGAAGGTACTGCCGGTTTTGTTTTGTACTATCCCGGGAATCTGCTTCCCCGCTCCTCTGGAGGCTTGTGAGGAGGAATAACGCGGCAAGCACCGGTAGGAATATGGCTCCACGAAAGCGCCATCCTGTAATGCGCATGGCTTTGGATTGTATGCTCGTTTTCATTTATTTTACCCCTTTCAGCAGCACCCGGCAATAGTCCAGTACTAAAAATAACAACGCCGGAACGGCCAGGTTTATTATAAAAAGGCCATACGTGGCCGCCAGGATCCGGAGAGGGGAAATATGCCAGGCCTGCCACACCAGGATCGCAATTTCGCCCCGGGCAAGGAAACCCAGCAAAGGCGGAAGGGGCAGCCCCGTCTGGATAAGATAAATACTGCCTGCCCCCGTAAACGCAGCCCCGGGAGAAAGGACTACCGCGCTGAAACGGAGCATCGCATAATACTGCGTAACATATACCCCGTAGCGCAACAACGCCAGAAAGAGCCCACGCAAGACCTGTGTACGCGAAAAGCGGCCCAAAGGGGCAATTTTATCCCATACCTTCTTGCCCAGAGGCTTATCCCACCCACGGCGCTCTGCAAACTGTAATACAGGGGCCAGGAAAAGCCCTGTAGCCAGTACCGCACAAAAAAATATCATGCCCGAAAACAGGACAGAAGACAGGGGTATCGAACTATTGCGGACCTTCGACAAAAACAGGGCAAGTGCGGGGAGCCCAAAGGCAATCAGCACCGCAAGCTGGCAATATGCTGCCCCCAGCGTAGCATAGACGGCAGGCCACCGGAGTGCTGGTGGTGCTATCCAAATCCGGGCAGCATATTCGCCGATGCGGTTGGGGGTGAGAAAAGACAAGGAAAGCCCTCCCAGGACTGCCCGAAGCCCCTGGTGGAAAGCAGGGCGCTCCTCAGGGCCAAAAAAATTCTGCCATTTACGCACCTCCAGGTACCAGTTTAACGGCATCAGAAAGGCGCACAAACAGGCCCAAGCCCAGGAAGGGCGAAAATACTCCCCCTGTACCTGCTCCCAAAACGCTATTGCCCCGCGATGGCTGGAAAGCTGCCGGTAAATCAACCACAAGAGCAACCCCACCCCTATACCCGCAAGGAGTTTGCCCAGGGGATAACTACCCAAAGCCCTTTTCAATCGGAACAACAATGAAAATCTGTTTAACTTGTGGCAAAATAGGTAAAACCCCCAACAAACACTTTCCCTGTGGAAAAGAAAGAGCAGGTACAACGCATTCTCGGTGTGGATCCCGGCACGACCATTATGGGTTTCGCCCTTCTGGAGGCCCATAAAGGCAAGCTTTGCAGCCTCGAAATCGGCGTGCTGCACCTCCATAAGTTTGAAAGCCACCCCCAGCGCTTACAACGCATTTTCGAACGCCTGCAGGGCCTCATAGACTTCCACCATCCCGCCGCAATGGCCATCGAAGCTCCGTTCTACGGCAAAAACCCCCAGTCTATGCTCAAGCTCGGACGCGCACAGGGCGTAGCCATAGCCGCAGCGATTACCAAAGGACTGGAAGTAACGGAATACTCCCCCAAGACGATCAAACAAGCCATAACCGGCAATGGCAATGCCCAAAAGGAACAGGTAGCGGCCATGCTGGAGCGCCTGCTCGGCGCCCCTCTGGAGGAAAAATACCTCGATGCCACCGATGCCCTCGCCGCTGCCGTGTGCCATTATTTTCAATCTTCCAGCCCCCTCAAAGGGCTAAGTACCAAAAAAGGGTGGGATGCTTTTCTGCGGGAAAATCCCGATCGTGTAAAATAATCGCCGATTATATTGATTTTGCTTCGCAAAATCAATATAATCGGTCGTGCTACAAAATATTGTGGGGCTGTCCCAAAAGTAGTACGCCGCCTTCGGCGGCGAAAGAAAATCTTTGGCGGCGCAAGCTGTCAAAAGACTTTTGAGATACCCTCTTTAAAATTTTATGCGGCTGCCTGAAAAGTATTCCGTCGCCTTCGGCGGCGAAAGAAAATTTTAAATGAACGACGTTTTGCCTCATTTTGCT
>CAZGOT010000369.1:0-2946 GCA_964527495.1 uncultured Haliscomenobacter sp.
ATGGGTATCCCCGCGTTCCATTAAGGAGAATTTCGTACCTCCTACAGACTACCGCTATCCCTTTATGGGAGAGGAATAAACATACTGAAACATGAGAAGACGGACCTTTCTACAGAAAACAACGGCGGCCATCCTGGTATGGTTTAGCCAAAAATTAATCCCACTAAAGGCCAGAGATCTGCATCCCCCAATTTTGCTTACCATTCTTCATACCAATGACTTGCATGGATATGTCGGGAAAAACGCTAAAAGCCTAAAGGACGTTGTAGCAGAAGTAAGAAGCGAAACCACCCATACCCTTCTTTTTGATTCCGGGGATTTTATGCCGGAGGGGGATGTTGCACTTCCCTCCGGGGAGGTAGTGGAATGGATGCAGGAAATGGGGTATAATGCGGTAACTTTTGGAGAACAGGAAATAAAACTACCCCAAGAGCAGCTTTTGCAACAATTTAATTACGTAAAAATACCTGTAGTCCTAAGTAACATAGGGGGTTTGGAGCCAGAAAACGAAAATGTATTAAATCCCTTTGAGGTAATTGAGGTTGGGTCAATAAGGGTAGGGGTGATAGGCATTGAGGGGGATTTTTTGAAAAAAGAATTACAATGGGCTGAAATAGTGAATGTTGTAAATAAAACGGCGACTGTATTAAAAGAGGAGCTCGGGTGTGCCTTAGTCGTTTGCCTATCTCGACTAGGGTTTTGTTATGCGGACAATCGTCCATCGG
Organism: uncultured Haliscomenobacter sp.; assembly: GCA_964527495.1. Lineage (GTDB taxonomy): Bacteria > Bacteroidota > Bacteroidia > Chitinophagales > Saprospiraceae > JADJPL01. Next base: position 726 of record CAZGOT010000369.1, read on the forward strand.
ATTTATTGCTAGCCGGAGCTTCCCGGCATATTGACCTCATTCTTGGCGGGGGTACGCATACCTTTATGCAGGAAGCAGGGGAATGGAAGAATGCTGCTGGTAGGTCGGTATGGGTCAGCCACGCCGGATATGGGGGGCGTTTACTGGGAAAGCTGGATGTATTGGTAGCTCCGGGGGGAACGGTACAGCTTCAACAGAGCGCCTATTTGCCGGTAAGTTCCAACCCAATTCCGGTAATTTGATTTAAATAATTGAAAATCAATGATTTAAAATTTTTATTTTTTTATAATTATTTCTTTTTTACCTTTGGCCGCTGGAAGATAGCCCCGTTTATATTAAACAAAAAAATATTTCAATTAAGCAGAGAGGATACTTCTCCGGATGGTTTTTTTTGCTGAAATTTGTCTTTTGGAGCAAATTCAACTGGAAAGTTAAGCCGAGCAACATACCTTTGAAAACACGAATTGCGGCGCTCTCCCTAATTTACTGATGCACCTTATTTAGGCTTCAAGATTAGTAATTGGCGTAAGCCCAACTTCTATGGGAATGGGAAAGGACTACATTAACGTATGGGATAGCTGTCTGCAAACGATTCGTAAAAACGTTAATCTGCAGAGCTTCAAGACTTGGTTCGAGCCGATCCAACCGGTTCGACTGGAGAATAATGTCCTGACCATTCAGGTTCCGAGCAAATTTTTTTACGAGTGGCTTGAGGAGCATCACGTTGCTTTATTAAAGACGACTATCCGAAAGGAGCTCGGGGACAAGGGGAGATTAGAATATCAGATTCTCGTTCCCGATCCCAGCACCGGGGTTAAATCCGGAGGTCTTTCGGGAACTGCAGGGGATATCTCCACGAAGACAGCTAGCTATCCGTTGTCTGGCAGCACCAGTGCCGCTGCTGCCGCCATGGCCCAGGACCTTAAGCCACCGGGGATGGTGGACATGGAATCTATTAAAAATCCATTCGTTATACCGGGTATCCGCAAAGTGCGAATTGACTCCCAGCTCAATACCAAGTATCAGTTTGACAATTACATCGAAGGCGATTGCAATAGGCTAGCCAGGGCTGCGGGGGTCGCAGTGGCCAAGAACCCTGGTGAAACGGCATTCAACCCGTTGGTTATTTTTGGAGATACAGGTTTGGGCAAGACCCATCTTGCACAAGCGATCGGCAACCATATTGTGGCCCAGCAGCGGGAAAAGTCGGTGCTTTACGTTTCTTCGGAAAAATTCGCCAATCAGATAATACATGCTATTAAGACGAATAGCGTGACCGACTTCGTCAACTTTTATCAGTTGATAGATGTGCTAATTGTAGACGATATTCAATTTTTGGCCAACAAGCATAAGACCCAGGAAATCTTTTTCCATATATTCAATCAGTTGCACCAGAACCGCCGTCAGGTTGTCCTGACCTCCGATCGTCCTCCCAAGGACATGGAGGGGATAGAGGACAGGCTGATTTCCCGTTTCAAGTGGGGGCTATCGGCAGATGTTCAGGCACCGGATCTGGAGACCCGTATGGCGATCCTGGATTACAAAATGTCTAGAGAGGGTTTAGAAATCCCTTACGACGTCACGGAGTTCATTTGCTATAATATCCGGAATAACATACGGGAGTTGGAGGGGGTGCTGGTATCCCTCATTGCACAATCTTCCCTGAACAAGAGGGAAATTGACCTGAATCTGGCCAAGGAGGTAGTCAAGAACTTCGTTAGTGCCATGAACCGGGAGATAACGGTAGAGTTTATCCTGCAGTTGGTTGCCGAGCATTTCAAAGTAGATGTATCCACCCTACAGGGAAAGACCCGGAAACGTTCGATTGTCATTGCCCGGCAGTTATCCATGTACCTGGCCAAGAACCTTACAGAGAGTTCGCTCAAATCAATAGGGGATAATTTTGGTGGCCGGGACCACAGTACGGTTATATATTCCTGTCGGACGGTTCAGGATTTGATGGAAACGGATGTATATTTTAAGGATACTGTAGCGGAGCTGGAAAAGAAAATCCGCATGAGCCTCAACGAGAAGTAACTGGTAAAAAATAATATCTGCCTGAAAGCATCAAATTTTATTGGAGAAAATGCGCTTATCCTTGCAAATTCGGCAGAACCATATTATTTTCGCATGCGCAAAAAAGCAAAGGCGGTAAAATCGTCTCCACGGTGAAGTGGGTGAGTGGCTGAAACCACCGGTTTGCTAAACCGACGTACTCGAA
>CAZGOT010000370.1:0-2936 GCA_964527495.1 uncultured Haliscomenobacter sp.
CGTTCTCCGCCTATAATTGGTTTGAATGGCCATCTGTTAGCTTCGTGTGGCAAAGCAAAACGAGGCAAAAAGATGTCCATTCAAAACTTTCTTTCGCCGCCTTCGGCGGCGGAATACTTTCCTTCGGCACGCTTATCGTGCGATGAGGTAAATAAGGAGAATTAAAATCAGGACGAAAGCAACGATGTAGGCAAGTACCCTTTTTCCAGCGTCCGCTTGTTCTTGCGTTTGCGCTGGTTTCTTCCTGATGCGGTGCAGTTGGTTGCTCATGGCTCCAGGTGTAGAAGTTTGAACAAAACGGTTATTTTCGGTGGGCCTGTGGTAAAACCTGCAGGTCACAGCGTTAAGTTACATCAATTCAGGGAAAGTAAAAAGGATAAGTCGGATTTTTTTGCTTATTGGCGGATAAATCGTTCATAAAAATCCACAACGCGCTCATCGGTGAGGATATCCATTTGTCGGAGGGACTGTCGCAGGACAATTCCTTCTAAAGTCCGGCACCTGCTTAGGGCCACATAGGTTTGCCCATGCTCGAAAGCCCCTCTGCCCAGGTCTATAATGACCCGGTCGAAAGTTTTGCCCTGGGCTTTATGGATGGTTACTGCCCAGGCGAGCTTTACCGGGAACTGTTCGAAGACCCCGATGGTTTCCGTTTTTATCTTTTCCGGGTCATTGTCGTCCATGGAATACCGCAGCATCTCCCAGGAGGAGCGGCTGACTTTTACCTGCCGCACCTGGCCACCTTCTTCTATTTCTATTGTCAACGTCTCCTCTGCGAAATCGAGTACTTTGCCGATAGTACCGTTGGCATAATGGCGTTCCGGGTCGTTTTTTAACAACATGACCTGTGCATCGGGTTTTAGGCGCAGCAAGGCTTCTGTGGGGTAAAGGGCCGGGTTAAAAGTGCCACTGACTTTTGCAGTAAGGGGTATTTCCTTTCCAGGGAGTTTGGCGAGGGCTTTTTGGTTAATCGCATCGGCGGTAGCATTTCGGGCGGTGATGGTGATATAAAACCCTGCTGGCTCAAAATGGGGGAGAAAACGCGTATTCAGGGCCTCCAGATCGTCCTGGTCAGCCCGGTTGAGGCGCAGGTTGTCGAGCAAACGCAGAAAGTGCTTGTTATCCTGGCGATAGACCTTTGTCAGTTCCATAGTTTCCAGGGCAAAACCTGTTTGAAAAACCTGTGCCGCAAAGAAGTAAGGGGAGGGATAAATGGCATTAAACAGGTATGCCTCCTCATCGGAAGCAACTACGGGGGGCAGTTGGAAAAGGTCGCCAAAAAAGACCACCTGGACACCGCCGAATGGCAGGGAGCTGTTGTTGCGGTTCAGCCGGAGAAAATAATCTATATGGTCCAATACATCTGCCCGGACCATGGAGATTTCATCAATGATGAGCAACTCCAGCTTCTGGAATATTTTTCTGTCTTTGCGTTTTTTTATTTCCGTCCTGGAAAAAAACCGTGGGGGAAAGCCAAAAAAGGAGTGAATGGTTTGGCCTTGTACATGCAGGGCGGCAACCCCGGTATATGCCAGGACCACCGAAGTTTTTCGGGTGCTGCTACGGAGCAGTTGTAGTAGGGTGGACTTGCCGGTTCCTGCCCTTCCCGTCACAAACAGATTTTTTCCTTCCTTTTCGATGCTGTCGAGGATATCCACAAATTCCCCGGAAAGCTCCAGTGGCTTTTTTTTAGTCAACTATCGGTGATTTTTTGTGTTTAATGCTTTCATTTGTATTGGTTGATCCCGTGTAGGAATGCATCAGGCTGTGCTTTTAAACAGGCGATCGCCAGCAGAGGCCGGATCCAATGGATTTGTTGCTTCCCTTGCGCCAATTTTATGCAACCCCCCGTATGCTTTCAAAGCGACGTAAAATATCACTTTTCGCTGGAAAAGCTGTGGTGGCGCCTGCGAAATCGCTATTTTATGTATTTTGATTAAAATAGGTGAAATCCTTATCCGGAAAAGTTGTCAAGAAGAAATGAATATAGAAAAAAGTATGGAAACAAAGCCATTCCAGTTCAAACAATTTAGTATCCACCAGGAGCGATGTACTATGAAGGTAGGTACAGACGGTGTCCTCCTCGGCGCGTGGGCGGAGGTGGGGGGAGCCACGACGATCCTGGACATTGGGGCAGGTACAGGGGTCATTGCGATAATGGCTGCCCAGCGTGCACCCGGGGCATTGGTAGATGCCGTGGAAATTGACGAAGCAGCTTTCCTTCAGAGCACCGAAAACATGACTAGATGTCCCTGGTCTGACCGTTTGCGGGTTTTCCATTTGCCTGTCACGGATTTTGCCCAGTCCTCCAATACCCGCTATGACCTCATTCTCAGCAACCCACCGTTTTTCACCGGGGGTACTTTCTCTCCGGAAAATGGGCGCAATGATGTCCGGCATACTATTAAATTGTCCCACGGCGACCTGCTGGGCTCGGTGCGCAGGCTAATCGCTCCGCAGGGTAGGTTCGCGCTTATCCTACCCTATATCGAAGGATTAAGGTTTCGGGAACTCGCCGAAACTTACCATTTTTATTGTACCCGGATAACGGAAGTACGATCCAAAGCAGGGAAACCCATTGAGCGGCTCTTGATGGAATATAGCCCCAATGTGCCGGAGCAGGTACAGCAAACCGAACTCATCATCCAGCACGAAGGTATAAATGACTGGACGGAGGATTATAAAAAGCTCACCGGGGATTTTTATCTTTATATGTAAGTGTTTGATACGGGGGCGTCCAAAAAGTATTCTGCTGCCTTCGGCGGCGAAACGAAATTTTGAATAAACGGCATTTTGCCTCATTTTGCTTTGAAAAATGAGGCAAAATGCCGTTTATTCAAAATAACATTTGGCGTCATCAGCCGCCAAATGACGGCCTCAGGCCTTTTCACACAATCTCATACATTTTTTTGAAACGCGGTTTTTATTGATTTTGC
>CAZGOT010000371.1:0-2927 GCA_964527495.1 uncultured Haliscomenobacter sp.
TTTTGAATAGACATCGTTTTACCTCATTTTGCTTCGCAAAATGAGGTAAAACGATGTCTATTCAAAACAATTATTGGCGACGCAAGCCGCCAAATGAAAAGCCGGGGCTTTTTACACAACCCCAAGAAAGTTTTAATGAACACTATTTTCATTGATTTTGCGAAGCAAAATCAATGAAAATAGTGTTCATTAAAAATATTGCTTGGCGGCGTCAGCCGCCAAATGTCCTGTGAGATAACCTCTTTTTATTACTACTCGAGCTGGAAAAGCCCTTTTAAGAAAGGCTTACAAGACAATTGCCAATATGCTTATACCTTAGTCCATCATCAAATCCAGGCTTTTCCGGGTAAATGCTACCAAGTCTTCTCCTTTGAGCATACCCTGCTGAAGGAGGGCTAGTTGCACTAAAAATGCAGCAGTTTCTTTTTTTGCCTCTTCACTTTCCAGCTTCAGCAGTTTTCCGGAAATCAAGGGATGGTTGGAATTGATTACGACATTGTAGGAGTCAGGAAACCCTGAACCCTGCATACCTTGGAACGCCTGCATCTCTTTCATTCTGCGCATAAACTCCGGACGGGTAATCAGTACTGGAGCGGCATCTGCAGAAAGGGCTTTGGTACTTAACATAGCCTCATTAGATGGGAGCACTTCTTTGAAAATTTCCTCCACTTTTTTCAGTTCACTCTCGCTGAGTACGGATGTCCGCTCTTCATCTTTTGAAATCAGATGCTCAGGGGTATCGGCATCTACCCGAACGAAGGATACATTTTCCAGTTTATATTCCAGGTGCTGAATAAAGTGGTTATCAATCACCATATCCATTTTGAGTACATCGTAGCCTTTATCCCGGCAGGCTTGTACCTGTGTATGGTGTTGATCCGGATAAGGCGTATACAGGAGGACTACCCTGCCATTTTTATCTGTTTGGGTTGGCTTAACTTTTTCCACATATTCCTCAATTGGGAAAAACTGGCCATCGAGACTTTGGACCAGGGCGAATTTCACTGCCCGTTCGTAAAATTTTTCGTCTGAAAGCAAGCCATATTTAACAAAAACCCCCAGATCGGCCCATTTTGCGTCGAATGCTTCCCGATCTTTTTTAAAGAGCTCTTCTAATTTCTCGGCCACCTTTTTGGTAATATAGGTCGAGATCTTTCGAACATTACTATCGGCCTGCAAGTAGCTCCGGGAAACGTTCAGCGGGATATCCGGAGAATCAATAACACCGTGGAGCAGCCGCAGAAATTCGGGCACAACCTCTTCGATATTATCGGTCACATAGACCTGATTGGAATACAACTGAATCTTATTGCGCTGCAATTCCAGGTTATTCCCGAGGTGGGGAAAATACAGGATACCATTGAGTGTAAAAGGATAATCAATATTCAAATGGATCCAGAAAAGGGGTGCTTCAAAAGAGAAAGGATACAGTTCGCGGTAGAAAGAGCGATAATCTTCATCAGTTAAATCGGCGGGAGATTTTTTCCAGGCAGGCTCTGGATTGTTGATAATATTGGGCACTTCTTTCTTTGAATCTCCATCCTCTTTTTCTGTAGTATCTGGTTTGGTTCCAAACTGAATAGGAACAGGAAGGAATTTACAATACTTTTGGAGTAGGGATTCGATGCGCTGATCTTCCAGGAATTCCAGACTATCTTCGCTCAGGTGTAATATGACATCAGTACCTCTGTCTGCCTTGTCATTTTCTTCCAGGGAATATTCTGGATTACCCAGGCAGGACCAGGTCACCCCCTTTGACCCTTCTACGAAAGATTTGGTGTGTACCTCCACTTTATTGGCGACCATAAACGCAGAATAAAAGCCGAGGCCAAAATTCCCAATCAGGTTTGCATCGTCTTTGTATTTTTCCAAAAATTCCTTTGCGCTGGAAAATGCTACCTGGTTGAGGTATTTTTTAACTTCTTCCTCTGTCATCCCGACTCCTCTGTCGCGGATCGTCAAGGTTTTCTGTTCTTTGTCTGGGATGACCTGAATAGCTAAATTTCCAAGCTCCCCTTTAAATTCCCCGCGCACTGCAAGGGCTTTGAGTTTAGAACTTGCGTCAACTGCATTAGAAACCAGTTCGCGCAGGAAAATTTCGTGATCTGAATAAAGGAATTTCTTAATAATGGGGAAAATATTCTCTGTTTGTACCGAAATAGTGCCTTTTTGCATAATCCGAAATTTTTTCTTTTGATAAAATATTGGGCTAATAGCTTTCCACAACCTAAAACGCAAAAGCAAATGTTGTACCAGAACAAACAACCTGCCAATTTGACACTTTAATTTTATTCAACAATAAACGCCCACTTTTTTTTGTAAAAATTTGCGCCAATAATAAAAAAGTCCTTTCTTTGTACACGCTTTGAGTCTAATCACAAGAAAGGGAAAATATACATCCCTCTTTTCTCTCTAATTAAGGCTTTATTTACTATCACAAAAATCGGTTTGTTCTGGTGCCTTGTGCCTTTTTGCTATCAAGCTATTCTGTTATTTCTTTTGAAATACTGCAATAAGCTCGGGGTATGAAGGCTCCAGAGGATTATTACCACAAGGTTTTACCGTGGAATAGTCCACTATCAGCAAACGCTTAATTCATGATACTTTTGCTTTCAAATTTCACGAAGTTCGCTCTTGTGAAAGATGATTGTTTGTGGTGAGCAGGAAAGCCATATTGGGGGGACGCTTGGCCGAATGCTCACCCTCTTCAATTTTAGTTTAAACACATAAAATCGCCTGAGGCGATAAAAATATGTCGTTCGGGGCAACCTGGACGGCTTTGCCGATTCAACTGGGGGGTAGAATCGGCTTTTTTTATTTGGCAGGGTACTTCAAACCAAAAAAAAGAAGTCGATTTTATTCCTTTTTTTACAAAGAGATTTTATTAATGCGATTGGCATGCCGGCCCCCATCAAAGGGCGTTTCCA
>CAZGOT010000372.1:0-488 GCA_964527495.1 uncultured Haliscomenobacter sp.
ACCACTTCGGCTTTTGTTTTATCCGCAAGACAATGATATGTGGTTTTATAAGGATCCGGGGTCTGGCGAACCGAATTTGTTGCGTCAATAATGACTTTGCCGCTGACGTCGCCCATGTGATCTATGATTTCAAAGATGGCTGTCGGAGGTGTAGCTATTAAAATTACTTCCGATTTGGCTACAGCTTCCTTTATGGAAAATACCTGGGTATTTGCATTTTTCAACAAATTCACCCCCTTGAAATGCTGTATATCCTGAACCCCCAGATGGATGGTATGTCCTTTTTTAGACCAGTTGGTCGCCAGTGCGCCTCCAACATTTCCAGTCCCGATGATTACTATGTTCATATACTGTAATTTATTTATGAAATTTATCTGGTAAAAAATACCAAACCGGTATGCCTATAAAAACAATAAACGATAAATATACCGAAAGATACGCCAATGGCATAGATAAAAAATACAATGTTACTGAAAGCATATTGCTTC
>CAZGOT010000372.1:503-2923 GCA_964527495.1 uncultured Haliscomenobacter sp.
GCCAAAAAAGCTGTGGGGAGGGGGATTAATGACATTGCAAAAAGTAAAAACACATTATACCAGACTAGCTTGGAGGTAGAATGCGGTATCTTATCGAATAACGCATGGTGGTTGAGCCATAATATGGCAACCACTACAAAACTTAGCAGATAGGATAATAATCTTGGTGCCAGGGAAAGCAAGGCCGCCCATACTTCCTGGTCATTAAAATTATCTTCCAATTCCGGAATATGCAATTCCAATACCATAATAGTAATGATAATTGCAATTACCCCGTCACTAAATGCCTCAATTCGATGTTTGCTCATACTAATATTCATAGCGCAAAAATCCTCCGATATTGTTTGTTGTATGGTAATCTTTTCTTCCCGTTGCCGCAAAATCCGCAGCTATTCCAAATTGCAATGCCTTTATCTTTGATCCTGCGCGAATCCTTTGGGTAAAAGCAAAACTTTTTTGACCTGAGGTGGGAAAGGCATTCACCAATTCCAACTGGCAAAACAAATTTACCTTCTCCGTTATCCTGGGGGTATATCGCCCTAAAAAGAAAAAGTCAAGCGTGGGATCCCTTTTCGTTTCCGAAACCAACCATGAAAATAACGTAATTTCTTTTTTTATATACGCAAACTGCATACCGGCTTTTGGAAAAAAACCTGAACCAAATATCTGACCCACCATTACTGGGGCAAGCCCTTTTAACCTGGGGTGATTGTACGAAATCGCTTCGGTAAAGCCGAATTGTGGAAGGTTACTGGTTTTTGTCATGGCATAATCCACACTCGCCCTGTTTCGGTTGAAAAATAAAAACCTGGAGTTAGTCCCACTTTTGTCTTTAAAGTATTTGAAGAACAAAATATCCAACGTAGCTTTTTTGTGACCGGCGAATACTTCAACGGGTATTTGGGCAATAGCCGTGCTCCGGAATAGAAGCACGGCTATTGAAAAGAGTATCGGTTTCAAAATAAATCTAAGTTGCATTATTTGTTCAAAGTTTTAACTACCTGTTCAGCAGCCGCAGCACCTGAATTTTGCTGTTGCCCGGTAATTAAATTTCCATCCTGAATGACATAGGCACTAAATGGAGCAGCAACTTTAAAGCTGGTCCCGCTTATTTTCTTTGCTTCCGTTTCGATGCGGTAAGGTTGGATCTTCATTCCCACAGCCTTATCTGCAAAATCCTCCTCCGCATCTGCAAAGCCAGTCCAGGTTTTTCCTTTTACCAACAATTCCCCATTGGATTTTTTTGCGTCCAATAACAATGTTGTGGAGTGGCAAACTGCAGCACTTGGTTTACCCGCTTCGTAAAACGATACGAACAGTTTCTCCAAATCTTTATTTCCTTTAAATGTGTACATTGGGCCTTGGCCGCCAACTAAAAATATGGCATCATAGTCCTTAACATTGACTTCGGTGAGTTTTTTGGTATTGGAAAGCATGTCATTGAATGACTTTTGCTGCATATACCCCAACGAAATCACGTCGTGTGCTGAATATCCGCTTTGATCGGTCGGATTAGAATAGCCGTCCATTTCAATTTTTCCACCATTTGTAGAAGCCAGTTCCACCGTGTATCCTGCTTCCTGGAAAACCCTTAATGGATGCGTAAGCTCGGCAGCCCAAAAGCCAATAGGCCAGCCTGTTTGTTTACTCGTTGTTGGCGAACTTGCCACCATTAAAATTTTCCCTTTTGGCGGAGCGCCATGAAAATGTACGTAGCTGTTTATTTCGGTTACCATAGCCTGCTGTGGCTTAATGGAATTGCTGGTACCTTGAGCATTCAGACAAATTACGGGCAGTGCGAGAAGGAATACGCCTAAATTAGATTTTTTCATGTTACAATTTTTAGATTTTATACCACAAAGATCAAAATGGTACATATATTTGTCAATAGTATAACCCAAAAGTGCGATACATACTTTTTGGAAAGTATATTAAAATTCAATAGTTTATATCTATGCCGGATTTTCAGTATAAGGGAAAGGTGTATTACAATCCTGTTCAGCTCGTTATGGAGCAAATCGGTGGGACCTGGAAAGCGCCTATCCTATGGCGGCTAAAGGATACTACCATGCGGTATGGGGAACTGCGCAGGGATATTCCCCACATTTCGGATAAAATGCTGACCACGCAGCTTCGGGAACTGGAAGAAGACGGGTATATCCACCGCAAAGTTTATGCGGTGGTGCCACCAAAAACGGAGTATTCTCTGACAGAACAGGGTAGGGATATCCTTAAACTTATCACAATAATCAGAAACTACGGGCTAAAAATGATAGAGGAACAGGAGGAAAAAAAATAAATAAACGTTCCCGGAGCGGTATATTCGCCTGCATCCACCAGGGCACCGGAAGATAGTACTCATTTGGAGGTTGTGTAAAAAGCCCCCGGCTTTTCATTTGGCGGCTTGCGCCGCCAAATGT
>CAZGOT010000373.1:0-2910 GCA_964527495.1 uncultured Haliscomenobacter sp.
GGCGATTTGGTATTGGTGAGCATCAGTCCCTGAAGGGCGTCAGGGCCGTAAAGGGCAGAGGAAGCCCCGGGCAGGATTTCAATACTTTCAATATCCAGCTCAGAAGCACCGGCCACGTTGCCAAAGCCGAAGCCCAAACCGCCGGAGCGGTTGTCCATCCCATCGGTAAGCTGAACGAAGCGGTTATTGTTGTTAGCCCCGAAGCCCCGGATATTGACCGAACGGAAAGTAAGGCTTTGGGAAAGTAGGTCTACCCCTTTTACGCCCTGCAGGGCAGCATAGGAGTCAAAGCCCGGAGCGGCTTGTAAAGTGCGTGCCGAAAGCTTTTCAATAGTCACCGGGCTTTTGGTGATTTTCTCTTCTACCCGGTTGGCCGTAACCGTCACCTCGCCAACCGAGAGGGCTTGTGGGGAAAGCTCAATTTTAAGCCCACTTTGCCCTTCATTCAGCTGAACAGCGTATTCCTGATAACCCAGATAATTGACAATTAGGGTCACCGGGGTAACTGCCTGCGTTTTGATCGAAAAATTCCCCGATTGATCGGTGAATACACCGGCGACATCTCCTTTAAAGGTTACAGTAGCACCGACCAGTGGGGATTGATCGCCTCCGTCCAGGACGGTGCCGGATACTTCGATAGTTTTTTTCTGTGCATTTGTCGTAGCTGCGCAACAGCAAAACATAGCGGCCAGTAGCAAAGCAGGCCATAAGTTGGGTGTAGGAATTGCTTTCATGAATAGTCAATTAGGTTGAGAAAATCTGCTAAATTTCCAAATTGGACGTTTCAGTCCTTTTTAATAAAGGATACTTCTTGTGCCAAATGGAAAAACAAAGGTAATAATATATTATTCCCATGTAAATAATAGGATATAAAAATCACTTACGCGGACTAAGAATATGCCTTGAAAAGGCGAAGGAGAGTTTTATGATGCACTCCCGGGGCAGAAATGCTGGAATTTGTGTCTGGCATAGCCGGTCATGGGGTTGTGCGAAAAGTATTTCTATTTCGCCGCCTTCGGGGGCGAAATAGAATTTTGAATGAACGACGTTTTGCCTAATTTTTAGAAGCAAAATGAGACAAAACGTCGTTTGTTCAAAATAACATTTGGCGACTTGTGCCGCCAAATGAAAAGCCGGAGCCTTTTTACACAATCCCGGAATGTTTTTTTAAGCGCCGAAGGCGGCAGCATAAAAATATCCCCCTTAAATTAAACGATGGGTTTTTTCAATTCCCTGGTAATCCGGTAGAATGCGACAACCATGCCTATTGCGCAGCAGACACAAACGACCGAATAGTATTCGATACCCAGGTTTTTGATTATGTGCCCCATACTATAGTTGAGCAACATATTGCCGACCAATGCTGCGGAGAATACGAAACTGAAGGCCGTGGCGGTAAACTGTTGAAAGCGCTCTCCGATGAAGCCCAGCAGGAGTGGGAATCCGAGGGCTACCCCTCCGCCTGCGCAGAACAGACCTGCCCAGACGAGTACTTTTGATTCCTGGGCCTGTAACCCAAAGATGCCGAGGAAGAGTAACCCGAAGCCAATCCAGAGGAGTTTGACCTTGGAAACGGCACGAAAAACGCTCCCCGTGAGCACGCGCATGATAGTCATTCCGATCATGTGGATGGAGAGGCCAAACAAGGCTTCAGACTCTGCCATAACCCCCCTTTGGGTAAGAAAGGTAGTGGTCCAGTTATTGATGGAGCCTTCAATACTGCTTTGAAAGAAGAGGTACAGCGCGATAAAAATCAATAAAGGGTGCAGGAGGAAAGAAAAATCCAGGGACATAGGCTCCCCGGCTGCCCTTGCACCGGGAAAAGGCACGAAAAGGTACCAGATGCCAATAAAGAGGCCTAAATAGCCAATCCCGCCTACAATCTGGAATGGGCTGAAATAATGTCCAATCAGACCAAGCAGCAAGGGCATACCAACAGCACCGACAGAAAAAAAGACCCCCAGGATGCTTAGGTTGGCCCCTTTATGCTCCGTGCTGATATCGTTCACCACCCCGCTGGTAGCCCCGTTGATTACTCCACCGCCAAATCCAAACAAAAAGATGCTCGCATACAAAAGCGGGATTTCCTTGAGTTGCGCTAATCCCTCGAAGCCAAGACCGATAGAAATGGCCGCAAGGGCGAGCATATATTTATACCCATAACGATCACAAACCGGCCCAAACAGGAGGGCACCTAATAATACCCCCATGGGAAATACCGAAAATAACTTGCCGGTGCCCACCGCATCCAGGTTAAAACGCTCCTGCAAGGGCTGTGCCAGGGAACCCAGGGTGATGGCGGAAACCCCGAAGAGCAGCATGCCCATAAAGCAGGCCAGGAAAATGTGGTTTTTTTGTTTCATTTCGCTATTTTTGAATGACGGTGACCGGTTCTGTCCTACAAACGCCTTCGGGTGAGCTCCCATAATACTACTCCGATACTCACGGCAATGTTCAGGGAGTGTTTGGCCCCAAACTGGGGTATTTCGATCGCACCCTGTACGCGGGCCATGACTTCCTCCGATACGCCCTGGACTTCGTTGCCAAAAACAAGTGCAATAGGCTGATTTTCAATAGTTTGAAATTCCTGCAACTGTATACTGCCCTCTGCTTGCTCCACGGCCCAAATCTGCCATCCCTGCTCCCGGAGATATTCTATCCCCTCGGAGCATTCCGCGAAATACTTCCAATGGACCGTTTCGGTGGCTCCCAGGGCAGTTTTGAGGATCTCCCGGTGTGGCGGTTGGGCGCTGATGCCACAAAGGACGATCCCTTCGACGGCGAAGGCATCGGCGGTGCGGAAAGCGGAACCGACGTTGAGTGCGGAGCGCACGTTGTCCAGTACCAGCATAACAGGTATTTTAGGGCTGGACCTGGCTTCTTCTTCGCTGATCCGGTGGAGTTCCTCCA
>CAZGOT010000374.1:0-2903 GCA_964527495.1 uncultured Haliscomenobacter sp.
TGAGGTTAAGGTTGAGGTTGAGGTTAAGGTTAAGGTTAAGGTTGAGGTTAAGGTTGAGGTTAAGGTTGAGGTCAAACTCCATAATCCCTGTACTTTTTCAAAAAAGGGACGAGGCCGCCCTCCTGGAGGATGCGGATCATGACTTCGGGCATAGGTTTGGCGTGATAGGTCTTTTTTTGTGTACGGTTAAAGACGGAACCCTGGCGGAGGTCGATATCGAGCTCATCGCCATTTTGAATATCGTGATCGGGGATTTCCAGCAGGGGCAGGCCGATATTGATGGCATTTCGATAAAAAATACGGGCGAAATATCTGGCGATTACACAAGACACGCCTGCAAGTTTTAGTGCTACGGGAGCTTGTTCGCGGGAAGACCCACAACCGAAATTATCCCCGGCAACGATAATATCACCAGGGTGCATGCGGGTGCGAAAATCAGGGTCGAGATCTTCCAGCACATGATCTACCCAGGATTGTTGGTCCAGTGTTTTAGTGTATTTACCCGGGATAATCCGGTCGGTGTCTATATCGTCGCCATAGACGAATGCCCTTGGACTTTGGTTCATACATCAACGTAGTTCAGATCTTTGTGAAAAGTTTCTTCCAACTGGGTGTAAGCCCAAAAAGCAATGGCGACAGATAATATACCCACCAAAGCCGCTGCTTTTGCCGCCCCCATACTATGCGTAAGCAGGTTGAACAATGTTGCCTGTGGGATAACCGAAGCACGCAGGAGGTTGAGCGAGGAGGTCGTGACGAGCGATCGGATATTGGTACCGAACATTTCCGCCCCATTCGTAATCAACACAATGGTATATCCAACACTTATGCCCATAAGGAAAAACAAGGTGTAGTAAATCTGTACAGATCGGTACCCTATCGCGAAATAGGTTATCATCAGCAGGGTAAAGGCAGAGAGATAGCGAAAAATAGCTTTTTTTCGACTTTGAAGCCATTGACTTACCAGGCCACAGGAAAAATCCCCGAAGGTAAAACCAAGGAAAAAAACGGTAAATACCATACTGACAGAGGGAATTTCCTGCATCCCCATCCCGGCAGCAATTTCCGGCGTAAACGTCATCACTACGCCATTCACGAACCAGCCCGGAAATCCCATTAATATAATGGCACAATATTTCAAAAGCTGCTTTCTATCCCGCAAAACCAGCCATAAATCCCCCTGGCGCACCTGAGCACCCTGCAAATTCCGGTATAGCCCCGATTCCATTACGCCTAATCGGAGCAGCAGCAGAACCAACCCCATTCCACCACCGAGCTGATAGGTAAACTGCCAGGAGTAATGCCCACCGATATAAGCACCTGCTACAGCCCCCAGCATCCCAAACGAGCCGATAATTGCCGGGCCCATACCCCGCCACTTTGGGGGCATTTGCTCGCTTACAAGCGTAACTGCAGCACCCAGTTCACCGGCCAGCCCAATTCCGGCCAGAAAACGCAGCAAAAGATATACTTCATAATTAGGGGCATAGGCATGTAGAAATGTAGTGATGGAATACAAGGCAATAGAACCAAAAAGCACGGATAACCGTCCTTTTTTATCTCCAAGCATACCCCATAGAAATCCACCCAACAGCATTCCAGCCATCTGTGTATTCAGCAGCAGTACGCCTTTCGCCTGGAGATCCGCTTCTGCTATTCCCAGGTCGAGCAGGCTGCTCCTGCGCAAAACGCTGACGATGATGATGTCGTAGAGATCAACAAAAAATCCCATAGAGGAAGCGACGATGGCCAGGACGAGATTTCGTTGACGGAAAATTGTAGCGAAAAATTGAGCCATATCGCGGCAGTTTATACTGTTTGTTAGACAGGCTATGAGTAATAACGTAAAGACATTGCTTCAAATATATTCAAATAATCTCGTCCGTCCCCGCTATCCGGCCCGCTAGGGCTGACGCGGCTACTGTGGCGGGGGAAGCGAGAAAAATGCGGGCATTGGGGTTTCCCATCCGCCCCCTGAAATTTCGGTTCGCTGCCGAAATTACCGTCTCTCCATCGGCAGGCACTCCTTCATGGCTTCCCACACAAGGCCCGCAACCAGGGCTGATGATGGTCGCACCAGCAGCTACCAGGGTGTGGGCGGTACCATCGAGCATAGCATCCAGGAGTACGCTTCTGGATGCCGGTGCTATAACCAAGCGCACCCCTGGGGCAATTTTTTGGCCTTTGAGAATTGCGGCAGCGGTCTGTAAGTCCTCCAGCCGCCCATTGCCACAGGTGCCGATAAAGGCGTACTCTATAGGTGTACCGGCATAATCAGCAAGTGGGAAGGTATTGTCGGGCGACTCCGGTGCCGCAATCTGGGGGGGTAGGTCATGGACTTCAAATTCGAACTCCCGTACATAAGCGGCATCTGCATCTGGGACTGTTGCGGTGAAAGGATAGGGGAGGCTAAGGCCCTTTGGGTGTACGAAACCCGTTTTTGCACCCATTTCAGCGAGCATATTAGCTATACTCATACGGCTGGCGAGGCTCATCGAGTGGAATGCCTCCCCCTCAAATTCAACAGATTGGTATGTTGCTCCGGAAATCGTTAGCTTGCCGACGAGGAACAAGGCGAGGTCTTTTGCACTTGTACCCGGGGCAAGTTTGCCATGACAACGGATTCGGATACTCGCGGGTACTTTTAGCCAAATTTTCCCGGTGAGCATCACGGCGGCAAGGTCGGTACTGCCTACCCCGCATGCCAGAGCATTTAAGGCTCCATAGGTAGGGGTATGGGAATCGGCTCCTATAAACACCTGCCCCGGCTCAACGTGCCGCTGTTCGACCATAACCTGGTGGCAGATGCCCTCTCCGATTTCATACAAGCGAATACCTTGTTCTGCGGCAAAAGTCCGCATAAATTTATGTAAGTTGGCAACCCGTTCATTGGGAGCGGGCGC
>CAZGOT010000375.1:0-2887 GCA_964527495.1 uncultured Haliscomenobacter sp.
CCTTCTTTTTCCATTTGCTGGCGCATTTGCTGCATTTGGCCATTGAGTTGTTGCTGGCCCTGGGAGATTTTATCTTTAGGCTGACCGCCGTTCGGTTTGGGTTTGGCGCACATTTGGGAGCCAGACATCATCGAGGACATTTGCTGTTGCATTTGGTTCATGGTTTCGCTGAGCATGAGGGCCAGGTCATTGAGATTTTTCATTGTCCTTTGCTGGTGGTCGGCGGCCTGGAATTTGCGTCGTTCTTCGAGGTCATCCAGGCTGGCAGACATATTTTCCACGATATCGGTAACTTTTCCAGTCACGAAGGACTCGATTTGGAATACGCGTTTGGCGAGTGCCTGGAGGCTGTCCTGGACGACACGAAAATCATCCTTTATTTTGAACTGTTCTTGTACAAGGCTAACATAACGAGGGGTATTGATTTCTGCTTTTTCAAGTTTTTTGATGAGGGCTTCCTGGTCGAACGAAAGGCCTACGAGGTTTTCGAGTAATTGCCGTAATGCCTGCATGTCCTCCATCATTTGTTCCATTTCCTGAGACTGCATTTGGGAGTTCATGTTATTGGCCATATTTTTCATTTTCTGTGCGGCATTTTTCTGGGACTGTGCGGCCTTTTGATTTTGTTTTTGGTCGAGGTTCATTTTACTTTCATTGATATCGCGCTGGATATCCTTCATTTCTTCCTTGTTATTACCGAGTTCTTGGGGGTTTTCTAGTTCTTCATTTTTCTTTTCGATATTATCCATTTTATCTTTTACTTCCTGGAAGGCTTTGTTGATATCTTCTTGTTTTTCGAGGAGTTGATCTTTTTGGTCTCCTTCAGCATTTTGTGTTTCTTTACTCAGTTTTTCCTGCTGTTCGGCGAGGTTTTGGAGTTTATCTATGGCATTTTTCATTTCCTGTTCAAGTTCCAGTTGCTTGAACAGTTCCGTGAGGCGTTCGAGATCCATTTCGACCTGTTTGTCACGGGATTCCATTTTCTGCATCAAATCCAGTGCCTGGTCTTTTTCCATTTTTTGCAGGAGTTCTTCAAGTTGTTGCATCAGTTTCTGGAGTTCTTCATTGATTGTTTCGTCCATCATTTCCTGGAGCTGGTCTTGTTTTTGCTGGGTTTGTTCGTCATTGGGAGCAAATTGTTTTTGGTTTTCGAGATTTTCGTCGAAGGCCTCCTTTGCTTTTTCGATTTCCTGTTGTAGTTGTTTTTGCCGTTCCAGGAGCTTTTCCAGTTCTTTTCGGGTTTGCCAATTGATTTCTTTTTCCTGCAGGAGTTTTTCCCGCATTTTTTTCATTTGCTGCTGTACTTTACGGGACTCGGCGAGCGCATTTTGGAGGTTTTCTTTAATGCGCAGGTCGTTATTTTCTGCCAGGGCCTCAAATTCTTTGAGCGTTGGCATGGAAAAGACCATAATATTAGTCCGGGATGATTTTGACCCATTAACGGCATCGTTATCGAAGACTTCGAAGTAGTAGGAGACTTCATCGCCGGGTGCAAGGTTGAGTTGGAGTAGATCAAAGGCATATTGGAAGTCGGCCTGTTTGGCATTGGGTCGTGCGAGGGGAATAGTGGTGAGTGCACCTTGGGGTTTTTCAGCGGGTTTTATGCGATAATTAAAGGTAATATTGCGTAATCCATAATCATCGGAGCTTTCGCCTGCGAAAAACTGTACACGGGTATTGGAACTATCCACAAATCGCTCGGCGTTGATGCTGGGGTATTGGTCGGGGATAACGGTAATGGAGTAGCTTACAGAATCTCCTTTAGGAATATCCTGGTTGACAAAAAAGAGGCGGTAAGTTTCGCTTTGTTTGGCTTTTTTGCCAAAGCTGAACAGATCTTCTGCAAAGCGTTTTGCATAGAGTATAGTATTGCCAAGGGAAAACCTGAGGCGTACTTCGTCCGTATGGTTAGCTTTAAAGACCCAGTTTACCTGGGTACCTTCGGGGATGATCAAGTCTCCGGTATTTTCCAGTTGTTCGTCTTTTTTTCCGGTATAGTCGGGGTAGTTGAGTTGAACTTCAAACGAAGCGAGGTTAGGCTTGCGGAGTACTTGGAGATCATACTTGCGGGAGGTAACTCCAGCGGCCACCAGCCGGAAAGAGACGTCATTCTGGACGTTTTTGAACAGATAGGAGAAAGAGGCTGGAGTTTCTTTATTGAGTCGGTAGCGGTAGTTATCTATTTCGATGAAGGCTTCATTGGGTAGCTGGTTTCCAGCAATTTCTACGTTTAAGGTAAAATCTTCATATTGGACAACGCGAAGGGTTGTTTCTTCTATGTTGAACCCAAAGGGAGCTGGGCGAAAGAATTCCCTGGAGTTGTTGAGCAACCGGTAGGTACTTTCCTGTATAACGCTGGGTGCTGCAAATAACAAGACGAGCAGGATTAACATTGGAGGGAGGGCAAAGCGCAGGTACTTTCTATTTTGGGCAAGGTCAATAGCCGCTTTAAACGGCACCGGGCGGATTTCTTCCGATTTCTGGTTTATACTGGCAAGTATCAGGGCAGTATTTTCGGAAGAGTCGGCTTGCTGATGGAGTTGCAGGATATTGAGCAGTTTATCTTTTACCCCTGCAAAATGGTCCCCGATAATCATTGCGGCCTGTTGGTGAGTGATCACATTGCCGAGTCGGAAATACCGGAAAAGGGGATCAAGAACCCACCCGCCTAATGCCAATGCGCTGATGCCCAGGGAAGTATAGACCATTGGCCTGCGTACAGACGGGGAGAAATAAAAGAAATCTTTCAGTATACTATTCATCAGGAACAAAGCGAGGATAAGCCCGGTACTATACAGTGCACCGCGCAGGAGCTTGTTCAGATAATATTTCCGGATGAACTGATCCAGTTTTTGAATGAGCAACTGATAGTTTTCCTGTGCCTTCA
>CAZGOT010000376.1:0-991 GCA_964527495.1 uncultured Haliscomenobacter sp.
AGATATTGTTCGTCGATCAAGCGCATATACAGGAGGTTCTCCTCACTTTCGCCACGCGGTTGATAATACCAACTACTGCGGGCAACCCCTGCAAGGGCACTTTGGCAGCGAACGGATATAAAGGAAGCAAAAATAATAAAACATAGTTATACATGTCCCTGCATCAGTATCAACTCCGAAAGGTCATACACCATCACCTGATCCTGCTTATCCTTGGCTTTTACGCCATCCTGGAGCATAGTGATGCAGAAAGGACAATTGGCAGCAATCACGGTAGCACCCGTATCGAGTGCCTCTTCTACCCGTTCTATATTGATGCGCTTATCGCCAGGCTCGTCCTCCTTCCACACTTGGGCACCCCCGGCACCACAGCAAAGGCCATTGGTTCGGCAGCGCTTCATCTCGGCCAGATCGGCATCCAGGAGCTCCAGGATTTTTCGGGGAGCTTCGTATATACCATTGATTCTTCCGATATAGCAAGAATCGTGGTAGGTGATTTTTTTTCCTTTAAATGCGCCTCCTCCTTGCAGAACTACTTTTCCCTCGTTGATGAGCTGCTGCAGGTATTGGGTATGGTGAACGACTTCGTAATGCCCGCCAAGCGCAGGATATTCGTTCTTCAGGGTGTTAAAGCAATGCGGACAGGCCGTAACTATCTTTTTTACCCCGTACATGTTAAGTGTCTGAATATTTTGCAAGGCCAGCATCTGAAAGACAAATTCATTACCTGCGCGCCGGGCAGGGTCTCCGGTACACTGCTCTTCGTTGCCGAGAATGGCGAACGAGATGTTCGCCGATTGTAGTATTTTTGAAAATGCTATCGTTACCCGCTGCGCACGGGCGTCAAAACTTCCGGCACAACCTACCCAGAACAAAATTTCGGGGTTTTCCCCCGCACCGGCCATTTCGGCCATTGTTGGCACGCTATTCATGATCTTTTTTTAATATATTCTCTTTTCCCTATACAATTTATTAATCATTCCGTTCTGTA
>CAZGOT010000376.1:1001-2870 GCA_964527495.1 uncultured Haliscomenobacter sp.
CCATGCGTCCCGCTCTACCGACATAGCCCATGCCGCGCCGCTATTTTCCATGCTATTGAACATTGGCAGCCAATCAGATGGTCCCTGGGAAAGGGTGAGTATCTCATATCGGCGCATTTGTAGAATGGGGTCAAGCGGGTTAATCAATACCGGACATGCTTCCACGCAGGCATTGCAGGTAGTACAGGCATGGAGCTCTTCAGGGGAGATATAATCGAAAAGGCTTTTACCGTCATTGAAATTCTTTGCGGAAAGCGGTAAGGAAGCATCCGCCGCAAAGCTGGAATCCCCACTCCTTATTTTTCTACCTACCTCTTCTGCCCGGTCGCGGATATCCATCATAATTTTGCGCGGCGAGAGCTTTTTACCAGTGATATTGGCCGGACAAGCGGCAGTACACCGGCCGCATTCAGTACAACTGTAGGCATCTAACAGGTTTTTCCAGCTAAGGGTGGTCACATCGTTTGCCCCAAACTCCGGAATTTCTCCACTTTCCGGTGTCACATTGCCTGCTATGCCCAGCATGGACTTCACTTCCTGCATGATTGCCGGCATATTTTCCATCTCGCCGCGGGGGCTTTGGCGCGCATAGTACGTATTGGGAAAAGCCAGTACGATGTGCAGGTGCTTTGAAAAGGGCAGATAATTGAGAAACCCGAAAACTACCAGTACATGTCCCCACCATCCTGTCCGTTCCATCAAGTGCAGGGTGCTTTCGGAAACCCCCTCCCAAAAAGGAGATAACAGTCCGCTGATGACGAACCCGTACGCATTATCGTGCAGGGCCATATCGGCACTGTTCATGAGAAAAATAAAAAAAATCAGGAAAATTTCGAGTACGAGAATGATATTTGCATCCTTGAAAGGCCAGCCCCTCAATTCTGGCAGCGTAAAACGGGGAATGCGCAAAAGGTTTCTACGCACAAGGAACACAAGGGTCCCGAAAAGGGCCAGCATAGAAAGTATCTCGATAAAACTGATGATAAACGTATAAAAGGAGCCCAGGTAAGGAAAGAAGAAGCGATGATGGCCCGTCAAACCATCAAGGAAGATTTCCAGGAGTTCTAGCTGGGTAATCAGAAATGCTGCGTAGATAAAAAAATGCAAGACTGCTACGAGCCAATTCTTGAACATTTTTTGCTGGCCAAAGGCCACAAGTAGTAGATTGCGCCACCTGGTGCCGGTATCTCCAGGCAAATCCTCGTGTTTCCCGAGCAATATGTTTTGACGGATACGATGGAATTGCCTGGCGGAAAAACCTACGGCAATGCCAGCAATCAGGGCAAAAGCGACTTGTGCAAACATATATTAAGGCGAATTTTCGCTAAATTACGATTTTGCGCTAATTTAATGTTGCAATCAGCAACCTTTTTTCTTTTGCTAAAACCACTTTACTATGAAAATCCTCGATGAAAAGCAGGTCAGACACAGGATTACCCGGCTGGCAATGGAAATCCTGGAAAATAACCTTGACGAGGAAAGCCTTATTCTTGCAGGTATCAACAATAAAGGCCTGGAATTTGCCCGTATGCTCCTGGTTGCCTTGAAGCAATTCAGCGACAAGCCGATTATCCTTACAAACGTCCGCCTTAATCCTGCAGACCCCAATAACCATCCTGTTGAAATTGACTTACCCATTGAGCATCTCAAAGATAGGACCATCATTATTACCGATGATGTAGCCAATACCGGCAGGACGATTTTCTATGCGTTCAGACCCTTTCTGGCTACTCTGCCTAAAAGGGTAGAGGTGGCCGTCCTGGTAGACCGCCAGCATAAACTTTTTCCTATCAGAGCAGATTATGTAGGGCTGGCGCTGGCTACAACGCTCATGGAGCATATCGAAGTCCAGCTCAAAGAGGGGGAAAT
>CAZGOT010000377.1:0-2869 GCA_964527495.1 uncultured Haliscomenobacter sp.
AATAACATTGGGCGGCGTCAGCCGCCAAATGAAATGCCAGGGGCTTTTTACACGACCCCCTGTTTAAAATTTTATTGCGCCGCCGAAGACGGCGGAATACTTTTTACACAACCCCGGAATATTTTTTTGCGGCCGATTTTGATGATTTTGCTTTGCAAAACCATCAAAATCGGCCTCTTAAAAACAAATACATCAATACCGCTTCAAAATCAGGGCTTTTTCTGCCCCATTATAGGTAGTACGCACCAACACAGAATCTCTCGGTCCCACAAATTCGGAAGAAAGCAGGTAAAACTGGCCGTTCTGTAGCTGGTCCTGCAAAACCAGCGGCTGTCTCCGGTATTGGTTCAGATAAAAACACGTAGTGTACGAAACCACTTTTTCCTCTCCGTAGAGATACAGCGGGCGACCATCGGTAGCACGGTGTATGGCAACCGCAAGATCTTTATCCTGCTTTGCCCCGGAATAAAGGGCGCGGTGGGGAAGTACGGTAAAATCAAACACCAACCGGACTACAGCCATTGCCACAAACAACAAAGGCAGGGTAAGGGAAGGTTTTGAGCGGGATAACCACCCGATCCCTATTAAAGCAGGAAATCCCAAACAAACTACAGGAAGCACATTGGGTATAGAACGAATATCCGGAATAAAGAGCAGGGCAAAAATCCCAACGGCGGCACAAAAAAAGGTTGCCACCTTGATTCGCTGCACCCACAGAGTTGCCCATACCGGGGCTTCCGCACGCAATTCGTAGGCCCAGGCAAATAATATTGCCGCAAATGGAAAAAGTGGATACACATATCGCACCCGCGCACCCGGAGAAACCCAATACAGCACGAGGTTAGCCAGTAATATCAAAACACCAAACCGGATAAAGGGATGCCTTCCCAGTAAGGTACTGCGGATATCCCGCCGAAGCAGTAAAAGCCCGGCTAAACTTCCTGGAAGCATATCGTACAATACATTCAACGGATAAAGCACCAGATGGCCGGGCAATGCCAGCCAGGACGCCCCTGCAACTGTCCGGCGCTCGGACTCTCCCGCCAGAGTGTACAGCAGGTTCTCAACGGGATGGTATTGGGCATACTTCCACAGATATAAGCCCAGGATACCCACCAGCACAAAGATGCCGGATATATGGGATAGGGAAAACAGTACACCAATCCTGCGCTTGTCCCCAAAATATACCAATAAGGAAATGGCGGTGAAGGCCAGCGAGGGAAGGCCTTTCGTCAGCACACCTATGGCACAAAACAGATAGGTCGCCGCGAACATCTGCAGATAGGCCTCTCGCTCCCCGAGTTGCCAGATAACCAGGATACTACTGAAGACCAACAGTGCATAGAAGAGATCAATCTCTGCCAACATACTGAAAAACAACAATATGCTTGCAAA
Source organism: uncultured Haliscomenobacter sp. (assembly GCA_964527495.1). Lineage (GTDB taxonomy): Bacteria > Bacteroidota > Bacteroidia > Chitinophagales > Saprospiraceae > JADJPL01. Next base: position 1,396 of record CAZGOT010000377.1, read on the forward strand.
GCTCAGGAAAAATAAACCTGCCCTGGCCCCAAAAAGGGCATGTACCTCTTTTCTTCCTGCCCGGTACAGTAGCGCTGCAATCGCCCATGCTGAAAGCACTGAAGGCAGGCGGAGCCAAAATGCCTCAAAGGGCCCTGCCCCCACTTGTTCCCCAATCCAGGAAAATCCCAGCAGTACCCAGGTAAACATCGGAGGCTTGTTGTAATACCAATCCCCCAGTAAGGTGGGGGCCCAGTAATTCCCCGAATAAGCCATCTCCATGGCAATGATCGCCCTTCGGGGCTCTTCCAGGTACAGAGGGGCCTCCCCCAGCATCAACAACATCGCTGCTGATATCAGACCCATCGCCAGCACCAGCACCGTGGGTTCGCTTATTCTGTTATTACTATACATATTATTGTTCCTGTTGAGGAGTAAGGCCAGCAAAGCCACCTCCAATACCGCGATGCGAAAATAGCGAAGATTAAACGTCCATCTTTGGAATTCCGGTATTTCTATGCGTACTTTTGTGAGGCTGAAAGCCGTTTTGCGTAACTCCACAAAAATTTGGAGTTGTGCAAAAAGATGCGGTTGTGTAAAAAGTATTCCGCCGCCTACGGCGGCGAAAGAAAATTTTAAACAGACGTCATTTTCATTGATTTTGCTTCGCAAAATCAATGAAAATGACGTCTGTTTAAAATGACATTTGGTGGCGCAAGCCGCCAAATGAAAAGCCGGGGGCTTTTTACACAACCCCAACTCTATTTCGCCGCCGAAGGCGGCGGAATTATTGCGCCACAATCATCCGCCTGGTAGCGGAAAATGTTCCACAGGTAAGGGTGTATTGAAGGATTCCTGTAGGCAATCCGGTGCTTTTAACCCGGAATTGCCCATACCCTGCCCCAAATTGTCCCTTCAGGTGCTGCAGCAACCGCCCTTGTAAATCACTTATGCGGAGCTGTGCCTCCCCACCCTCTGGGAGATAAAACCCAATGAGCGTTTCACCGGCAAAAGGGTTAGGGATATTTTGGTAAACCATAGGCTGACCCTGTGCCATGGGCATACCTTGAAGCCCGAATACTACTTTTAACGCTTCCCCTTGGGTTCCGTAAGCCTCTGCAGGCGTAATGCGGTCCCCTATAGTCACCAGGTTGTTAAGTGTCGCCAAATCGCGTTTTGCACGCAAAATCAGGGCAAAAAGCGGAGTCTCCCCTAGTTTGCTTTGGACTTTATCCATTCGGTTCCAGCTCGTCGTAACAACACCTGCTTCTTCAAATACACCAAAATGTCCCTCTCCGGCAAAGCCATAATCCAACCCTACCCATTCAAAAGCATCCCGGTCAAAAGAAGTGCTGAACTGGTACCCTTCGATATCCTGAAGCATCCCACGGAATACCATGCGATACTCCTCCCCTGCTTTGAGCTGCCGGTCTTCGGCAGTGATTTTAAATGTTCCTGCATTTCGCACTTGTGAGACAGTACCCGCACTGCCGTT
>CAZGOT010000378.1:0-2341 GCA_964527495.1 uncultured Haliscomenobacter sp.
TTAAAGTCTTGTTTTTCACGGCTTTGACAAATATTTTCTGCAATAACGAGTCATAAGCACAAGTTTTGTATCTGGTACATTTCCTGTGTGGCAGAAAGTGTTTGTTGAAAATCCTGTGAAACGTATGCAAAAAGATTACTTGACTGCACGACTGGTTGGGCGCTTCAGATTTTGTAAAGGACGTCGTTCCGGCACAAAAATTAAAACGGCGCTTTCCTCATTTGCCCTTCTTTTTTCCACTTTTCTGGTATCTCTTCATGCCCAACCCATTAACGATGAGTGTTCGGGTGCGATTACGTTGACCAACATCCAAAACTGGTGTTCGGGGCCTGCTGCTTACACTACAGTTGGGGCTACCCTTTCTGCCTGGAGCCGTCCGGTCTGTTTTCCTACCGGAACGACTGCACCTGATGTTTGGTTTTCCTTCGTGCCCCAAGCCTCCGATTTGAGGGTCAGTGTTAAGGGTGCGGCGGGGCAGAGCCCCGGAGGGACGCTCCAGTCTCCTCAGATTGCCATTTATTCCGGTAGCTGCGGCGGACTCATCCTGCTATATTGTGCTAGTGACAAACTCGGCCTGAATTACGTGGAACTTCTGGCCAGCGGACTGGAGGTTGGAAAGCGCTACTTTATGCGGGTGAGCGGCCGCAACGATTTCAGAGGTACTTTTCAGTTGTGCCTGAATAATTTTTCCCCCTTCCTCAATCCCCTTGCCGATTGTCCTACTGGCCAGGTGTTGTGCAATACCGCCCCCACGACGATTGATTTTGTCAGCGGAGAGGGGTTGGATGCTAATGAACTGAGTAATGTGTGCGGCCGCACAGGCTGCCAACCAACAGAATACCAAAGTACGTGGCTGAAATGGCGGGCGGGAACTTCCGGTTCCCTTACCTTTAGTATTACCCCGCTCAATCCTTCCGACGATATTGATTTTGTTCTTTTCGAACTTCCCAATGGCCTGGATGATTGCTCGGGCCGCGTTTCCCTGCGCTGTATGTCTTCCGGGGAAAATGTCGGTCAACCCATCTCGAATTGGGTGGCCTGTACAGGTTCTACCGGCCTGCGCAATGGCGAAACTGACCAGATTGAATACTGCGGATGTGCTACCGGGAGTAACAACTTCCTTGCACCTATTACGATGACGGCAGGAAAAAGTTATGGGCTGATTGTGGTAAATTACAGTCGGTCTGGTCGGGGCTTCCGCATTGAATTTGGCGGAACTGGCAGCTTTGCCGGAGCAGTATCGGGGTTGGACCCAATCAACGTGCTGAGTGCGGACAAGAAGGTTACCCGGTCATTTTTCCCTGCTTCGCCTTCGGTGGATACGACACTCCACTATTCCTTCCGCCTGGTCAATACTTCTGCTGTTCCTTTTACTATTGACAGTATCGCAGATTTTTTGCCCGCGCCATTTTCCTACCAGGGCCTTAACCCGCAAAGCGAGGTTACGGCGGCTAATTCTACGCGAGTGCCAGCAATTGGCACAAACGGAAACCTGCGCTGGATAGGTGGTGTACTCAGTGGGAGCCCTTCGGTAAAAGAATATTACCTGGCCCCACGGGATACGCTGGATCTTTCCTACCGTGCCAATATTCCGGCCGGGGCACCCATCGGTATGTACTCCGGATCAGGCCGGGCATTTACCGCGGGTTGTCCATTGCCTGCTATGCCTGCTTCCGTCAATATCGGTATCTTGTGTCCTGAGATTTCCGGCAGTATTACGGGTACTTCCGGAATCTGTGTTGGAGGGGGCAATGGTTCCCTTGAAGTCTCGGATCTGGAAAATATGCGACTTTCTGCTTTTGGTGGACGGGACTATGGAATCCGTTTTGTGTATTTCAACTCTCCAAACCCGGCGAACGTATATGGTCCTCCCGCAGGTATCCTCGGAGATGGGGTGCTCAGTGCGGCAGCGGATAAGGCCACTTTGAGCAGTGTAGCTTTCCCGTCAACGCCGGGCATTTATTACGTGTATGCAGTGCTGTCGCCCACTCCAACAGAAGTGGGCTGTCGCCCATTCGCAGGGCCTTTCCTGGTCAGGGTTTTTTCTGAAGCACTGGTCAATATCAGCGGAGCGACCTCTACCTGCCCTGGCGGTAGCATCACGCTCAATGCCACAGTTGATGGTGGGGTTGGGGATTGTGTATTACAGTGGCAATCACAGAATATTTCCACCGGAGTTTGGACGAACCTTTCCGGAGCTTCCGGCTCCAGCCTTAGCGTAAGCCCAGCTACCACCACCCGCTACCGGGCTGTCTTGAGCTGTATCGGTGGCGGCTGTGCCCAGGCTACTTCGAACGTTCATGAGGTTACTATCCAAAATGACCGCAGTATCGTGCTTTCG
>CAZGOT010000378.1:2351-2867 GCA_964527495.1 uncultured Haliscomenobacter sp.
GTGCATGGACGAATATCTTAGGTGCCTCCGGTTCAAGTCTCACGGTCAATCCGGCTGCCACTACCCGTTACCGGGTAGTACTGAGCTGTATCGGAGGGGGATGTGCACAAGCGGTTTCTAATGTACAGGAAGTAACTATACAGACAGACAGGAGCATTACACTTAGCGCACCGGCATCGGTTTGCGTCGGAGGGCAGGTTGCCCTTACTGCAAACGTGCCCGGTGGGCTGAATGGCTGTACCGTCCTTTGGCAGCTCAGCAATAATGGCAGCTCCTGGGTGAATATTTCCAATACGAATACTACGACGATCACGTATTCCCCTACCGGGACTTTTATCTATCGCGCACAACTGGTCTGCAACTCCACCGGATGTATTGTTCCTTCCAATACGGTGACGGTGCAAATAGTCCAAAGCCAGGATGTGGTCATCAGCGGCGGGGATGTCGTGGTCTGCCTGGGCGGCTCTGCTACCCTGACGGCAGCGGTTTCCGGTGGGGCTGGCTCCTGTGCCCTTG
>CAZGOT010000379.1:0-2864 GCA_964527495.1 uncultured Haliscomenobacter sp.
CTACATTCCTGATGCTGAGCTTACTCAAAGTGGAAAGATCAATCTGCTGGGCAGGAAGGCCAGTGATGAAAACAAAAAAGAGCGGGATGAAAAGGGTGCGCATAGGAGGAAAGGTTGAGGTTGAGGTTAAGGTTGAGGTTAAGGTTGAGGTTGAGGGGTTGGGGGTGTGCGCGTAAAGGTAATGCAAAGAAGGATTTTCTGAAAGTAGGAGGTGGGGCTATTTTAGTGGAGATGGGATTTGGGTGTGAGGATTGCGGGCAGCAGTTTGTTCATATTCATTTTTTATTGAGATATGGGTAAGGTCCTTTGGAAGACAGAAGTAAATCAATGCAAAAAAACACTTAGATTTGTAAAGCAGGGAAAGCGGGGGCTGCGAAGCTGTCGCACATGCATGCATATCGTCTATATAGGCAGGGAGGGCAGGGAAATTTTCGTTCCTTGTTCCAAAAGAGGGTAATGGAAAAAAGTTAAAAAAATGAAGGGAGCCTACAAAAAAAATATTTTTTATTTCTTTCTCGTCAGTGGGTTAACCGCACTGATATATTGGATAATATTACTCGGAGCAAAGCTGGAAGAGGGTAGAAATATTCAGGTGCCAAAATCTGGAAAATCCCAATGGCAGGAGTTTCTGGACGCCCTGATACAGACTTTGCAGCATCCGCTGGCTATCCTCCTCGCCCAAATAATCACTATTATCGTTGTGGCAAGGATATTTGGCTGGGTATGCAATAAAATAGGCCAGCCAACGGTAATTGGGGAAATCCTCGCCGGAATTGTGTTGGGGCCATCTTTGATTGGCTGGTATTTTCCGGAATTCTCTGCTACGCTGTTTCCGGCATCTTCCTTAGGCAATTTAAAGTTCCTCAGCCAGATTGGCCTGATCTTATTTATGTTCATCATAGGAATGGAACTGGATTTAAAAGTACTTAAAAATAAAGCCCAGGATGCAGTAATCATAAGCCATGCAAGTATTGTAATTCCATTTACGCTCGGCATAGGCTTCGCATATTTCCATTATCAGTCTTTTGCTCCTTTGGGAATTCCCTTTTCTTCTTTTGGTTTATTCATGGGCATTGCGATGAGTATCACCGCATTCCCTGTATTGGCGAGGATTGTACAGGAAAAAGGGCTGCATAAAACTCCCCTGGGAACTATAGCCATTACCTGTGCGGCAGCAGATGATATCACGGCCTGGTGTTTGCTGGCAGCAGTGATTGCCATCGTAAAAGCAGGGTCCTTTGTCAGTGCTTTATACATCATCGTGTTGGCAGCTATTTATGTCCTTATCATGATAAAAGGGATTCGCCCTTTTCTAAAACGCGTAGGCGAATTGCATTCCACCCGGGAAAACCTCAGCAAGCCGATTGTCGCTATTTTCTTTTTAACCCTTATCATCTCCGCTTATGCAACAGAAGTTATCGGTATTCACGCCCTTTTCGGGGCTTTCATGGCCGGGGCAATCATGCCGGAAAATGCACGGTTCAGAAGTATTTTCATCGAAAAAGTAGAAGACCTTGCGCTGGTACTTTTACTACCCTTATTTTTCGTTTTCACTGGTCTAAGGACTGAAATCGGATTGCTGAATGATCCCCACCTATGGAAAATAACGGGCTTAATTATTCTCGTTGCCGTTGCAGGAAAATTCATCGGCAGTGCCCTGGCAGCAAAATTCGTGGGCCTGAACCTAAAGGATAGTTTGACGCTCGGCGTATTAATGAATACCAGGGGTTTGATGGAACTTGTAGTGTTGAACATCGGCTATGACCTCGGCATCTTAACGCCTGAAATTTTTGCGATGATGGTGATTATGGCTCTGGTCACCACCTTTATGGCAGGCCCTTCCCTCGATTTAATCAACTGGGCTTTCAAATCGAGAGATGCGGAGAGCCAGATTAAAACAGCGGAAAAAGGTAAGTTTAAAATCCTGATTTCATTCGGCAATCCGGAGCGCGGTAGGTCCCTGCTAAAATTAGCCAGTAATTTTACCAGAAAAATCCAGGATAACACCCTGATTACCGCAATGCACCTGATTTCAAGTGACGAACTGCACCAATTCAATACAGAGGAATATGAAGAAGAAAGCTTCTCCCCTATTATCCAGGAATCTAAACTCCAGAATCAAAAAATTACTACCCTCTATAAAGCAACCAATGATGTGGAGGGCGAAATTGCGGAGGTAGCCAACAAGGGGGCCTATGACCTGCTCCTAATCGGTGTTGGCCAATCTATCTTTGAAGGCAGCCTGCTTGGAAAAATCCTCGGCTTCACCACAAAGATTATCAATCCGGAAAAGCTGCTCGGGCATATTACCGGAAAGGAAAGCCTCTTTGAAAATCTTCCTTTTGATGATAGAATCCGGGTTATTCTTGAAAAAACGGAGACTTCCGTAGGTATCCTTGCTGATAAAGGTTTCGAAAAAACTGACCGCGTGTTTATCCCTATTTTTAATGAAAATGATCAGGCCATCTTATTTTATGCAGAAAAACTGATTAGACACGCCGGCTCAACCATCACCTTTCTGGACACTGAGGGATTTTTAAATGCAAATTCTGCAATGGCTCAACGTATCAAAAATATGTTGAAAGAAGCTCCCGATCAAATTGCTATGATCCCCCCGGAAATGATAGAAAAAGTATTTTTACAAAAAATGGATTTAATGCTCATTAGTGTCTATAGCTGGAAAAAACTCATAGAAACCGAAAGTAGTTGGCTTTCAGATATGCCCTCTACTTTAATCATTTCAAATAAAAATTAAAGGCGTTACCCAAGGTATCCCGAATATTCTTACGCCGCCTGGGGCGGCGTAAGAATATTTTGAATGAACACTGTTTTCATTCAAAATATTATGAGGTTGTGTAAGAAGG
>CAZGOT010000380.1:0-2864 GCA_964527495.1 uncultured Haliscomenobacter sp.
ACAATCGGAATTTCATAACAAAGAATTCTGTTTTGCTGGGCAATGGAAATGATTCTCCGGAGGGTTCCTTCCCACAACCTGTTTTCAGTATTTTGGTCAACATGAATAATCCGGCTGACCCTACAATCACCACCAAATTGGTTGTCTATGGGGTAAAATTTGATTCCTGGAACTTTACGCTGCCGGAAGATCATTTTGTGATGGAATCCATCACCTTCAGGGCTGTGCGTGTCAAGGCCGAGGAAGTTTAATGTATAATGCCTGGCACAGCCATAAGGTACAACTACTAAACAAATCCAACGGATGCTTACAGCTGAAGAATTGCTGGCCGGTGCGGAGATGACGCACGAAATCTCCATTCCTGACGAATTTCTGTCCGGGGAAAGCGCCGGGTCGGCCCAAGCCAGAAAGGTTCGGATCAGACCCCTGTCTATCGGTACTTTTCAATTGATCATGAAAGGGGCAAGCGAGGATCCCGGCCTGATACCCATCCTGATGGTAAAAGAAGGCTTAGCGGAACCGAAGCTGACGATCGCTCAGGTGCGGAATATGCCCATCGGTTTGTTGGAGTTCATCCGGGAGCAAATCCGGGAGAAGAGCGGGATAACGAAAAAAAAAACGCTTTGACGGCACTTGGTGAATCACCGCTGGTCCAGGCAGCCTTCCTTTTTGCCAAAAATTTTGGCTGGACGCTGTCCCAGTTTAGCCAACTCACCCCGGCACAGGTATCCGTCCTGCAGGATTTATTACAGTCTGACCATAAACAAGCACCATGAGTACCCCGGTCGAAAAATTTGCGGAACTCGGCACGGCCATCCAGTCGGACTGGTCGGAGCGGTGGAACGCGCTTGCTTTTCCGGAAAAGGATTTATGGGCGGGTATGAGCAGGCCCACCGCATACCTGCACGCCGTATTTCTTTCCGGACAAGGGGCTGATTTTGTTTTCCGAAACATTTCGATGTACAATCGCTTGTATGCCGATATCCATGAGCTGTCCTATCCGTTTTCGGCCTCAGGGAGGGCCATGGAGGAGCCGGAAAACGTGCCGGATAAGCCGGAAATGCCGCCTTCTGTAAAGCAAAACCTAAGCAATCAGGGGCTGCTGCCAAAACTACCTGAAAAATACAAGGCTAGTCCAGTTGCTGAAGGGCAACCGGCATTACCCTCCTTACCGGCAGCGGAAGGGGACAGGAAAAGTATAAATTCTCTTCCCGATTCGGCGTACAGCACCCCAGACACGAAATCAGCAGATACAATCGGGCTGAGTAAACCAGATAATCCCGGCATGCTACATGGCGCTGACAACTTCGTACCAAAAAAACACCCGGATATGTCGGTTTTCGCCGCCGGGAACCCCATGGATACGGGCAATCGTAAGCAAGATGCAGGCATCACAGCGATGGCGGATGAAGAAGTCAATGTCCCCTCCCCCCCAAACCCCGAATCTGACAAATTCATGGAAGTCAGAGGTTGGGGCCAGTTAGGAAATTTCCTCCAAGGAGTTGAAAGTGATAGCCCCGGCATTTTATTTCCGAAAGAAGAAGGCTTGCCCGACCATGGCAGTCCATATTTGGCAGAAAAGAATAATACGGAAGATAAAGACCCCGAAAAGTACGGCAGCAGTGCCGTCAGTGATGGAAGTTTCAGCAATGATCTCCAGAGGGCAACGGTTGAAGACGCAGCAGAAGAACCCACCATACAGGAGCTACAAAAACAACCGCCGGCTGAACTTGATTTTGACGAATGGTTCACGGAAATGCAGTGGAGACTCAATCTCGAATTTAAAAGATACTACGGACGCTGATCATGCCAATAGAAATAGCCGGAATAACGCTCAATCGCATCCACAAGATTACTACGCTGGAGTGCGCCGACCTTCCCGGACATCGGATACCGGGGTTGTCGGGCACGGTGTTTCAGGATACCGGACGCCATTCGGCACGGCTGCTGGTCGAGGGTATTTACTATGGCGATAATGCAACTGAGAACCTGCAAAAACTCCGCGATATCTACAAAAAACGAGAGGAAGCGGACTTTCTCGCAGAAATAGTCGGACAGGCGTATTTTTCGCAGGTAGTCATCGAACAAATGGAGGTAGAACAATCGGCAGCTTATCCGCAACAGTTTGGGTTCAGGCTGACCCTCGCCGAGTATGTCCCGCCACCGGCAATCGGGCTGGGCACAGATTTGATTTCCGACGTGGACAGCCTGCTCGCCCTTGATGCGGCAAACTTCATGGATATGATCCAGTTGCCCGATTTGTTGCAACTGCCGGAAATTATAGACCCGACCAAGCCCCTGGGCGCCATCGCGCCTGGGTTGTCGCCGGCTCAAAAGGAAGCAAACGGACTGAAAGAGCTGGCTGGGGCTGGATCGAATGGAGCCAATCCCAATGTTTACAAAAAAGTAGATGAGGACTTGGGTAAGGTGACGGTTAGCAGTAGCGCCTCCACCACGCAAGAAAAATCCGACCTGGGAGAGAAGACAACCCTGGCCGATAAGATGTTGAAAAATACCAAATTAAACTCCAACGGCAGCATCGAAAAAATGGCCGCAGGACTAAATACACTGGCAGAGGTTCGACCGGACACCGTCTCCCGGATTGGTATGGAAGTAAAAACCAGTGCCGTACAGATAAGCGATCAGCTGAACCAAGAATTAATTGCTCCAGTAAATGAACTGACCAGTCAGATTGAATTCCTGACGGCGAAGGGATTATTTCCCACGCCTGCCGCTCAACCAGCCGCAGCCGCGTCACGTAGGCGTAACGCTTCGGCTCGTACAACAAGCAGGAATAGCACAACCAGTGTGGTTCCTGCAGACGATTTTTTAAAAATATTTCCGGCAGATTTTGATTTCATCAG
>CAZGOT010000381.1:0-1781 GCA_964527495.1 uncultured Haliscomenobacter sp.
ATGAAATTATCAAAGGCGTCCTGGGGGTTCATGCCGGGCGGCAGCTCCCGAAGTTCGAAATCGAACAGGATATCGCCACTGGTATTGATGAAGGCAATCGCCCTGGGATCGGTCATTTGCCAGGAAAAAATCCGGCTGAAGAGCTCTTGAGGAGCTACGGTGGCATTGTTCGCCGGAAGGGCCAGGAGCGGGGGGTCCAGTAAAGTCCAGATACCCCTCGCACATCTGAGGCTGGATATGGGTTCCTGCCGCTGGGCATCAAAGACCTGCAGACAGATTTCATTGTTGCCGGGCTTCAACAGGTTGGACGCGCCGGCACCCGAGCGCCCGATGAGGTTGTTGAGCTCAAAATACGGCGCAAGATCCATTCCGGTGATTATTCTGGGCACCCCACGGGACAGGGTAAAGGATGGCAGGTTTACGGCATTGGGGTTTGTTGCCATCACTTCCCCACCGTTTTCGCGTACCGAGATCCTAAAATACACATCTCGGGAAGACTCCACCGGATCGCGCAGGGTGAGTTCAAACATGGGCCGGACGGCATTGAACGGCATATCCGACAAATCGTTGAGATAGAGCGTGGGGTTGATCAATGGGAATTCCCTGACCTGTACCGGGAATACCGGGTTTTGGGCCCCAAGCAGGGCGGTCAGGAAAAGCCCCGGGAGAAAAATCCAAAAGCGAAGGGTACGCATGCGCCTGGTTTGGAAAATGAAAAGTATTTGGGCCGGGGTTGACCCGAAAGTGATTGTGCTTAGCGTTTATTGGTCGGGGACCAGCCAAACTGGGTATTGTACCCCAGGCTGCCGATCAGCTCGCTGAATTTATTACCTGACCCCTGCGGACGGTTCTGTAGCAGGTTAAGTTGAAAATGCAGGTTGTGTTTGCTGCCGATCCGCCAGGTATTCCGGAAGTAATGGTTGAGGATCAGGCTGCGCGACTCTGTGAATTCCTGAGTGGTAAAGAAGCAATTGCTGCCCAGACTGAGGTTGCATTTATCTTTCAGGAGGCTTTTCATCAGCATGGCATTGGCGCCCCAGCGGCTGCTTTTGCGCGAAGCAACTGTATCGGGGATGCTATTCTGGTTAAAGTCTGCCCCAAAGGTGTATTGCCATTTAGAGGCAGTGCGGGCCGTGAATGATACATTAGCATAGTACATGTTCGAGCCGACGGCGCCGCCTGGGTTGGAGAGGTTGTCCGTCACCCCTTGTAACCCTGTATAGATGTTGAGCTGTCGCGACATCCCATCCTTTCCGCTCAGGGAATAAGAGGAATAAAAGGAGAGGTCCCGCGTGACCACGATGGCCTTCAATGAATCGGGGTTATTGGGGGAGATGGTATAATCTACCCTGGAATCATAATTGTTGAACCGCCCGCCGAAACCCCATTTATCTTTTCGGTAGTCGAGGTTGAGATTGCCGATGATGCGCAGGAAGCTGGACTGCTTTGCGCCGTCGAGGTTATCGCGCTGTATCCCGAGGGATCCATTCAGGTTGAGGCTGTTTTTGAGCAATGGGAGGGTGACATTGGCCCGGATATCTTCCAGGTCATCGTTGAAAAAATAGGCACCCAGGGTTTTATAGCCCGGATCTATGCGGCTGTAAAATAGACCGAGTTGCAACGCTTCGCTATTCCAGTTGAGGCCCGCTTTGAACGCAGTGCGGGAGTCTGTGGAGCTGCGGGTTTTGAAGAGAAAGCTGTTGAACAGTGGAAACGCCGGGGCGTTGCCTGTGCCGGCGGATAACGGGGCGTCGGTTTTGTTGCGCGTCAGCGCACTTTGG
>CAZGOT010000381.1:1791-2837 GCA_964527495.1 uncultured Haliscomenobacter sp.
CCCGATGGTCTTCCTGCCGTTGAGCCCCAGGACCAGGTTCTCCTCCGGCGTCACAGTGGAATTTGAGTCCTGTGCGATCAGGTTTTGCCCTTGAAGCAAATCAGAAGCTTTGAACAGGATGGCCTCTACAAAATTCCGGGTATCGCCATAGCCCACCTTAGCCCCCCAGCCCTGTCGCTGATACTCCTGGAAATTCGGCTGATTGATTGCCAGGTTGCGGGGTTCAGCCTTGGCCATCCGCCCCCCCATAGCCGCGAAGCGCAGCTTTCCAGGGGTGAGTTCCACCCCTGCGCCGCGGAAGTTGTGGTTATTCATCGTATATTCCGAAAAGCTCATGTAGCGATCGCCGAAATGGCCACGAAACCATCCCCTGTGTGGACTCGCACCAAAGCGGGAGAGTCGGTCCTTCTGGTTTTTGAAGAAATCCTTGAAGTAATTGCCTCCAAAAGGGGTAGTTGCGGTAGGGTCACCGAGGTTGTTGAGTAAAAAGCTGAAGGGAATAGAAAACTGGTAGCTTTGTATCGTCGCATTTGCCGATAAGGTGCTGCTGAACGGCGTTTGCCGGGCATCCAAGCCCCACGCACTGTATGAGCGGAAATTCGCCCCCAGGTTCCCCTGCAGGCTAAAAGGATCCCCTTTCAGCACCTTGCTGATCAACGGCTGCTTTACCTCCGAGGAGTCAGCGGGCTGAGCGTGGGAAAGGAATGGGAGGAGGGTGAGGAGGAGGAGGTAGCGCATGAGGGAGATTACTGAAAGCGTTTGAAGGTTGGGAAGTGCTATTGTAATTCAATTATAACCTTTTAAGCTTTCCATCTCTTAGGACGTATCCTTCATAATCATCTTTGGTAGGACCATCTGTAAAAAAAATACCTCCAGCCATATCAATTCCTGCACCAAATGGGTCAGTTGTAACCGGCGAGGGAAGTCCAGCAGATGTAATTATAGCCCTACTATTTTTATGGAGTGGTATTGCATTTTCAGGATGAGAAAACCACCATTCGTACCGCCAAATTTCGAACAGCAATGAAATACCTCCCTTCACCCTC
>CAZGOT010000382.1:0-2835 GCA_964527495.1 uncultured Haliscomenobacter sp.
TCTTTGTTTGTGCAAAGAGAGTTGGTAGAATAGGGGACAATCCTTAGATTTGCGTCATAAAACAACATTATTTACAATTGTATGGAAGCTACAAATAATTCGACCCGTCTTGACTGGATCATTTTCTTCATTTCCCTGGCGGTGATGATCGGATTTTTCATCTGGGCGGATGAATGGTTCTGGCTCGCTTTGCCTTTTGTGCTCACCTATTTTGTCAAGGCGCTTCGCATGATGTAATGTATGCCGTTGCCCCAGTTTGACATGCTGGAAAACCGGCTACGAAAGAACCTTCGTCACTTGCGCAAGTGGGCACAACGAGAAAATGTCACTTGCTTTCGTGCCTATGACGCAGATATTCCGGAGTTTCCCCTTTCTATTGATGTATATGAAAGGACTGGATTGCATGTTGCAGAGTATCAGCGAGCTCATCGGCTTACAGAAGAGGAGCACCTGGAATGGGCTGCGGGATGTACGCGGGTTTTAATGGCTGTCTTTGAAATGCCGGAATCCGCGATTTTTTTTAAAATCCGGCAGCCACAGAAGGGGAGTAGCCAATATGAAAAAACGGGTTTCGATGCCTTTGAAATGGTGGTACAGGAATCTGGCCTGCAATTTATCGTCAACCTCGGCGGATATCTGGACACGGGACTCTTTCTGGACCACCGGATTACCCGGGCTATGGTCAGGGAGATATCAGCAGGCAGGCATGTCCTGAATCTTTTCGCCTATACGGGTTCTTTCTCTGTTTATGCTGCAGCAGGCAAAGCAGCTTCGACTACTACTATTGATTTATCCAATACCTATCTGGACTGGGCAGTAAGGAATTTTGAGCTCAATGGATTGATGGGCCCAAATCACCGGTTTATCCGGGCAGATGTGAAAGAATGGCTCCAAAACCCAGGCTCCATGCGCTACGATCTTATCGTTCTCGATCCTCCAACTTTCTCCAACAGCAAGCGCATGCGCGATGTCCTGGATACCCAGCGCGACCACCCCATGCTGATAAACGCTTGTCTTAGACGCTTAAATCCCGGAGGGGTACTCTTTTTTTCCACTAATTTCCGAAAGTTCAAGTTGGAGGAAGCACAAATCCGCGGAGCAGCAAGCGTGCAGGATATTTCCCACAAGACTATTCCGCTGGATTTCCGGAATAAGAAAATCCACTATTGTTTCCGTTTGGAGAAATAGACTTGTTGGGGTTGTGTAAAAAGCCCCTGGCTTTTCATTTGGCGGCTGACGCCGCCAAATGTTATTTTAAAGGAGCGACGTTTTGCCCCATTTTGCAAAGTAAAATGGGGCAAAACGTCGCTCCTTTAAAATTTTATTTCGCCGCCGTAGGCAGCGGAATACTTTTTATATAACCTCCTACCGCATAAAGCAGATTATGAGCAAATTAGCCCTCTGGTCAAGGGAGTAACGACTCAGCGTGCCCTTTACTTTTTTGCTTTGATTCCGCAGCCTATGGCCTTGGTGGAAGTCACTGCGGGGGTTTTACCTTTTTCGATGGCAGTAACGGCCTCTTCTACATAGCGTTTTGTCACTGCCGAAGCATCCTGAGGGCTATCGTCGAGAGCGCCGATATATTGGACTTTCAGGTTTTTATCCAGGACGAAAAAGTGGGGGGTACGAGTGGCTCCATATTGAGGATAAACCTTTTGCCCTTCATCTAGCAGATAGGGGAAAGGGAGTTTTTTTTCCCGGGCGCGTTCCTGCATTTTAGCAAAGCTGTCTCCGGCTTGAATATTCGGGTCGTTCGGCTGTATAGCAATTACGGGGAAGCCTTTAGCCTCCATTTTTTTGTGGAGTTCAATAATCCGGTCTTCATACATCACCGCATAAGGGCAGGTATTGCAGGTAAAAGTAACGATAAACCCTTTTGCTTTTTTAAAATCCTGGAGCGAGACCATATTCCCATTCACATTTTTGAGACGGAAATCCGGTGCGGTATCCCCGACTTTTAGACCGCCGGGCAGGGTGGCTGCAGTCCACAGGAGGCCTGCAGCAGCAATCAGGAAGAGGGAGGCGACAAAGCGTTGCATATGGTTGAGGTTTTTTTGGATTGAAATGGAAAAATAGCGTTTACAGGTTTTTCTTTACCAGCTCCTCCAGTGCAGCATAGCTGGGGAAGCTTTCTTCAAAAAACTGTCGCTTGCCATTTTTGAGCAGGATAGTTGCCGGGATTGCCCCGCTCCAATCGGGATTTACTTTATTAATCCAGACATCATAACGGTTGTCAGCGAGCAGGAAGACATCGGGGCTGAGTTGTCGCTCTTGGAGGAAGGGTACCAGTTTGGACTGGATATCTTTTTCAAAATCCAGGCTTATCAGCAATACCTTTACTTTTTCTTTGCGCATATTGTGATGCAGGGTTTCAAAAAAAGGCATTTCTGCAACACAGGGGGCGCACCAGGTTGCCCAGAAATTAATAACGTAGAGGGTATCGCTGTTGCCTTCAAATATGGGTTCCAGCGCGTCGTAAGTCCTGTAAAGGGTATAAAGAGGTTTTGGTGCCGATGTTGCTTCGGTATTTCCATTAGTTTTTTGTTTACATCCGCTTAGCGAGAGGGATGCAGAAAGGAGCAGAAGGGAAAAGCAGGTTGTCGAAGGAGACATGCGATCAGGATTTGTTAGACAGAGAGGGCGTAATCTACGCCCATGCGTTCCAGATGTTTGGTGAATTCGGTATCTGCATTGACCTTAACGCCACCGGAAAGCATACTCACTTTAGTCTTTGCCTGGTTGTCAATGAGTTCGATACGGAGTTTGTGGGGTCCGCGGTATTGTTTGCAGAGCTCGTCGAGCTCGTCTATAAGGGTGGCAGATAGGCGTTCTACA
>CAZGOT010000383.1:0-2832 GCA_964527495.1 uncultured Haliscomenobacter sp.
ACGTCTGTTTAAAATAACATTTGGCGGCGCAAGCCGCCAAATGAAAAGCCGGGGCCTTTTTACACAACCCCAATATTAGCCAAATGACGGCCTCCGGCCTTTTTACACAACCCCTATTCAAAATTTTCTTTCGCCGCAGAAGGCGGCGAAAAAGCCCTTAATTTATCATTAAAACAACACGTATGAAAAAGTACTTTTTTGGCTTTTTTGCCCTATGTACGGCCCTTTCCCTCCCCGCACAAGTCCGTTTTGGGCTCAAGGCCGGGTTGAGTTCAACGGACATTAAAACGGAAGAACTGGACTTGCTGGACCAGGGAGGGACAAAGCGGCTGGAGCTAGCCCTCCGTGATGCTAATTACGGCTTGCATTTTGGCGTTGCCATACAGGCCAATATCGGGGCGTTCGTACTCCAACCGGAATTCAACTTTAATTCCAATACCGTAGAATGGGAGGTTAAGGATGTTAAAACGAGCGGTGTTGCCAGCCAGGTACTAAAAGAAAAATTCCAGTACATGGATATCCCGGTGTTGGTGGGGTTCCGTCTGGGCCCTTTGCGCCTCCAGGCAGGCCCGGAGGGGCATGTGTTTGTCAACAGTAAGTCAGACCTCTTCAAATTCAACGAATATGACCAACAGTTCAAAGACCTTACGGTTGGCTGGATCGGTGGTGCCGGACTCGACATCTGGAAATTATCTGTTGATTTGCGATATGAAGGGAATTTTAATAATTTCGGGGACCATATCCGGTTTGCAGGCAGGGAATATGCTTTCTCCCAAACCCCTTCCCGCTGGATGGCTTCTGTTACCTGGTTTTTTACCAACAGGAATTAAGGGGGCGCTTTTTCTGTGCCGTGCGGATAAGTAAATATTATTTGGCGGCTGACGCCACCAAATAATATTTTGAACAAAAGGCGTTTTACCTTATTTTGCTTTGTAGAATAAGGTAAAACGCCGTTTATTCAAAAATTTCTTTCGCCGCCGAAGGCTGCGGATACTTTTTACACAACCCCAGAAGAAGTCCCGGTGCGATAACATTTTTTAACGGCGGCGACCAACCGACCAGTTTACAAAACACTCTTTATACCACATTGCTGAAGCGTATGACGGAAACAGAACTCATACAGGGGTGCCTGCGCGAAGACAGGCTAGCCCAACGGGCGTTGTACGACAAGTACAGCCAGGCGATGTATAGTTTGGCATATCGTATCACTGGGGATTTCGAGTTGGCCAACGACGTTTTACAGGAAGCATTTATCAAAGTTTTCCGCCACCTGGGCGATTTCCGAAAAGAATCCACCCTGGGGGCATGGATTAAGACTATCGTACTACGTACTGCCCTCGGGAAAGTGAAAAAGCAACAACATTTTTTGCCAGAGGAAAGTATTCCGGCCGATTATGCCCTGGACTGGGGGGATTTTATTGAGGCAGATTATCTGGAACAGGCAATACAGGACCTGCCACCAGGTTACCGGACGGTTTTTTTATTGATCGAGGTTGAGGGATATACGCACCAGGAGGTAGCGGATTTACTGGGTATTTCGGTAGGAACTTCGAAATCGCAATTGTTTTATGCCAAAAAAAGGCTACGGGAGTCTTTGCGCAAATTTTTATGATGATGGAGGAAAAAAACAGAGACACTTTGCTACGTGCGATTGCGGAATTGCCCGAACACCGGCCACCATCAGCGATTTGGGATGGGATAAATGCCGAAATGGATTTCTATGAGCGGGAATCAGCTCTCCGGCGCGCCCTCCGTCGGTTACCGGAGTATGCACCACCTCCTAAAGTGTGGGGGCAGATCGAGGGTTCGCTGCATAGGCCAATCCTCCGCTTGCCGCGTCTTTCGCCATTGTCCAGGGCAATAGCTGCAACTGTCCTGATAGGGAGTATTGCTGCAGTGATCCGGTTTTCCGGTAAAGAAGTGGCGCCAAAGGTGCAATATACGTATGCGGTCGAAAAAGCCCAGATGCCGTTTATCCCTGTTGCCCTGCCGGAAGATGAAGCTGCCATCGGCGAGGTTGGGGAGATTTTCTCCCGCCAACATGCTGTTTTTCAATATCCTGAAGGTACCCGCCTCCTCGGGGAACTCAAAGAACTCAATGAGGCAGGCGAAGAACTGCGTTCAGTACTCGATGCGTATGGCTTCGACGAACAACTCGCACTGGAACTTACTAAAGTCGAACTACAGCGCAACCAGGTCATTCAAAAAATGACTTCCTTGTTATAATGGTTGGGAAACTTAAGCTTTTTCATTTAAGGCCTGTATGGCGAAGTTTCCAAATGGCTAGTTGAAATTTTTATAGAAATAATTGATTATGAAAGCATTCCGCAACTATCACCAAATACTTCTGGCATTGGGACTCGCCGCCTGGGGTATGGTCGCGAATGCCCAGACACTCCAGGTTGTACAAGTGGTGTCGAAACGGGTCACAAAGGAATTTGCGTATAAAGAGGGCTTCGAGGTCAATATTGACGGAGATAAAGCAGAGGTCTATATCGAAACCTGGGAACAGCCGCTGATCCAAATCCAACTGGAAATCGCATCGCGGCATCCCAGTAAGGCGATTGCCCAGCGGGACCTGGAGTATATGCAGTACCTGGCACAACGGGTGAAAAACAAAATTTACCTCCGCAATTTCATCTCCGTACCGGAAGGGGAACCGGAAACGGCTTCCCGGCTAAGCGTCTCCTACCGCATCAAAGTACCCGCAGAATGCCCTGTCTATCTGAAAACCAATTATGGCATCGCAGATGTAGAAAACCTCAGCAACCGCCTCCGCATCAACAGCCGATTCAGCCAGATCGGGCTCCAGAATATCCAGGGCTGGATGGA
>CAZGOT010000384.1:0-2831 GCA_964527495.1 uncultured Haliscomenobacter sp.
CCCAATTTTTATCCGCCCTTTTAATGTAGAATGTTTTACATCAGGAATAAAGCGCTAAAAGGCCAGGGCCTTTTGTTTTACTACATTTTCACTATGGAGAGCGATAAAAACAGCACACTCGAACTGTAATTTATTTGTGTCATGTACGTTATTTATGAAAGAAACATTATATTTGTTTTGACTTTACCGGTCTTCCGGAAAAGCGGGCTTTGAGGGGCATAAAAATTCCGGCGCGTCCATGCACGCCGGCGTTGCGAGCTTTTGCCCATAAGTAAATCGAGTTGGCTGGAATATTTTTATTCAATGCTTATGAGAAAAGGGTATTGGCTTTCTATCATTTTTGTAGCGGGTTCGTTCCTGCAGGGTGCCTATGCACAAGGAGTGATACGTACAAATGAAAAAGGGGAAAAGGTGATTGTTTTTCCAGACGGTTCCTGGTACCTTTTCGGACAATTAGAGGGAGGAAAGAATTACCCCAAATCCGATGCAGCTATCAGCGCACTTGAAGCACCGGTCCGTCTGACCGATGAAGACGCGATGCGCATTGCCACCCGGAAAGTGCAACTTGCACGAGAAGCATCAACGATTGCCTCCAGAAGGGCCGAGCAGGCGACCCTCAACCGACAGCGCATGGAAGAAGAAACAAAAGGAATGGTCGCTTCCAATGCTGCTCAAACCCAGGAATCGCAAAGAAATGCCCTGCGGCTTAGTTCCGCGCGCACCATTGAAGCGGAAGCGCTTAGAGAAGCCGCCCTGGCACAAAACGAGCTTAAACGCGCCGAAGCGGTCATCGCTTCCGGAAATTATATCCAGGAATACAATCAAAACCAGGTTTCAAAAACCATGTCCATCGTACTTCCGAAAGCAGATGAACTGGTGCAGACCTATGCGCCTTTGCTTACTGCATCCTCACCGGGTTATGTGCTGGACTGGGAGGACAAGCAGGGCCTTGCTGCAAAATCCCCGGGAGGGGTTTGTGCTTTTACCTTCAATGGCATGGAGGAATCTTCAGGCAGGTGGAAAAAAGAATTGCGGAAAGAGTTGTTGTTCACCTTTACCCACGAACACCTTCGGCTTTTCCTCAAAGATAAAGAATATCTGCGCTGCGAAGGTTATATGGGCTCTTCTGGGGGGTTCCGTTCCCTCGTGCTGGAATTTACTTTTGTTTATCCTAATGCGCGCGAACTCTATGGCTTCATCGAAAAAGGGAGCACGCTGACCCTCCGCCTGCTTAGTGGGCAGCAGATCAACCTTTCCTCCGGTGCGATGGCTAAGGTAAGCTACGATACGCGTCGGGAAGAACTTACTTACCGCGTGGAATATTTGATTGACCAAAGTGTGCTCGGCCTGCTCAATGCCAGTGAACTGGATGCCATACGGGTATTTTGGAGCTCTGGTTTCGAAGAATACCCGGTCTATGCACTCGATTTCTTTATGAAACAACTGGCCTGCCTGGATAAATAGGCTGTCTATTGCTCCTGAATTATGCAAAACGACGAACAGAACCTGCGTTCCGTACAAATGCTTGGGCTTAAACTCCCCACCGACCCACGCTGGGTGAACCTTGCAGAGAAATCCCTGGAAGAAATCCTCACAGACCATGCTTATTGTGAGCAAAAAGCAGCTACCTCTTGTATTTCCCTCATCCAGGGTTACCCGGATAAGGAGGAAATGGTACGCGAACTTGCCCCTATCGTGACCGAGGAATGGGGCCACTTCCGGCTTGTCCTGCAGGAATTGGAAAAACGCAATCTGAAACTGGGGAAACAACGCAAAGACGAATATGTAAACCGCTTACTGGATTTTCAGCTCAAAGGGGGATCCAGGGAAGAGCGGCTTTTGGAAAAACTCCTGATCTGTGCCCTCATCGAAGCGCGGAGCGCAGAACGTTTCCGCTTGCTTTCCCTTTATATCCAGGAGGATAAATTAAAGGATTTCTACCACAAATTCATGATCTCCGAGGCTGGCCACTACCGCCTTTTTCTAGATCTGGCGCGTCTCTATTTCGACGAGCAAAAGGTACGTACGCGCTGGCAGCAATATCTGGATTTTGAAGCGACGATTATGAAAGACCTGGAACTTCGGGGGGATCGTATGCATTGATTATTTACCGGACGCGCATAAAAAACACATACCCGCCCCTTTTATACAACTCTTCGATGTGGGTATATCCTGATAATTCTGCGGCATCCCGGGTACGGGCAATGTAATATACGGGTTTATCTGCTTCCCCGAATAACAGCCAGTCCTGCTCACCACTCCGGGGATGTGCGTTACCCTTTTTTCCCGCATAAAATAAGGTGCCGTAGTGCTCGAATTTGTAAGGATACACATAGCAGTCCTCTCCGGCCTTAGACCGGGCAAATTCAACCACAGGCCCATAAGCTTTTACGGTTGCCGGGGGTAAAAAGAAAATTATTTCAGACAGGGAAAAGGCTGTAGCGGCAATGAAAATCATCCTAATCCCCGCCCACCATAGCCCGCTTCGCAATTTTTTCCAGGCTAAAAAACCGGGTATCCCAAGCACGAATACCAGTAGGAGATAGGGTGGATAAAAGCGACCGCTTTCTATTCCTTCTGGAATTTCCGGCATCCAAATCCCCGGGATACCGGAAAGCAGGGCAGGCCAGGCCTGAAGTGCCGTTACGCCTAGTATTAAAATTCCAACCCCGCCAAGGGCAAAAAATAACCAACGATCGAGGATAAGTCGCCCAATCAGGATACGGTGGATAGTCCATGCGGCCAGGTAAGAGACAGGAAAAATGACCGGAAACGCATAGTGTGGTGCTTTGGCACTGCGCAAGGTATAAAATATCAGGGCCGTCCACAAA
>CAZGOT010000385.1:0-2827 GCA_964527495.1 uncultured Haliscomenobacter sp.
CAATCTGCCCCGGCCATCCGAATATGCCTGGCCGGGGCTATGCTCCTGGCCATCGGATTCTTCATCGAACCATTTCAAGGTGGTATCAAAAAAGACCATGCGACCTTGAGTTACTTCTTTGTCACTTCCGGTCTGGCTTTTCTTTGGATAAATGCATTTTCTACTCCGAAGCGAGCCTTGTGGCATAAAATCCTTCAACCACTCGCCTTACTTGGCAATAATGCCCTGCTCGCCTACCTTATCGCCGGATTTGTGCTCTCCCCACTTGTTGAAATTTCCGGTATTGGAGCCCTTATGAGCAACAGCATAGCAGGAGGATTGCTCAAAGCGATGCTGATTACCGTATTGATGGCGTGGCTCAGTGCAAAATTAGCGGCTAAAAAGGTAAACTGGAAGATATAAGGATTCCTTCCTCACCACACCCAGTCTGGCCCGGTAGCCGCACCTCCATACACCAGGACATCAAAAACGATATGGTTAACTGCGGCAGGTAGCACGCTGCCGCTGAAATGCCGTAATATCCCAAGCACCATGCCAGCGCAAAGTGTCCAACCGGCAACTGCCGGCAATTCGACCGAAGGATACGGCGCGAGCAAGGCCAGTTTGTAAGCGCTATGCGCAATAGCACTCAGGAGGATAGCCAGAACAGGCCCAACAGGCAGCCATATCCGGAAAAGTAACCCGCGGTACACCAGCTCCTCTACCAGCCCCACCGCAAATGCACTCAGAGCAAAAAAACCAATCCCAGGGATTGGCAACTTCCCCCCCGGAATTACGTAAAAACCCGCCCAGGCAATTACCCCCGTGATCAAACCCACCAGCATCCACAGGATACCCCTCCGCTGTGGGAAAAGTATCCCGAAAAAATCCAGCCCCTCCCGGAGGTCGCCTACATATCGAGACGTGCGCCACGCACACAGGGCCAGTAATAATAACCCGGCATGCACAGACTTATAAGAAAGAAATCCGAATGCCACCAACAGTCCCGCAACCAGGATTCCCTCCTGCAAAGAGGCATATTCCCTACGCTTTAGCTTCCCGTCCTTTCGAAACATGCCAACGGTTTTTAATATATACCATTAAAAAAAACAGGGGTAGCAGCAAAACCAACCATCCCGAACCCAGGCAGGCACCCCAGAAATCCTTTCCTTGTCCGTACACCATCGCATCCGGTACCTGCTCCCGGATTACCTGCAACACTGAATCTCCTGCAGCCACCCCAATATAAGGGACCTCCCAGTTTTTGATTTCAGCGTAAACCGGATTGACCACTGGTGGCAATACAAGACCTTGCAGTTTGGAAAACCGTTTGAAATCTGGGAACCTTTGCAGGCTATCGGTCTTCAGGCAGAGGTACTGCAAATCTGGATTCCGAGCGAGTAAACCAAATGCCGTAGCGCTATCTGCTTCCAGGCTAAGGAAACGGAGACCTTTTATCCTGTTCAGGCTCCCTGATGCGGTATCTGCCGCAACCCCTAGCCGCTCCAATCCCTGTAGCTGTCCCAAAATACTAAAATCGCTTACCGGATTAGAAAGAAAAAGAGATTTCAAGCCCGGCCAGGCAGCCAGGGTACCAGCACTTTGTATCCCACCATTTTCCAGAGCCAGCTCATCCGGGTGGATTTTTAGCAGGATATCGCGAATTTCTTTTTCTGAAAAGCCGTCCAGCCATATTTTGCCCCCGGGCGGCATTTTAGCCAGCGATTCCAAATAGCCCCTGGCTGGAAGTGAATCTGCCTGCTCCAGATAAACTGCCTTTGCTGCACGCAGGTCGGCATATATCACCTGGTTGTCCTTGCCAAAAAACAATTCAGGTACAGTTACTTTCCATAGGCCTTCCATCAGGATTAGGTCGCGCTCCGGGAGCTCAGAGAAATTTTCCGGCAAGTAACTTACCGCAGGATTGATTTTAGCTAATTCAAAAATGCGGGGAAACCAATCCGTAGGAATACCTTCTCCTATAGTCACCGTCCGCAGGCCCTTAAGCGATTCCGGACGGTAGGATTTCAGCCAGGAGGATGTACGCGCAGACGAGTCGAGCGCCACGGCATGCAGACGGCCGTTCACCCACAGTTCGCCAGGACGCAATTTTAAGTCCAGACGGCGTCCATCCTCTTTTTTATAGAGTAAAAAATGGGAATTTTCTCCTTTTACTACGTACAAAAGCCCGTTGTCCTCCAGAGGGGTCGCCGCCCCGGAAGGGTTTACGACAGTATTAATCTGGCTTCCCGGGTGCATCGCGAGCAGGGTATCGCCATAGAGTTCCACCATGGCAAAAGGATAGCTTTCACCTAGTGGAAGCTTTTTTTTGTTAAAGATCCCTTCACAATTTTGTAGCAACAAGAAGGCAAAGGAAAGTACAAGGGCAAAAACCACCGGGGTCATTATACCCCTTTTTGTTTTTATCATGCTTTTAAGCAGTTGATTCGTAAGGGAAATGCATTTCGATGATCAACCTTTTTTGAGACGGAATCATCATTGGGCAAAAATAGCGCTTTTTTACCCACTACTCTAAGAGCGTTGGAGAATGCAGGATTATTATGTTTTGAAGAGGCTTTCTTATAAATATGGAGGGGTGTAAAAAGTCTTTCGCTGCCGAAGGCGGCGAGATAAATTTTCAGAGCGCCATTTCCACTGATTTTGCTTCGCAAAATCAGTGGAAATGGCGCTCTGAAAAATATTCTTTGGCGGCTTGTGCCGCCAATAATTACAACTTTCTTTCGCCGCCTGCTGCGGCGGAATTACTTCCCTACCACCATCCTACGCGTTGCGGTAAAGTCACCACTGGTCAGCGTGTATTGCAACACGCCCGCTGGCAACTCCTCAC
>CAZGOT010000386.1:0-2812 GCA_964527495.1 uncultured Haliscomenobacter sp.
GGGGTATACACGCTTTCCAGGCGTGCCTCTTCAACCACTCGAGCACCTCTCCTTTTAAAGACACTTGCCCGGCAAAAATAAAGATAAGCTGACTTTATCCAAGTCCTGGCGGGACAAAATTTGCAAAAAGATAGCAGAAATCAAAATTTTTTCAGCCAACCGTACTAATACAAGCAAATTTTTAAAAATCGTCCTGCATTTTATTGGGCTCGCCTTCCTTTTTATCCCGCAATTTACCTGTTGACCTGCTTTTCGGGGTGGAACAAACCCCTGGCGTTATGCGAAGTTTGCCTGCCGATTTCTTCTATGCTTGTTCCATATATTTCTGCCAACTTCGCAGCTACAAAAGGCAGGTATGCGCTTTCGTTGCGTTTGCCCCGATAAGGTACTGGCGACAGATAGGGCGAGTCGGTCTCCAGGACAAGGCTGGCAAGGGGCACCCCTTTGAGTACCTCGTCCAAGCCTGTTTTTTTATAGGTGAGTACGCCGCCTATTCCCATCAAAAACCCAAGGTCCTGGATGCGGTTTGCCTGGTCTTCCGAACCACTAAAACAATGAAAGATTCCTCGTAGCCTAGGTTGCCGAAGTGGATACAATAAGTCCAGGATTATATCGAGCGATTCCCGGGCGTGTATCACAACCGGGAGGTCAAATTCGATTGCCCATTGAACTTGCACCAAAAATGCTTCCTCTTGCTGGATTCTGTAGGATTTGTCCCAGTAAAGGTCAATGCCGATTTCCCCGATAGCACAAAAGTGCCGTTTATCGAGCCATTCCCGGATGATTGCCAGGGCTTTCCGGAAATCTGCTCCTACCGAACAGGGGTGCAGTCCCATCATGGCGAAGCAGTAGTCCGGGTGGGTGGCTTCAAGTTCCAGCATCGGGCCTATCGAAGAGGCATCTATGTTGGGCAAATAAATTGCCTGAATACCTGCTTGTCTGGCTCTTTCCAGCATAGCCTCCCGATCTTCCCCGAAGGTATCCGCATACAAATGCGCATGGGTATCGATAAATTCCATTCTATATTATTATTACCTTTGATTTAAAAGCCCTATGGCAGGTTCAAAGAAAAAATATTACGTGGTCTGGAAGGGCGCTGTTCCCGGTATTTATCAGAATTGGGCAGCGTGCCAGGCTCAAATAAGTGGATTTCCAGGGGCCTTATATAAAGCCTTTGATACTCCCGAAGCAGCACAACAGGCTTTTGACGGTGGACTTCCTGGATTTTCCGCAGCTAGACCAAATAAGACGGTCCGAAAAACGGCTCCTGTTAGTTCAGTAGGCCCTGCTCCTTATAATATTGAAGGCGTTTGTGTGGATGCTGCCTGCAGCGGCAATCCAGGACCTATGGAATACCAAGGCTTGTCTCTTCGGGATAAAAGCCAGATTTTTCACAAAAAATTCCCGCTAGGCACCAATAACATTGGGGAATTTCTCGCTATCGTGCATGCATTAGCTTATCTTCAACAGAGGGGCATGCATAAAATTCCGGTGTATTCCGATTCTGTTATTGCCATAAAATGGGTAGAAGGGAAAAAGTGCAAAACAAAACTTCCGGCCGATGGACACACCCATGCATTACTTGAGCTCATCCGAAGGGCAGAAATTTGGCTTGAAAACAACACCTATTCTAATCCAGTTTTGAAATGGCAAACCGAGCACTGGGGAGAAATTCCAGCAGATTTCGGCAGAAAGTAATTCAGACGAACTTCATTTTATAATCCACCTGTACCCGGCCTTTGCGGATATTTTCCAGCTTGGACCGGATCATGGTCTTTTTGACTGGGTTCAGATGCTCTATGAAAAGGATACCCTCTATATGATCGTACTCATGCTGGATTACCCGCGCAGTAATCCCCGTGTACACTTCTTCGTGTTCTTGAAACATTTCGTCCAGATATCGGATCCGGAGTTCTGAAGGCCGGCTTACTTCTCCCCGGACATCGGGGATACTTAAACAGCCCTCTTCATAAACCCATTTATCCCCGGTCTGGTCGAGCAGTTGGGCGTTGATAAAAACCTTTTTTATAGCCTTGCCGACTTCCTTGCCTTTCTCCTCCATCTGTTGGGTATCCACCATAAACAAGCGAATCGGCTTGCCCACTTGTGGGGCAGCTAAACCCACACCATCTGCAAAGTAGAGGGTTTCCCACATATCTTCAATTAATTGGGCGAGGCCTGGATAATCGGGTCCAATGTCCTGTGCTTTTTGGCGAAGTACTGGTTGCCCGAAAGCGAAAATGGAAAGTTTCATTTTTGTACTTTATTTCTTGTTCCGGATATGTTCCATGAAATCCTGAAGAATGAGCATAGCGCTGATTTTGTCCACCAGACCCTTATCCCTGCGTTTTTTTTTCGAAGGTACCACCTGGCGGATGATATTTTGCGCTTCCACAGACGTGTATCGTTCATCGTGCAGAACGATGGCCACATCCGGGAATGCCGAAGCAAGCTTGCGGGCAAGCCCGGCAATAGTGCCAGCGAGTTGCGCAGGGTTACCGTCAGGGTATTTGGGGTCGCCAAGAACGATGGTTTCAACCTGCTCCTCGCCAAGGTACTTGTGTAATATAGGTATCAGGTCCTCGGTAGGGAAGGTACCCAACGGACCGGCGATAATCTGCAGAGGATCAGTGACGGCAATTCCAGTCCGCTTTGTTCCGTAGTCTATGGCTAAAATTCTTGCCATGCAATCTTTTTCTTCTTAGGGGTTGTGAGAAAAGTATTCCGCCGCCTTCAGCGGCGAAATAAAATTTTAAAGACACTGTCTCATAAGTCCTTTGGCGGCTTGCGCCGCCAAAGAATGTTTTTCAGA
>CAZGOT010000387.1:0-2802 GCA_964527495.1 uncultured Haliscomenobacter sp.
TTTTGCCTCATTTTGCAAAGCAAAATGAGGCAAAACGTCGTTCATTTAAAATTTTATTTCGCCGCCGTAGGCGGTGGAATGCTTTTCACAAAATCTTAATAGTTTTGAGCGGTCATCATTTCCAGGATTTCGCTTCGCGAAGTCCTGGAAATGATGACCGCTCAAAACTATTTTTCCTTTTTTAAAGTAGGGTAGGAAATCCCCAATTGTTCCAGATAAGAACCGTATTTCGTTTCGTCGTAATAGAATTTTTCCAGTTGGGGGCGGAATTCACCCATAATATCCGCATTGAGGTACACCGCTGGTTTATCCGAAGGATTGACCATGGGGATATATTGTTGTTTCATACCCTGTTCCGTTCGGAAATATTGCCAGGCCTGCTCTACGAGTTCGGGTTTGAGGAAGAGGTCCAGGAGGGTCATAGCTTCAGCTTTAGCGCCTGCTACTACGCCCTTGTGGGCAATTGGGGTAGCCATAGCGATAGCGTTGGCCCAGTGGTGGCCGGGGAGGCCGGGAATATTGGAAGGGAAGCGCAAGGTGACCGTTGGGAGTTTCCAGGAAATATCCCCGATATCGTCGGAGCCTCCGCTGACGAAGGTTTGGACGGGTAGTCCAATGGAGTCGAGCTGAGTAGCCAGGCCTGTGGTATCGCGCTGGGCTTTCACTTCTTTCTGAACAGCGCGGGCGAGCATCTGGTCTTGTTCGCTCCATTTTGGCAGACCAACTTTGCGGATATTCTGGTACATCGTTTCGGCAATCACTTTATTAAAATGCTGGGGCCATGCAGAGCCCAGGATTTTGTGCGATACCTTGGTTTCTGTCATCATCGCGGCACCATCGGCGATGCGGTTGGCTTTTTGATACAGCTCCATTATCTGGGGGTAGGTGACGTGGCGGAGATAAAACCATATTGATGCTTTTGAGGGTACCACATTAGGCTGGTCGCCGCCATTTTTGATTACGTGGTGGGATCGCTGTAGCGGGTCGAGGTGTTCGCGGGTATATTGCCAGGCTATACTCATCAGTTCTACGGCGTCCAGTGCGCTGCGCCCGCGCCAGGGGGCGCCTGCTGCATGGGCTGCTTCTCCTTCAAAAGTGTACTCTACCGAGACCAGTCCGGTACCGCGGGCCTGGCCGTAGGAAACGCTCAGGTTATCGCTCACGTGGGTGAAAATACAGAGGTCTATCTGGTCAAAATAGCCATCGCGGGTAAAAAAGGCTTTGGTTCCGACCAGTTCTTCTGCAACACCAGGCCAAAGGACGAGGGTGCCGGGGATTTTTTCCCTTTCCATGATTTCCTTTACTGCAAGGGCGGCCACTATATTGAGGGGGCTGCCGGAGTTGTGCCCTTCTCCATGCCCTGGTGCGCCCTCCAGGATGGGATCGTGATATGCCACCCCCGGTTTTTGGGAAGCCTTGGGGATACAGTCGAGATCGCTCCCAAGGGCAATAACGGGTTTGCCTGTTCCCCAGCGGGCCATCCAGGCAGTAGGGATGCCAGAGATTCCATATTCGATTTGAAACCCATTTTCGCGGAGGATATTGGTGAGGTACCTGGAAGTCTCGGTTTCCTGAAAGCCGAGTTCGGCAAAACTGAAGACTTTATCTACCATAACCTGGGCCAGCTTGGCATTGCCTTCCACTTTTTCGACTACCTCTTTTTTTAGCATGGAAAGGCGCTGTTCGAGCGGATCTGGTGCTGGTACTTTCTTTTTTTGTGCCTGGAGCCCTCCTGTCAACAACAAGAAAAGCACGATAACAATAGGTGTTTTTTTCATCCTATTCAAAGTTTTATGGTGTTAAAAATGGCGTTTCGGTCAGATCCGCAAGACTTGTACAGGACGGTCAATGTGGTTTTTCTGCCTTTAAAACAACCATTGAAATTTTTGACCAAGATATTGAAAAATGTAAAATAAACTATTCACTGCGCTTAACCTTGGTCTATTCGTGTATTCCCACAAAAAAACTATTTTTGTCACAAAAAAACATGGTGCGCCAAAACTGGTGGAAAGCCCTTGGGATTCTTTTGTTGGTGTATACTATCCTGGCTGGAATGCTCACCCCACTAAAACCGGGGATCATCCGCGTAACTCCTTCTTCAGTGCAGGCAGGCGAAGAACTGGAGCTCCAGGTTAAAGGGTATAACACTATGTTTACCAAGGGGAAAAAAGATTTGCGGGCGTGGTTGAAGATAGACGACAACAGCGCGATCGCTGCCAGGGAAATTCAGGTGGTGGATGACAAGAACCTGGTATTGCATTTTCAAATACCCGCCAGGTTGCCAGTTGCCCAGACAGTGAAGGACTGTGCTTTGTTGCTCGACGATGCATATAACGGGGCGACTGTATTGCCTTCGGCGGTTTTTGTAACGCAGGAGGAGGTGGATGTCGAAGCAGGTAAAGCAGCGTGGAGGCTTGAAAAAGTGCGCAAACTGCATGAGGCCGGGGGCATGCATTTTCCCTTCCGCAATATCCTCAAAGAAACCATACGGAACACCTATTTCCATGTGCCGCTTTGGTTTGCTATGCTGTTTTTGTTTCTTTTCTCCCTGGTGTACAGTATCCGTTACCTGCGCCGGCAGGACGAAGATGACGATGCACGTGCCCTGGCCCTTACGGCTACAGGCATTTTGTTTGGTGTACTCGGACTCGTCACCGGGGCCATTTGGGCAAAAAATACCTGGGGGGCTTACTGGAGCTGGGATGTAAAGCAAAATATGACCGTAATAGCGCTATTGATATATTTAGCTTACTTTATCCTTCGCAGCTCCTTTGATGATCAGGAAAAAAGTGCGCGTCTGGG
>CAZGOT010000388.1:0-2791 GCA_964527495.1 uncultured Haliscomenobacter sp.
GCTAACTGCCGTTCCGTAGGTCCAGAACCCTGCGGACGCTGGACATTGCTCGCAGGGAGCAGTGCCCCGTCGGAGGCAATAGGAAAAAAGGTCACCCCACCGGCATAATTGGCCGTCAGGACAAAACGGCGGGAGGGGTCTACCTCTACATAACAAGGAGCAAAACCCTTTACCGCTTGCCGGTTGATCGGTCGCAAACGGCCATTTTCAACAGCAAAGGCCTGCAAATGGCCGCTGGTATCCACCTCCGCCCCTGTTTCTTCTACCGCATAGAGAAACTTCCCATCCGCGCTTAACGTGATGAAGGAAGGGTTCACCAACCCTTCGCCTACAAGCGCTATCTCACCCAGGCTGTCCGCTCCGATACGCCGGGCCATGTACACCCCGCGACCTTTACCGTCCACATGGCCTTCCTTTCTGGTGTAGGTGCCGATGAATATGCTCCCGGCATCAACCGCTTCTTTCTGCCCTGCAGGCTTTCCACAAGCAAAACACATCAGCAGGGCCCCGGTAACGGTTCCCCAATACAATATTTTCTGTTTCTTCATGTTTGTTTATATATGATCCAAGAATAAAATGAGCGGAGAACAACTGGCAAAAGCCGTTTTCGAAGAAATGTATGCCAATGATGCCTTCAGCAAGTGGCTGGGCATTGAGGCATTACGCCTTGCGCCCGGCTACGCGCTCCTGCAGATGCAGGTCCGCGATGAAATGCTCAACGGCTTTGGCATCCTCCACGGAGGTATCGCCTATTCCTTTGCCGACAGCGCGCTGGCCTTTGCTTCCAATAGCCATGGCAGGCAGGCAGTTTCCATAGAAACGGCCATCAACCATCTGCAGCCTGTAAGAGTTGGGCAATGCCTACGTGCAGAAGCGGAAGAAATCCATCTGGGGAACAGTACCGGGGTTTATCAGGTACAGGTAACGGATGAAGCAGGAAGGAAAGTTGCGTTGTTCAAAGGCACCGTTTTCCGGAGCAATCGTCTATTTACCGCAGCATCCCCCGACGAACCCCTGGATTAGGCTAACGCTTTAGGCGCGGGGTGTCAAAATTGCATATCTTTCTATGCGCTACAACACGGGCCCACCCTTCCAGACAAAAAAATTCAACAGACCGCTAACCGTATGTGGGTGCTGGAAAGCGCCACTGAGCAGCATCTGACGGGCTTCCTCAAGGGGTATTTCCAGGATTTCGATACTTTCACCCGCATCGGGTTGCACTGGATGGGTGCGGACTGCCTCCTCGGCCAGGTAGTGGTGGATGTAACTATCCATGAAAACAGGATTAGAAGCGACTTTCCCCAGGTAGTGCCAACGGGAGGCGGTAAAGCCGGTTTCTTCCCGCAGTTCCCGCTTTGCCCCTTCCAGTGCATCTTCACCAGGATCCACGATACCGCCTGGGAGCTCTGTCGTTTCCAGGCCAATCCCGAAGCGATACTGTTGTACAAACAAAAGCTTCCCTTCTGCCGTGGACGCAACGACATTGACGGAATCCGTAGAACAGAGCACAATCATGCGCTCCGTTGCTCCATTGCGCGGATTGCGCATTTCGTCAAAGCGGGTACGGAAGAGCTTCAGGTCGGGGCCGGGTTCTGAGCGGAGGCATATCCAACCGGAGACCGGATCAGTGGTATTTTTCATATTGTACGGTGGGAATTGACCTGGCATCAGGGGTTCTCTACGATGGCATCGTCAATCAGATCTTCCCCATCAGCATCCCGGTCCTCAAAGCCATGGGTTTTCCCACTTTTTTGTCCCGGTTGAAAATTGGGATCTTTTCCAATTTCGGGTGTAGAGCGCACGGAATTATAGTCACCGTCGGCAAATTTTTTTGCTTTTGCAAAAAAATCGTCCTTTTTATCCAGCGTACTGGTTTTGTTTTCCTGGATGATATCGGTGAAATGGCGGTCTTTATCCTTTGCCTTTTCTTCGATTTTATCCCCCATTTCCTTCGCCTTTCGGATTAGTTCATCCAGTTTGCCAGGCCCTTCGGCAGCAGCTTCTTTCTCGGCCTTGCGCGACATTTCCTCTGCTTTATGAAGCAAATGTTCGCCAAATTCCTTTGCCCTTTCCAGGATTTCGCCACCTTTTTCCAGCACCTGGCCGCCTACCTGCTCCGCTGCTTCCTTGAACTTTCCCATAGCGATTTCCCCTGCATCCAGTACTTTATGGCCGATTTCCTCTGCCACTTTTTCTGCTTTCGCACCGGCTTCCAGAGCCGAACCGATGACTTTTTCGCCAATTTTTTCCACCGGGGACTTCTCCACCGGCTGTTGGTCTTGTTCGCCGGGATGGTCGAGGCTACTGAAATCGAGCGGTTGTTGGGCAGCGGAAGTGGCCTGGTGCACAGGTGGGGCCACAGGCGTTTCCACTTCAGGGGGTGTGGATGCTGCCGTAGCTTTTTCCTGAGGGGACATTTCAAAAAGTTCTTCTGCTTTTTCAGCGGCATGGTGAAGGAACGCACCCGTCTTCTCCGCAATATTTTCGCTAATATCTTTTGCCTTCTCAAGCGTGGTATCCAGCATTTCAGCAGTTTTTTCTTTCGCTTGATGCAGGGCCGTTCCCGATTGTTCCAACAGTTCAGACCCTTTGGCCTTACCTTCTTCCACTATTTTTTCTGTTGCCGATTTGCCCACTGCCGTGGCACCGAACAACAATTTTTTCAGGTCATTAATCATTCCCATATTCTAAGGTTTGTAGCGAAAAGTAAATAATTTTTTACCTGGCATTGTCTTTTTATACATGGGGTTGTGTAAAAAGTATTCCGCCGCCTTCGGCGGCGAAAGAAAAT
>CAZGOT010000389.1:0-2761 GCA_964527495.1 uncultured Haliscomenobacter sp.
TTGTGCGTCTGGATTATGGCTGGGGTATCGAAACGCGTGTTATCCAGAAACCGCGCCTGCATGTTGCCCTGGGATTTGATTTTTAATATATGCTTATGGATTATTTACTTGAAGCTTGTGTTGATGATGAGACACAGGCATTAAGAGCGCAGTCTCAGGGTGCAGGGCGTATAGAGCTTTGTGCCCGTCTGGACCTGGATGGACTCACTCCTGATCCTGATTTTATCCGCTTTGCGCTCTCCTCGCTCCGTATTCCGGTCCACGTTATGATCCGGCCGCGGGGGGGAGATTTTGTATATTCTCCGGAAGAACTGGAGGTAATGCGCCAGGAAATCGCGTTTTGTAAGAGTATAGGTGTCCCGGGGGTGGTATTTGGGGTTTTGCGTGCCGACCGACAGCTTGACCTGCCGGTGATTGCAGAACTTGCCGCCTTTGCCCGTCCAATGAAGGTCGTCATCCACAAGGCAATTGATCTTACACCAGATCCTGTGGCAGCGGTAACGGCCCTGCGTGCTGCAAAAGCAGCGGATTACGTACTGAGTTCCGGGGGTGCTCCCACAGCGGATCAGGGAGCGGAGGTGCTAAGGAACATGATAGACGCAGGCGGCGACGAGGTGACAGTTATTGCTGCAGGAAAAATCACCCAGGCCAATCTGCAGGAGATGCAGGAAAAGATTGGTGCAAAGGAATACCATGGACGGCTCATTGTAGGTCCCCTTTCCTGAGCCTCGCGGTTAGGGAGCTTAATTTCCCGCATTTTTAGCTGCAATAGCCGCAAGTCTTGCATTAATCCAGTCGGCGGACATCCAGCGGCCCAGGCTCATAACCCCTGCTATGCGCCGCATTTGGGTAATATCTTCCAAAGGATTGCCATCCAGGAGGAGTAAATCTGCCGATGCCCCTCTTTTAATAATGCCAAAGGCGCCCTCTGCGCCAAAAAACCTGGCAGGGTTCACCGTTCCGCTCCGGAGTATGGCATAATTGGAGATTCCGGCAGCGCGGAGTGCTTCCATTTCGGCATGGATAGAAAATCCGGGTACATTGCCGACTTGCGGAGCATCTGATCCGAGCAGGAGGGGTACTTTCTGTCTGTCCATTTCCCGGAGGAGTTGGTTGCGAAGGGCGATAAAGCGGCGTGCCGTATCCGGATTATAGCGCGGGTCACCCACAATTTGCTGTTTAAAGCGCTGCCATTGGAAGCGGGTTGCCGGGGGGATATACTGCATTTCCGGGCGGTTTGTGAGTTCCACACCGCTTATCGGCGCATACCAGTTGACCAGGAGGCTTTGGGTAGGTACGATCCAGGTACCAGCTTTTACCGTTTCCTTTACCAGTGCTTTGATTTTCCGTTCGTCAGCCAGGGTGGTGAAAGGGTATCCAAACCAGTTGTTGTCTTCCAGGCGCAGTCCGGAAGTATCTGACAAAAGCCCTTCCATATACCCATCGAGATGGTCAATAGCCTGGTATCCCAGGGAAAGCGCCCTTTTGATACCGACTTGAACGGGGACATGGCCTGCGAACGGAATTTTAGATATCCTGGCCTGTTGCACCAGGGCTTCCATGACGGGTAGGGAAATCCCAGGGTGGATTTTGAGAAAGTCGTAGCGGTCAGCAGCATATTGCATTACCTTTTGGCGTGCCTCTTCGGGGGTTTTAACCGAGTTGCCGTTTAGAGAAGGGCTAGCCGTATAAATCCTGGGGCTTAGGATTTTTCCTGTAGAGGCCCTGTCCTGCAGGATGAGGTGAAAAGGATCGCCCAGCATACCCCGAACTACCGTAATGCCATTGCAGAGGTAGAGTAGCAGGGTTTCCTCGAGCAGGGACTCGTCGCCCTCTTTGGGCACGGGGATATGGGCGTGCATTTCCGAAATACCCGGCATGAGGAACTTGCCTTTACCTTCAATAATATAGGCGTCTTTGCTGGGCTTGACTTTTCCGGAGGAGCCTATTTGATAAATGATGGAACCTCTTACCAAAACCGTTTGGTCGCGCAGGACTTTTCTGCTGTCCATGGGTAGGACATCAACATGGACAAATGCAATTTCCTGGGCCACCATCTGGGCCACAGCGGGAGTTGACAAAAACAGCATTAGGCAAATGGCGCACACCGAACTGATTTTGGCCATGGAATACAATTTTTAGTTATTTGGCAGGATATTTCTTTGAGAGAGGGGAGCGCACTATCCGGCAACCTCTTCTCCTTTCAGGCGCTCTGCGTTTTCTGCAATGCGCAGTGATTCGATGATATCTCCGATTTCCCCCTCCAGGATGCGGTCCAGGGAATAAAGGGTCAGGTTGATACGGTGGTCGGTGACGCGGTTTTGCGGAAAGTTGTAGGTGCGGATTTTGTCGGAGCGGTCGCCGCTACCCACCAGGGATTTTCGCTTTGCCGCCTGTTCGGAATCCACCTGCCGTTTGCGGGCTGTATAAATTTTTTGGTATAGCCGCTGAAGGGCGATTTCGCGGTTTTGAATCTGGGAGCGGCCATCAGTACTTTCAGAAACTATTCCGGTAGGGAGGTGGGTGAAGCGCACACCGGATTCTGTTTTGTTGACGTGCTGCCCGCCAGCGCCGCTCGAGCGGAAAGTATCTACCTTCAGGTCTTCTTTGCGGATTTCTACATCTTCCATTTCCAGTTTAGGCATCACGACAATGGTAGCTGCGGAGGTATGGACCCGTCCCTGTGATTCGGTCTTGGGTACCCGCTGCACCCTATGGGCGCCTGACTCGAATTTCAATTTTCCATAAACATCTTCTCCCT
>CAZGOT010000390.1:0-2740 GCA_964527495.1 uncultured Haliscomenobacter sp.
TCGAACCCGCGACCCCCTGCGTGACAGGCAGGTATTCTAACCAGCTGAACTACCGAACCAGCTTTGCTTTTAGGTGTTTCTCCTTTAGCGTGTGCAAATATAAGTGTAAAAGGAAGCTCTTGCAAGTCTTTTTTGAAAAAAATGGAAAAAAAGTGCATCTGGAAGTGTAAGCAGGACTTTATTCGTAAATTTACGCCCCCGGTCGAAATACATCCTAAAAATTGAACGATTATGGTGTTCCTGGATTTCGAAAAACCACTGGAGACCCTTTACGAGCAGCTGGAAAAGCTCAGGGAAATTGGTACCGATGGGGAGATTGACGTCACGGAGATGATCCAGACGCTCGAGCATAAGATTGATGTCAAGAGCAGGGAGATCTATGGCAACCTGACAGGCTGGCAAAAGGTACAGGTTTCCAGGCACCCGGAGAGGCCCTACACGTTGTTCTATATCAACCAGATGTGCAGTAAGTTCATAGAACTGCACGGTGACCGTTCCGTACGCGACGATAAGGCAATCGTTGGGGGTCTGGCTTCTCTCGACGAGCAGACGGTTATGGTCATCGGCCATCAAAAGGGGATCAATACGAAAATGCGGCAGTACCGCAATTTCGGTATGGCCAACCCCGAAGGTTATCGCAAAGCACTCCGCCTGATGAAACTGGCAGAACGGTTTGGCATTCCGGTAATCACCATGATTGATACACCTGGGGCCTATCCGGGGCTCGAAGCAGAAGAACGCGGCCAGGCGGAAGCAATAGCACGCAACCTCTTCGAAATGGCTCAACTTCGCGTGCCAATTATCTGTTTTATCATCGGCGAAGGTGCCTCCGGCGGGGCGCTTGGAATCGGCCTCGGCGACCGCGTCTTTATGCTGGAAAATACCTGGTATTCGGTTATTTCTCCGGAATCCTGCTCCTCTATCCTCTGGAGAAGCTGGGATTTTAAAGAACAAGCTGCCGAAGCGCTCAAGCTGACCGCCGACGATATGTTTGCCAACGGCCTTATTGACGGGATTGTCAAGGAACCAATCGGTGGGGCACATGCGGCACCTGAAGCAATGGCTCAGACGCTCAAGCTGCAAATCAAGCAGTCCTTGTCCGAACTGATGGGAATGGATCCCGATGTCCGGATAACAGCCCGCATCGAAAAATATGCCCGCATGGGAGAGTACGATGTCGTCAAGAAAAAAGGCGAGGCCTGAAAATAACCACTATGGGATTACTTAAAAATATCAAGCAGTACTATAACCGCCGCTATCTCCTCGCCTTGCTGGCCGGTCAAAAATCCGGTGGCAAAAAGCCCATGAACCTCGATAAGGCAAAAACTATCGGTATCTTATTTGATGCTACCGATCCTGCCGTCCAGGAGCATGTTATGGAATACGCTGACCAATTGCGCAGAAAGGGCAAAAAGGTTACTCTTCTGGGGGCTATTGACAGCCAACAAGAGGACGGCAGCCTGCCATTCCCGTCTTTTAGTCTGAAAATGCTGGATTGGGCGCTCCGACCCCATGGTCGGGCGGTTGTCCAATTTTTGGAGGAACCGTTCGATTTGCTTATCCACCTCAGTGCCAGGGCTAAAAATTCTCTCGACTTCATCGCTGCCCAGGCAAACGCCCAACTGAAAGTGGGACCCTTTCTGGAGGAGTTTCGCATCTACGACCTGATGATTGACCATGTACATGCCTCGGTTCCGGAATTTATCCGCGATATGGAGGCTTTGTTGAAAAAGACCAATACCCAATATGCGCAAGCATGAGCTCGCTGGTACCGGTGTCGCACTGGTTACGCCATTCCGCCAGAAATCAGTAGATTTTGACGCACTGGAGCGGATTATCGAATATGTGATTGCAGGAGGGGTCGATTATTTCGTCTCCCTGGGTACTACTGGCGAGGCGATTACGCTCAATAGTAAGGAATGCAGAGAAGTATTCGATTTTACCCTGCGCATAGTTAATGGCCGAAAGCCTGTGGTCGCCGGAATGTTTGGGGGGAATTTTACGGAAATGCTCGCAGAAAAAATCCGGCACTACAATCTGGAAGGGTTTGCTGCTATTATGTCGAGTAGTCCGGCATATAGTAAACCACCGCAGGAAGGGATTTTTAGACACTACCTGGAACTGGCAGAAGCTTCTCCTGTACCAATTCTTCTCTATAATGTGCCCGGGCGCACCGGTAGCAATGTCAAACCGGAAACCATCCTAAGACTTGCGGCGGAAAGTGAAAAGTTTATCGGAGTAAAAGAAGCATCAGGTGACCTTGTCCAGGCAATGCAATTGCTCAAAAACCGACCGGAACATTTCCTCGTCCTTTCTGGCGACGATGTGCTCACCCTGCCCATGATTGCCTGCGGTGGAGATGGCGCTATTTCTGTAATCGCAAATGTCTATCCACGTCATTTCTCGGAAATGGTGCGCAGTGCAAGGCAAGGAGATTTCCCAACTGCCGCCCGGTTGAATAATGCAATGCTGGATGTCCACCCCTGGCTTTATGCAGAGGGAAATCCCGCTGGCATCAAAGCTGCCATGGAAATCCATGGCCTATGTTCCCGGGAAGTACGCATACCACTAATGCCTTTGTCGGAGGTTGCCTATGCCCAACTTCGGGCAGAAATGGCGAAAGTTGCGGAATAAGGTTTCAAATAGGCTGCCTTAAAAGTATTCCGCCGCCTTCGGCGGCGAAATAAAATTTTGAATGAACGACGTTTTGCCTCATTTTGCTTTGCAAAATGAGGCAAAA
>CAZGOT010000391.1:0-2391 GCA_964527495.1 uncultured Haliscomenobacter sp.
AACATGATGCCGCATAACCTGCGTGAAGTGGTAGATGCCGTCATGGCAACTATCGAGCGACCAGAAATCTC
Organism: uncultured Haliscomenobacter sp.; assembly: GCA_964527495.1. Taxonomy (GTDB): domain Bacteria; phylum Bacteroidota; class Bacteroidia; order Chitinophagales; family Saprospiraceae; genus JADJPL01. The sequence goes on from CAZGOT010000391.1 coordinate 72, forward strand.
CATTGCCGAAATCGGGCAGTATATCAAAGGCCCGGATTTTCCTACCGGTGGGATTATCTATGGGGTACAGGGTATCCAGGAGGCCCACGAAACCGGCCGCGGAAGGCTGGTTGTGCGCGGAAAAGCAGAGGTGGAGACGACCAAAACAGGCCGGGAGCAAATTATCATTACGGAAATTCCCTATCAGGTCAATAAATCTGCGCTCGTTGCCCGTATCGGTGAACTTATCAACGAACGCAAGCTGGAGGGCGCCAGCGATGTGCGCGATGAATCCGACCGCCAGGGGATGCGCATCGTGGTCGAAGTGCGCAAAGATGCACTGGCTAAGGTGGTATTGAGCCAGTTGTATAAATTCACGCCGCTGCAAACTTCCTATGGCATCAATAATGTCGCCCTGGTAGGCGGTAGGCCCATGTTGCTCAACGTAAAAGACCTCATTACCGAGTTCATCTCCTTCCGCCTCGAAGTCATCGTGCGCCGGACGCGCTATGACCTCCGCAAGGCTGAGGAGCGTGCCCATATCCTGGAGGGACTCCTGATTGCACTGGACCACCTCGATGCGGTTATTGCCCTTATCCGGGCTTCCGCAACCGTAGAAGAAGCAAAAAATGGCCTGATGGAAAATTTCGGGCTCTCAGAAATCCAATCCAAAGCCATCCTCGATATGCGCCTCCAGCGCCTTACCGGCCTGGAACGGGATAAAGTCCGCGAGGAATACAGAGAAATCCAGGAAAAAATTAACTATTACAAATCTATACTGGATTCCCCGGAGATGCAGCGGGGGATTGCGAGGGACGAACTGGCAGAGGTAAGGGCCCTCTATGGCGATGAACGCCGAACGGAAATCGTAGCGGCAGAAGGCGAAATCAACCTGGAAGACCTCATCAAGGAGGAGGAGGTCGTCATTACGATTTCTCATCTGGGATATATGAAGCGCACTCCGGTTTCGGAATACCGTACCCAGGGCAGGGGCGGAAAGGGCGCAAGGGGAAGTAAAACCCGCGACGCCGACTTCATCGAGCATATTTTTGTTGCCAATACGCACCACTACCTGCTGTTTTTTACCGAAATGGGGCGGTGCTACTGGTTGCGGACTTTTGAAATCCCGGAAGCAGCCAAAACCGCCAGCGGCAGGGCAATCCAGAATATTCTGGCAATCGGCAGGGAAGACAAGGTGAAGGCCTATATCATCGTGCCAGATCTGAACGATCCGGAGTTTATCCACAACCACTACATCGTCTTCGCGACCCGTCAGGGTATAATCAAAAAAACGGCGGTGGAGGCATTCTCCCGACCCAGAACAGGGGGGATTAACGCCATCACTATCAATGAGGGAGACCAGCTTCTCGAAGCTCGTCTTACAGCAGGGGAACATGAGATTTTTCTGGCAAGCAAACGTGGATTTGCCGTGCGCTTTCCCGAAAAGAATGTCCGCCCAATGGGCCGCGCCGCTGCCGGGGTTATCGGCATGACACTGGCAGACGAAAGCGATGCCGTGGTGGGAATGGTTTGCCTGGAACCAGGAGACAAGGAATCTTCAATTCTCGTTATCTCAGAAAAAGGCAACGGAAAAAGATCGGAAATCGAAGACTATCGCCTGACCAACAGGGGGGCCAAAGGGGTCAAAACCTTACAGGTAACAGATAAAACCGGCGCGCTCGTCGCTATTAAAATGGTGCGCAATGCGGATGACCTGATGATTACCAGCAAAAATGGCATCGTCATACGGGTCTCCGTTGCCGAATTACCAGTCTTGGGAAGGGCCACGCAGGGAGTGCGCGTAATCCGCCTGGATGAAGAAGATGATATAGCAGATGTTACTGTGGTATATGATGCTGAAGAGGTCGAAGAGGTGGAAGAATCCCAGGAATAGGCATTTTTTTTTGGCTCACGTAATTATTCATACAACTGTTTGGGGCATAAAGTGCCCTTTTAACTGATTTGAGACTACATTCAAAAAACTTCAAGCATTATGAAAAAATTCTTGTTTCTCGTGCTGTCCTTTCTTGTCCTGGCAACAGGTCTGAATGCCCAGGAAGATATCAAGAAAGATTTGGGCACTGCCAAAAGGGCTCTTGCTGCGTTTACCCTCGATCCGGCGAACAACAAGCCTAAACTCATCGAGGCAAAAGATGCTATTGACAGGGTTATGGCAACCTCTACCGGACAGTCAGCCGGTGCTGCATGGCAACTGAAGGGCGAAATTTATAACGAGATCGCCTCCCAGATTATCCAGGTCCGCCAACTGGGTTTCGGTTCTATCGATGATCTGCCCAAAGCAGATAATCCTTCTGCTGAGGCCTTCACCGCTTTCGGAAAA
>CAZGOT010000391.1:2401-2736 GCA_964527495.1 uncultured Haliscomenobacter sp.
GAAAAGCTTTCGAGATGGCTGTTAAGGCCTTCGAGAAAAAAGATGCGCTGAAAGGTATGCAACTCTGTCAGAACAACCTGAGCAACCTCGGCATCTTCGCATACGAGGAAACTAAATATCCACAGGCCTTTGAATGCTTTAACGACGTACTGACCGCTCACGATTTGCTGAAGAAAAACGGTGAAACCAGTACCCTCGATGTGGAAGCAGATTACCTGAACCAGGTGTATATCACCGGCCTTGCCGCACTCAATAGTGCCAAAAAAGCAGAGGCTAAATTGCTTTTCGGAAAACTCTTCGACATTAAGTACGACAAAGGGGTGGTCTATGAAGCC
>CAZGOT010000392.1:0-2733 GCA_964527495.1 uncultured Haliscomenobacter sp.
TTTGCTGGAATACTTGTTGGTCATTTCCTGAACTTCCTCTTCTTTCCGCTTGCCAAGATCCTCCGATAAGCCATCTTTGACAGCCTTTTTAAATTGTTCGATAGCATCGCGGCGGGAGTTTCGGATACTCACTTTAGCCTCCTCCCCCAGGTGTTTTGACCTTTTGACCAGGTCGCGCCGGCGTTCTTCCGTCAACGGAGGGAAAGAAAGGCGGACTACTTCGCCATCGTTCATCGGTGTAACACCAAGATTGGCTTCGAAAATAGACTTTTCTATCTGGCTAAGCATGGATTTTTCCCACGGTTGTATGACCAGGGTACGGGCATCGGAAGCGGAGATATTCGCGACCTGGCCCATAGGCGTCATGCTCCCATAATACGACACCAGTAAGCCACTCACGATAAGTGGGGAAGCTTTTCCGGTAGAAATCTTCATCAACTCGTTTTCGAGGTGGGTGATAGCACGGTCCATGTGCTCCTTTGCATCTTCCAGATACATATTAATTTCTTCCTGTAGCATAGGTTCGGGTTTTTTCCTTATCTATCGTTTGCGCTGATATAGCGCAGTATGAGAAACAGCAGCATTACGAGCGACGACAAGGCCGCCGACACATACGTCAACGCAGCCCAGTGCAAAGCATCTTTGGCACCTTCATGCTCCGCACCCCGGGTGACGCCACTCTTATCCAACCAGGCAAGCGCACGGCGGCTGGCATCAAATTCTACCGGCAGGGTAATAAAGCTGAACAGGGTAGTAACCGCAAAAGCGATAATCGTAATCAGCATAATTTGCGGCACGGAGTTGAGCATCAGGAAAGCAATAGCCAGCAGCCACTGCTGGGCCATTGCCGAAACATTCACAATAGGCACCAGTTTGGAGCGCAATTGCAACATCCTGTAGGCCTGTGCGTGCTGAACGGCATGACCGCATTCATGTGCCGCCACAGCAGCCGCAGCCACACTGCGGTTGTGATACACCGCTTCGCTGAGCGCAACAGTCTTGGTAAGAGGGTTGTAATGGTCGGAGAGAATCCCGTGGGTCTCGACTACTTGCACCTGTTGCAGTCCATAGTGGCGCAACATTTCCCTCGCCACTTCGCTACCGCTCATTCCGGTACTCGTAGGCATCGCGCTGTAGCGATTGAACTTTGACTTCAAGGTTTGGCTGATGACCAGGCCGATCAGGGATAGCACTCCTGCAAGGGCCATGTAACCATAATACGCTATCATAGTGGTTTATCCTTTAGTTTGGAATCGGCATAAATCAGATTTTATCGAAACCCGTGTACGGCCTCAATACCTTTGGAATAACAATTCCATCCGGTGTTTGGTTGTTTTCCAGCAAGGCTGCGACGATGCGTGCGAGGGCAAGCGCGCTTCCGTTCAGCGTATGGGCTAGTTGAACTTCTTTACCCTCCCGGTAGCGCAGTTTCATGCGGTTGCTCTGATAATTTTCAAAATTGGATACCGAGCTAACTTCCAGCCATCGCTGCTGTGCGGCAGAATAAACCTCAAAATCATACGTTTTGGCGGAAGTAAAACCCATATCCCCTCCGCATAACAACAAAATGCGGTAGGGAAGTTCCAGGCGCTCCAGCAGCCCGCCCACATGTTCCAGCATTTGCTGCAGCACTTCATAAGACCGGGAAGGGTGGGCAACCTGTACGATTTCCACTTTATCGAACTGGTGAACGCGGTTGAGGCCTCGCACATCGGCTCCGTAAGAACCAGCTTCCCGACGGAAACAAGGCGTGTAGGCAGCCATTTTCACAGGCAAATCCTCCGCATTTAAGATGATATCCCGAAGAATATTCGTCACAGGAACTTCTGCAGTGGGGATCAGGTAGAGGTTATCGCGCTCCACAAAATACATCTGAGCTTCCTTATCAGGGAGCTGCCCCGTCCCACGTGCGGTATCTTCATTCACCATCAGAGGCGGCATAATTTCTTCATAACCAGCTTTCACCGCCTCATCCAGAAAAAAGCTGATCAGCGCACGTTCCAGCCGGGCACCCTTGCCCCGAAAAACCGGAAACCCGCTGCCCGTAAGCTTAACGCCCAGTTCCAGGTCAAAAAGCTTGTATTTAGTGGCTAATTCCCAGTGGGGTAAGGCTGCCCCTTCCTGCAAAACGGGAAAAGGCTTCGTCCAGTCCTGATACACAAAATTATCCTGGGCACTCCTCCCTTCCGGAACAGAAGGGTGGGGGATATTTGGTATGAGGTAGAGCAGGTCCTGAATGTCAAGTACAGTTTGGTCGTGTACGGCTTTTTGGTTGGCAACAGCCTCCTTGAGCACGGCCACCTGGGCGCGCAATCCTTCCGCCTCTTCCTTTTTGCCTTGCTTAAACAAGGCCCCAATTTCTCCCGAAAGGCGATTCTGCTCCGCAAGTGACTTGTCCATTTCCGTTTGCAAAGCCCTGCGCCGGGTATCCAAATCAATGACGCGGTCTACAATACCCAACTGGCTCTCATCCCAGTTGCGCTTTTTTAACCCTTCGAGGACGCGCTCCTGCTCATTGCGAATGACTTGTAACTGTAGCATATCGTTAAGCTATATTGGCAAGGTTTGAGGAATTTTCGGCAGCATTACCGCCGACAACCAAGAATTTTTGCAAATATAGTAGTCACGATTAAAAAAAAGTGTATTTTTGCACCCGATACAACTATTCCTGTCCAGGAACGTTATATCTTCAACAAATTCAGACTATACCATTTTCCTAATCCAGCTTCCTTC
>CAZGOT010000393.1:0-2727 GCA_964527495.1 uncultured Haliscomenobacter sp.
TTCATATCCTCTTGCACCTGCGAGCGCTTCCATAGATAGGTAGGTACGGGGGACATAAAGCGACATATCATCTATACCTGCCAATACTGCGGAGGGCTGGCGGCCATTTGCGTTAATCGTCATGAGCATGAAGTTTTCAGTTCATAGAACCGCGCAATTAAAATAAATCAACTGAATATTAAAAGAAGAATATTTCACTAACAGGGTATTTTTTATTTTGTTTAGTTTAGTGCAACCATATTCTTTATCAAAATTTCGAGCGATGATCATACGCAATTCCCTGACTCTCCTGCTTGTCGTAAGTTTTTTATCTGGTTGCAGCACTAGTCAGACTATGCTGGAGGTGTTGCAGCCTTCGGAAATCGTCCTGCCCGATCATATTCAGACGATCGCTGTGGTGGACAGGAGTAAGCCGGAAAAGGGGTTTGCCAATTTTCTGGAGGGGCTGATTTCGGGTGAAAGCATCGGCCAGGATCGTCAGGGGCGGGAAAATGCTGTGCAAGGCCTTATTGCTGCGCTGACCAGAACGCCGCGCTTCACCGTTAAGTCAACGGCACTTGAGCTAACTGGATCAAGGACTGGTGCCCAAATGATGCCACCGCTCGACTGGAAGGAAATCCAGGATATCTGCAGACGCTATGATGCACAAGCCGTAGCGGCTATCGAGTCTTATGATACGGACATGAATACGATTTTTTCCTCCCGGCAAAGCCAGGTTAAGGGAAAAGATAGTACCGTGACGGTCCGAACAACCTTTACGGCTACCCGTAACCTCCGCGTCCATGTGGGTTGGAGGCTGTATGATCCGAAAAACCAGGTAGTTCTCGACGAAACTGTAATTTCCGACGCGAACGAAGACCGTGGTTTTGGCGATACACAGCAAGCGGCTACCAATAACCTGGAGAATGCCTATAATATCACCCGCACTTTATCCACCCAAATCGGCGATAAATATGGCAGACGCATTGCGCCCGTCTGGACTGCTGTCCCCAGAGTTTATTATACCACCGCAAAAGATGCGGGAAAGGAGCCTATGGAAAAAGCCGATCGCTATGTTAAAGCGGGAGATTGGGAAGAGGCCGCAGCTATATGGCGTACACTGACCGAAAAAAAGGATCAGGCAACGGCAGGACGGGCAGCACACAACCTCGCATTGGCAGCGGAGCGTAACGGCAACCTTCCCGCAGCGCTGGAATGGGCGCGAAAGGCATACGCTAAATATGGCAATAAAGCCAGCCAGGGCTATATCCGTATCCTGGAGCAGCGTATCTCCGACCAGGCAAGGTTAAACTACCAAATGAAGGAACGCACTTGATGTTTGGTGCCTTTAATGTACCATGCCGGAAATAGGGTCCTCCCGGGCACCCCGGCTTTTTGTACTGGTGGCGCAATCAGGGGTTGCACCAGTCGCAATGTGCAGGATCGGCCAGTAGTAATCCGTCGGGTCTGCTTTTTTCCTGCGCAAAACCGCATCGGTGGCAAATCCAGCGGTGTGCTTTGGCCATCGAGGTAGGGATACTGCATAAACTACAGGGTAAGCCAGGGATCACTTCAGTGATTTCAAAGCCAGGGGCCGTACAATCTGGACAATAGGACAGCAATTTGTCAGCCAGTGTTTCGGCGGCTTGTCCGATAACTTTCATGCGCATCGGGTTATACATGGCACGCATATCGGTTTCTACCCATACCCCTGCCTTTTCCCTGCTGAAATCCGCAAAATGTTTGGAAAGATCCGCCCATTCTCCAATGCCTTTTACCATCCCCTCCGGATTTTTCAGGATAAGCCGGTGTTCCGGAAATCCAACTGCAAGGGCGAATTGCTCCAAATCTGACCAGTGGGTAACGGTTTTTTGTGCGTAATTGGTGGCAACAGAAAGTACCGAGGCCTGGATTTCAAAGTCGTGGGCAGTGTCCAGGAGTACAAGTAACTCATGGTCGGATGCGACAAAGGGTAGGGCGGGATGCGGACCAAAGCTGCCTTCACTGGCGAGCACCATGGTCGCACCTGTTGCCTTCGATGCAGCTATCGCTTTTTTCCGAGCAGCCTCCAATGCAGAGCCTTCGCGTTCGATTTCTCCGCTGAATGTGCCAAAAAGATCGGTGTCCAGATGCGCAACTACCGCTGTTTGCCATCCCAACCTTTTCTCTAATACAGGTGCAATGGCTGTTTCCTTGCCGTGCATACTGGCAAGCAATATCCGATCCGAAGAAAAAAATCTGCCCATGGTGTTGGTCAGGCTTCCTTTTTAAGGGAAAGAGAGTTGATACAGTACCGCAGTCGAGACGGGGGAGGGCCATCCGGAAAGACGTGTCCGAGGTGTGCATCACAGACATTGCACTGGACTTCAACCCGCTGCATGCCATAGCTATTATCCACCAGATATTTGATTACATTGTCCGCTACTGGTAAGGTAAAGGAAGGCCAGCCCGTACCACTGTCAAATTTTTCGGTTGAATCAAACAAGACGGTACCGCAACAGACACAACTATATAGACCTGGCTCATAACTGCTGCAAAGTTCCCCGCTGAAAGGACGCTCCGTACCATGCTTACGGGTAATCCGGAATTCCTCTGGTCTGAGAATCGCTGCCCACTCCGCTTCGGTCTTTTCTACGCGCCTGTCAGGTGTAAGGTTCCCTTTCCTGGCAATTTCAAGAATTGTTTTCCAATCCATCGTTTTTGCTTTCTTGCAGAACGGCAGTGCTTCAAAAATGTTCTGCCAATGGT
>CAZGOT010000394.1:0-2692 GCA_964527495.1 uncultured Haliscomenobacter sp.
ATGCTCGACCAAACAGCCACGGCGGCGGCACGTACCATCCCCAGAACACCGCTCCTTTTGTATTTTTCGCTAAGCAGGGCCACATAATAAGGATCCAGGGGCAGGGATTTTTGCCTTGCCAGGGCAAATCCATGTGCACTGACCAGACGGATCAGCGTATCCGGACGGAAATGCCAGAGGTGGCGGGGCACATCGTAGCCAGCCCAAAAGGTATCATACCATTGGGCATCGAAGGCGGTACAATTGGGAACAGCGATGAGCAAGATTCCCCCCTGGGGCAAAAGGTCTGCTGCCCTATCCAGATACAAATTGGGGTCGTGGATATGCTCCAGTACATGCCAAAGGGTAATGACACTGAAAGGTCCTCCTATCTGGCCATCCTCCAGTACACCCGGCGGGTGTACCTCGAGCCCAAAGCGTTCACGGGCATAGGCACGGGCGTTTTCGTCGGCTTCGACTCCAACGGTTTCAAAACCGTGGGCTTTTAAATGCCCCAGGAAATAGCCAGTGCCGCATCCGATATCCAGCAAACGACGGGAGGAAGCTACCGCTTCGACCATCCTGCGTTTTTGGCCCAGCATATAGTCGCGCGCAATATGATACACTTTATTGATGAACCCTTCTCGGGTATCGCTGTGGGAAATGTAGCCCGCACTTTGATAATAAGCGCCGATGCGGTCGGGAGGCGGGGCGGGGACCGTAAAACGCAGTCCACAATCCCGGCAATCCCAAAGCCAGAAGGTTTCTCCGGAAACAGAATAATCCTGCGTTGCTTTATAGCGGGCAACTGCACCGCTCCTGCAAAGCGGGCAATGCTGCGGATGGTTATTTTCCATAAAACGAAATGCTGTTTCCTGCAAATATAACAGGATTTGCAGGACTTAAAGCGCATTTATCGTCTGTCCAATAACGGCGTTTGCTCCAGTTTGGCACGAATCAGCGGCTTGAGTCTTTTAGCTGCTTCGTAAACCAGATACTCGCTCGATGGAAAAGGCTGCGGGCGGTTACCGATGCGCCTTCTGGAGTCTTCGCTGAGGGCGCGCTGATCCCCCCGGAAGGTGGAGGCGTAATTTTCAAAAACCGATTCCGCACCAAGGTCCTGGCTCTCCATGATAGTTTGGTTGCGCAAGTCGGCAAAGACAAGTCTTCCAGACACACGGGCTATCTTTTGCTGGTAGTTTTCCAAAATAAATGCCTTGACCGCCACCATCTTTGGGGTTTTAATATCATTGCCGGCGGTATCTTTCTTCACATTGCCCCGTTCATCGAGTACGTACACAAAGCCATCCTGAACCTCCCGGCTCTCCTCATACTCGCGTTCCCGCACTATTTCCGGACTCACCTGCACATCCAGCAGCTCATAAGTCACCTGATAATCATAGGTACGGCCTTCCTCCGGGAAAGTATGGAAAACCCGCCATCTTTCGCGCTGATTGCCAAAGCCCAGTTGCAGGATTTCCGATTCCAGGCCCACAGGCAGAATTACCGGAGCGCGATTTTCCATTCTCACGAAAATATAAGTCGTACCAAGATCGCGTGCCTCGGCCATAAGCGCATCGCGGTCGCGGTAACTCCGGTAGTATTGGCCAATGCGCTCCAATTGCCCCATTGCCCGGCGTGCGGACTCTTTATCGCCCTCTCTTCGGGAAATCTCCATCAGGCGCAGCGCATCGTCGTAGAGAGAGGTGGCGGCAGCTTCCCTGGCTTCTTTCTGCAGGTCATCAAGACGAACAAAACGAAAAACCGCCTTTTTGCCCGAGCGGTCCACCAGGGGCAACAAAGGTTCGATTTTCTGTTGCCGGTTTTCTACCCTGCGATAAATGTCGTACACCTGCTCCCAGTCTTCCGGACGTCCACTATCCTTAAGCTGTGCAGCCCTGTCCATATCCCGCTGGGTCGCCTTCTCGAATGCCTCCTCCAGCGCGGCTACCAGCATTTCTTTTTTTTCTGCTTTTCCGGCCAGGCGGCGCACTGCCAGGTCAATCGCATAATCGTAATTCCCGGATTCAATGATTTTGGAAGGCGAGCTGCATGCTGTCGCAAAGAGTACCAGTACAGCCCAAATAAGGACCGGATTCCCTTTTTGCTTTATTTGAATGTTCATAGTTAGCATTTTAGGTGTAAAACAGCGCGCTAAATACACTATATATAACCATTTTCAATTCGCGAAAATTGTTTTATAGGGAGGAGTTCCGGAAATAAAAGGTTGTTTGGGCTCCGCCAAAGTATATATATTGAGGTTGTGTAAAAAGTATTCTGAACGAACACCATTCAAAATAATTAGAGGCTATCCGAAAAGTCTTTTGGTGGCTTGCGCCACCAAAGAATGTTTTTTAGACGCCGATTTTGTTGATTTTGCTTCGCAAAATCAACAAAATCGGCGTCTAAAAAAATTTTATCAGCCTCTTCAAAATTTTCTTCCTTTACTCCGCCCATATCATCGCCAGATGCACCAAGGTCTGTGCCGCTTTTTCCATATCCTGTACAGAGACCCACTCCTGCCGCGAGTGAAAGGCGTGCTCCCCGGCAAAGATGTTCGGACAGGGCAGACCCATAAATGACAGACGGGAACCATCAGTGCCACCCCGGATACTCGACCGGATGGGCGTAATACCTGCCCTGGGCATGGCCTCCTCAGCAAAATTGGCTACCTGCGGACAGGTATCGAGCACCTTTTTCATATTGCGGTACT
>CAZGOT010000395.1:0-2680 GCA_964527495.1 uncultured Haliscomenobacter sp.
AATCTAGGATACATATATCGTTTTCCCTGGAGAAAGCGACTATTTTGTATTTTAAGATAGCATTACGGGAGCTAAATTCCAGTTTTTGCCGGAAATAGGTACTCACAGCATCCCGGTTGTGTGCAATCCATTCCCCCTCTTTAGGTTTGGGGGGGCGGTAACGGGCAGGTAGTGCGGCACGCACAGCACTTTGTAAATCATCCTGGAACACCTTCACGCGCAAGTTGGCTACCTTGCCGGTTTCCGGGAACTGAATTTCGACCATACCGATATAGAGTGCGTGGGCAGAACTTTTTGGCGTGCTGCCCACTGCACAAATGACGAAGCTTAACAGGCTAGTTAAAAAGATTATCATAGCTGGAGCCCTGGCCTCCTTTATCCTGTTTTTCTGACAGCTTGGGGGCTGGACTATTCAGATCCAGGATATTATCAGATTTACTGCTTTTGGGGCTGCCTTCCAGCAGCATAAGGGTGCTTTTCTGCTCCCATTCTTCCAACATTCTCAGTCCTTGCTCCTCGAACATACCATTTTGGAGGTCCACAGATTCCATAAAATTCGAGGACATTTCCATAAAGCGTTCCATTTCCCCAACTTTATTAGCCACATCATCCGCAATAGCTTCCATGGCCATATCAAACATCGCCCGCTTATCCGGGTCGCCACTGATAACACTCATGGCGGAGCGCATGGCAGAATGCGAAGTCCTGATAGCCTTCCGTTCCTGTTCTTTAACTTTTACCTGGTCCTCGGTATCCTCCAACAGCACTTCGCTATTGTTGTGCATCTTGGTAAGGATACGGTAAAGGACTTCCATTTTCTGATAGAGGTTGGAATATTTTTCATTCGTTTCTTGCAGGCGGGCTGCTTTCCGGGATGCGAGCAACATCTGCTGTTCCTTATCGGCATCGCGTGCAGCTTTGGCCAGCATCATATTGTTGTTTATTTCCTTGGTATTATCCTCTATCAGGGTCTGGATTTTGCGCATTTGTCCACGTAGCACCCCAATTTGTTTGCGCATTTTCGCCAGATTATCCTTCAGGTCTTCCACATAATTTTTGAGGATACCGATGGGATCTATGGTCACAAAAAGCCCTGTTAACCAGCGCATTACACTTTTGTAGCTATACCACACGAGGTTGCGCATACGCGGATCGAATACCATGTACAGCAAAGCTGCACCAGCAACGATCATCAACGTGAGGTATAGGACGTTTTTGGCGAGTTCTACCAAAACTGGCAGGTAGGTAACGAAAAGAATACCCATACCTGCGAGGATGGCGATAAGAAAGATAGCGCCAACGATCCCTTCTGGTCTTTTCCAAAAAGTCCTGGGCTTTGCTTCTGCTTGAAAATTCATTTCGGCCATTATAGATGTTTGATAATATTTTGAATATCGTGGTCTATTTCCTGCATAATACTGGCCAGGGTGGATTCGAATCCATTTTTGGTAGTTTCGATTTTTTCCATCGCATTCTGGACCATTTCATCTTGCTGGTTGATGGTTAGGTGTGTCTGCTGGATTTTCTGTTCGAGTTCTTTGATTTTTAACTGATAGTCGTCAATTTGTTTCCGCAGTTTCTCCACTTCTGACTTTTTGGCATTGACGCGCTGTTCGATTTGTTTTTGAAGGGCGGCATCGAACTGTACTTTTTCATTGGAGAGTACTTTTTTATAGTGTTCGGCAGAACCTAACAGTTTTTCGCGATTAAGTCCGAGGGCCATTGCCGAGGCGAAGGCAGATTTGTAGCGGGTAGCTTCGTCCAGATCTACCATCTGGGCAAGCGTAGCGAGTGATTGTTTGAATTCGATATAGTCAAAACCAGGAAGATTATTTTTGGCAAGGGCATTGATGAGGAATTCCACACTTTTCTGATCCAGGCTCTCTCCCTGGGCTTTGAAGAAGGAAGCTAAATTTTTTTGCATTTCGCTCGAATTATTTTTAGACAGAAAGACTGTTCCTGCTGCAAAATACGGGGAATTTTTTAATCCGGCAGCCAAATTTTCGATATTGAGCCTATATTACCTGACGAGAAGTTGATCTCCTTCTACCATTTCAATTTCGCTATACCCATTGCTTTTCTTTTTGACCTGGATCTGGACGTTGATGCGTTCTTTCATTTCTTTGATATGGGAAATAATGCCTATCGTTTTTCCTTCTGACTGCAGGTTTTCCAGGGTAGCCAGGGCAGTTTCGAGGGTGTTTTCATCCAAGGCGCCGAAACCTTCGTCAATAAACAGGGATTGAATGACCGCTTTACCGCCTGCAAGGTCTGCAAGTCCAAGTGCCAGGGCAAGGCTTACCAAAAAGCGTTCGCCTCCGGAAAGGGATTTCATGCTTCGGCAGTTGTCGGCCTGGAACGTATCCATAATTTCGAGCTCCAGATCATCCTGATGGGATTTTTGGATTACATATCGCCCAGACAGCCTTGTCAGGTGGGCATTTGCTTTTTGTACCAACTGTGCCAGCGTAAGCGATTGAGCAAATTTCCGGAAAACTTTACCATCGGAGGAACCAATCAGGCTGCTCAACAAGGCCCACCGGCCAGTTTCTTTTTCGTGGGCGGTGCGCGCGTCGAGTAGGCGTATTTTCTTGTTCTGCAAAAGTTCCTGGTCATTCAGGCGTTGCTGTAATGCTCCCTTTTGCTGAAGGGCATCCACTTGATCCTGTTCGCTTGCCGC
>CAZGOT010000396.1:0-2672 GCA_964527495.1 uncultured Haliscomenobacter sp.
AGGGCGACAACACCACCAAGTCCAAAAGTTGCCTTGCTGAACCGTGCGAAAATATACACGAATATAATCAAGAGTGCGAGAGTACCTGCAATAAGGGCACTCCTGGAGATATCATCCGCGATAGTTGGACCCACTTTGCTCGAGGTGGTAATATGCGTACCTGTTGCATCAGACTGCAGGAAGGTTGCTTTATCGAGATTCTGGCCCGTAGCAGCAACAACACCCTCGTACAGCTTTTCGATAACCCGGTCCTGGGCATCTTCTGCCTGGTCATTGATCAGGTAACTGGTTACGACGTTGTAGGTATTTTCAGTATCTACCGCCTTCACCACCGGGTTATTGCCCTCGAAAGCCTCGCGCAGAGCCGTACGGAGTTTTTCGGGCGAAATATTGATGTTTTTATCAAAAGTCACATTAAAGGAATATCCGCCTTTGAAGTCCACCCCGAGCTCAAAGCCGCGGATAGCCATAGATAAAAGGCTGATGAGAAGCAGCGTGCCCGAAAAGATATATGCAGATTTGCGTAGGCCCACCCAATTGACATTGGCCTTGACCAGGACATTCTCAGAGAAGGTCCTGGAAAAAGCAATCCCACGACCTTTGTCCAGCCACCAGTCCATCAGCATACGGCTCACAAGGACAGCGGTAAACAGGGAACAGAGCACCCCAATAATGAGGACCACAGCAAACCCTTTGATAGGACCTAATCCAAAATAAGCGAGAACGACCCCGGTGAGCAGGGTAGTCACGTTACCGTCAATGATGGCAGAATAGGAATGTTTGAATCCTTCAGATATTGCAGTGAGCAGTTTTTGGCCTGCCCGCAGCTCTTCCCGTATCCTTTCGAAGATAATCACGTTGGCATCCACGGCCATACCAATCGTCAAAACGATACCGGCGATACCTGGGAGGGTGAGTACCGTACCAAAGGAGGACAAGGCACCTATAATAAAGAACAGGTTGAGGACGAGGGCCAGAACGGCAAAAATCCCTGCACTGGCATAATACAAGATCATAAAGCCAGCGACGGTGAGGAAGGAAAGGATCAGTGAGGTAATGGACCGGTCAATATTTTCCTGTCCCAGGGAGGGGCCTACAAGGGATTCCTGGATAATACGGGTCTCTGCGGGCAATTTACCCACCTCGAGGATACTGGCAAGGTCTTTAGCTTCCTGCAGGGTGAAGTTGCCGGAGATTTGAGAATTTCCGTTGGGGATAGGCTCGTTCACGGTGGGGGCAGAGACCACTTCGCCATCGAGCAGGATAGCGATTTCGCGGTTTTTATCATTGGCCGCTTTAGTCGTCATTTCCTTCCAGATACGTGCGCCTTCGTTGTTCATATTCAAGCCAACGACTGTTTGGCCACTGACAGGATCCGGATCTGCGCTTGCACGAGTCACATTGTCTCCGGTCAGTCTGGCTTCCAGGCGGCCCCCGTCGCGCTTAATCGCGTAAAGCTGATAGAGGGTGGTAGGTTTGCCTGAAGCCTGATCGCTGACTGGGTTTCTGGACCAGTGGAATGAGAGGTCGCGCGGGAACAGGTTGCGGACTTCCGGGCGGGCGAGCAGGGTATCAATGCGGCTCCGTGCGCTGCGGTCTGCCACACCCATAACTGCAAGGCCATAATTGCCTGAAGTCGGGTTGGCCCCACTCAAGGTGAAGAAATCGAATAAGGGGCCTTGATTGACGTTGAAGGGGCTGTACACCGTATCCAGACGTGCAATTTTGGAGCTATCGGTATTGCCGAGGCTATCGGTCGCATAGACCGTATCAATTTTGGTAATATCCTTTTTGATTTCCCCGCTACCGATAGTTTTTGACAGCAGGTCATTGGCATCAATGAAAGCTTGCTGGACAATATTTCCCGCCGGGTTGTTTGGGTTAATCGGATCGGAGAGGCGGTAAACATCCCAGAACTCCAATTTTGCCGCTGCCTGGAGGAAGGTCCGTGCGCGCTCCGGGTTGTCAATACCAGGCAGTTCAACGACGATAAGGTCGCGTGCTGCATCGAGCGAAACGTTAGGTTGGGTGACGCCCAGTTTGTCTATCCTTTGCTTCAGCAGCTCAAAAGTCCGGTTGACGGTTTCGTTCGCTTTTTGCCGGAGCAGGCGGACGACTTCCCCATCGGAGGATTCAAAGGAGATATCCTCGCGGAGCACTTCATTCCGGGCAAATAGAGGAGCCATCGGCTGGCCTTTCCCGATTTCCCGGAAGGCATTTGCGAACAGGGTGATGAAATCCGTTTCAGTAGTGGCCTGATCTTTCACTGCTTTTTCGATGGCAGCAGTAAAGGTGGGGTCCTTGCTGTTGTTGGATAGCGACAGGATGAATTCCTTCAGGTCCACCTGAAGTACCACACTCATCCCCCCTTTCAGGTCGAGGCCGAGGGCGAGCTGACTGCCCTTGAGCTCCTGATAGGTGTAATTTTTAAGGAGAGGTATGGAGAGGATGGTCTTGCTGGAGATGGAATCCAGATATTTGGTGCGGGCTTCTTTATATGCGGTATTGCGCCTGCCAGACTCCACGTTCCGGCTTGCGGCTTCCGCATAGGCATCCGCTTTTCTTTCTACGTTCCTTGTGGGTATCGTCATCAAAAACTGCACCATCGTGACCAGGATCATCACCACGAGGAAGAACCGTATTACTCCTTTTGCTTGCATAGCTTCCGCTTT
>CAZGOT010000397.1:0-2669 GCA_964527495.1 uncultured Haliscomenobacter sp.
CAATGAAAATGACGTCTGATTAAAATAACATTTGGCGGCGCAAGCCGCCAAATGAAAAGCCGGGGGCTTTTTGCAAGCTTTTCCGGAAGGATGTAATTGACAAAGCGCATCTTTCGGGAAAAAGGCAATTTCGGAGTTAAAAAAGCGTTATTTTGCACAATTATTTTGTTTGACAGTACTTAAAATATATTATTAATAAAGCTAATATATGCGTAAAATCACTTTTGCCCTGATTGCCGTACTCGGTGTTTTGACCAGCGGCTGTTTTAACGTTTTTGAAGAACTGGGCCTCAACAGGGATGGATCGGGGACTTATTCCATGAAAATGGATTTAAGTAGCTTCATTTCAGACGATTTCATGAAAGGGATGCTCAAGGAAGCTATCAACCAGGAAGAATCCGCTTCCAGCCTGAACGATCTGGAACAAGATTCGGTTATTTTGTTCAAAAGCCTGCCAGAAGAGCTCAGAAACCGCACCGGTCGCCCGGAATTTTGGGAAAATGTTTCCATGCGGATAAAAATCAGCGATAAAAATGATGAATTTTATACGCTGATGACCGTTAAATTCCAGAATGTCAGTGATATTGATTTTTTTCATCAACACGTAAACACCTTACTTGCCGAAAATGGTGCCGGGGGTATGGTACCTACAGATATCATCCCCGGTGGCGCATCTTTCCGGTTGGGTAAAAATACCATTACCAGACTGAATCCCGAAGCTCCCAAAAGTGAAGATTTGGAAGGGGAAGAAATGGAAATGATGAAAATGATGATGAGCGAATCCAAGTATGTTACAACGTACAAACTTCCTGGCGCGGTCAAAAAAACCACGATTCCCGGAGCTAAAGTCTCTGGGTCAACCGTAAAAGTGGAAAGCGACCTGATTAGTATGATGGAGGGTAAAGGAAACGTTAGCGGGGAAATTCGGTATAAATGAGGTAGATCGTGAAAACGCAAAAAAAACCAATCCGAAGCATTACCGGAAAGATATTTCATGCACTCCAGGAGGCTTCCGGAGCTATCAAGGCGCAGGCGGCAAGCATTGGCGAAGGGGCACGGGAAAAGAGCAACCAGATAATTGAGGAATGGTTGCAGATTTTTCCCAAGCTGGAGCATTACCAATTGAAAATGAACAGCTTTTCCGTTGCACTGGGGTTTAGCCCCGGGCTGGAGGCCGAACTGCAGGGCTGGCATGCAGATTTTTCCCCGGAACGATTGGAGCAAATCCTGAAGGAAGTCAAAGGCAACCCAGGGTTGCTCTCGGTGTTTACAACCATAAAGACTGCTTATTCCTTGCACCGGAAGACTAATCTCGTGCCGGTCGAGCCGCTCATCGTGCGTATCCGCGTTAGGCTCGCCCCGGAGATTTCCGTATTCCTCGGCAAACCGCTGATCGAGTGAACTGATATGAAAGTAGAGTGCTGGAGCATAGGGAAAACGCAGGATAAATACCTCGTAGAAGGCCTCGGGTTGTTCGATAGGCGGATAAAGCACTATCTGCCTTTTGAATGGGTGGAGCTTCCGGATGTGAAAAACGCGGGCAAATTTTCCCCCGAACAGGTCAGGGAGCTGGAGGGCGAATTGATTCTTCGACGGCTCAAGGCGGAGGATCGCCTTATTTTGTTGGACGAAAAAGGCAAGGGCTTTTCTTCAGTTGCCTTTGCTTCCTACCTCGAGTTTCAACTTCAGCGCCCTGCCAAACGGCTGATTTTTCAGATAGGTGGGGCCTTTGGGTTTTCGCAGTCCGTGTATCAGCGGGCGGATGAGTTACTTTCGCTTTCCCAGATGACTTTTTCGCATCAGATGGTACGGCTTTTCTTACTGGAGCAGCTCTACCGGGCAATGACGATACTGCGGAATGAACCGTATCACAACCCTTAATTTTTCAAAGCCCCTCTGCTAACTTTCTCAAGCTAAGGCTGAAAATTATACTTTAACATGGATATCACGACGTTTTTGGTTATGCTGACCGCTATTATTTCCTGGCAGGGGTTCAAAAAACCAGCATTTCAGGAAAAGCTCTTATTTATTCCCTACCGGGTCGCCCGGTATCAGGAATACTATCGCCTGTTGAGTGCCGGTTTTGTACACGGCAACCTGGCGCATTTGCTGATTAACCTATATGTATTGTATACTTTTGGCGGAGTAGTGGAGCGGTTTTTTACCTTCCTTTTTGGGCTACAGGCTGGCCCGGTCCTTTTTGCCGTCTTTTATCTTTTAGCTATTCTGTTTGCTTGTGTACCCTCCTATATGCGCTACCGTTCCAACCCTGGCTATGGGGAGCTTGGCGCATCCGGAGCTACCTCTGCCCTGGTCATGGTATATATAATGATGGAACCCTGGCAGTGGTTCCTGTTTCCGCCTTTGCCGGCGATTGTGCTGGGCATTGGATATCTGTGGTATTCCCAATATATGAGCCGGCAGTTTGAAAAAGACCATATAGCCCACGGCGCCCATTTTGCCGGAGCTTTATTCGGGCTGGTTTTTATTATTGTAGCTGCGGCCATAGCACGCCCTGTTTTTCTCCAGCAGTTTTTGGTAAAACTACTGGAGGGGCCCTCCTGGCCTTTTTAAAAGAGCCGCTCTACAGCGGCGAAAGAAAATTTTGAATGGAGTTGTGTAAAAGCCCCTGGCATTTCATTTGGCGGCTGACGCCGCCAAATGTTATT
>CAZGOT010000398.1:0-2668 GCA_964527495.1 uncultured Haliscomenobacter sp.
TGTTGAATAATTTTTTATTTGCTGCATAAATTTTTGTGAAAAATATTCTCCTTATCCAATCGAAAATATTTTTTCCTGAAGCTGAATTGTAAAAGCAGTCGTTTTTGAAGAAGGGCTTTCTCCTGTAAATGAGGTTGTGCAACAAGCATTCCGCCGCCTTCAGCGGCGAAAAAGAGTTTGGGTTGTGTAGAGCCTGCCCTTTGGCGGCTGACGCCGCCAGATAATATTTTTTTGAATCGCCGCCATAGGCGGCAAAAGCCTTTTTACATAACCTCAAATGTCCTTTGCGGTTATGCAAAAACCTCATCGCAGCACTTTGGCGGCTGGCACTGCGAACAATTACTTTGAATGAGGCTTCCCGAAAAGTATTCTGTCACCTTCTGCCCCCAAAGAACAAAGGACATTCGCGACAGCCTGCTGCTTATCACACATTTGTTTTTGCTTTGGCTAATTGCTCAAAGGTGTTTGATACGGCCTTCAAATTGGTGGTACAAATCCTCATTAGAAGGCCCGTCAATGTTTTGACTGAAATAGACAGGGAGGACTGCGCCCTGAGCAGACGCAATTTTCATCGCCTCAGAGGCGATCAGGTTGACAAGGAAAACACCAGATATAGTGGAAGGAGGTCCGGCAAGGTAGCCGCTAATGCGCAGAAGGCCATCCCCATCGGGTACCCGGTTGTCGAGCACAAGATCTGCCAACTCAAAGAGCTTTTTACCCGAAGGGTGTCGGGAAGGATAAGCGGCGCTCTGGACCATGGAAGTTATCGCGATCACTTTTAGTCCATTAGCTTTTGCGATCATTGCCATCTCTATGGGCATTGCATTTCGGCCGGAATTAGAGGTAATTACCATTAGGTCATGGGGAAATACCTTGTGCTGATCCCAGATTATTTTTGCCAATCCAGGCACACGCTCGATCTCTGCGCTTCTGCGAGCTCCTTCCGAGGTCATTACGGTACTATCCAACATGGCATTCACATTCGCAAGGCCACCCGCCCGTACAAACAACTCCAAACCAATAATATGAGAATGCCCGGTGCCAAAAGTATGGATAATCCTCTCCCGGACAATACACTCCGCAAACCATTCCGCCGCCAGGCAGATCTTTTCTTCCTGTCCCTCGACGATGCGTTTGAGTTGTTCCTGAATGCGTTCGTAGTATTCAAACATATATCGCATATTTATGCTGGGGCATGAAAAAATATTTCCCGGCCCATATTAGTAATGAACATTTTTGCGCTAAAGGCATAAAAAGGACCTATTGCCTATCCCTGATTTTAGTTCGCTGCTGTCCCTACAATTTGATAAAAATCTTTTTCCGGAACAGTACATAGACCGGTACAAAAATCACCGCGACATAAAAAACGGCATAGAGCAGCGAGGATAGCTCTGCCGGCAAACCCAAACTGGTACCCAACGTCATAAAACGGCCGTTCAGCCCTTGATCAATAAGCTTGTCGTTATAGAATACGATAGTTAGAATTCCTGCCAGCACATATGCCGTAATCGCATTCGAACCAAATACCTGCCCAGGGAAAACCCATTTTTTCCAACCCTGCACGTCCACTATATAGACCATTGTGGCCAAGGCCAACGTAGCCATCCCAGCCAGCAAAGCTGCGAAAGAACTGGACCAGATATTTTTGTTGAAAGGAAAAAACCACTGCCACATATCCCCTACCGCAAGCAAAACAAATCCCATTACAAACAGCCGTACCAGCTTTTTATGGATTTCCATATCGTTTGATAAAGACCTTCCGGCCATCATACCAAAAATACCTGTACAAATCGAGGGGATCGTACTTAAAATCCCTTCGGGGTCCCAGGTTTTCTGCCACATTACCCCAGGAAGTAAAATACGGTCGAGGTAATGCGCCCAGTTTTTTTCTGGCACGCTCAAGTCAGGTGCCCCAATCCCGGGAACGGGGAGATAGGCCATCACTAACCAGTAGCCCACTAGCCCAATGGCCGCAATCCAAATCCATAAGGCGTGTCGGACATACAGGTAAATCAACGAGCAAGCCAGAAATACCAGCGCAATCCGGTGAAGCACCCCGACCCAACGGATTGCGGAAAAATCAAATTCCGGAAACAACCACAGAAATATGCCAAGGAAATAAATCTTAAAAGTCCTGGAAAATATTTTTTTAAGCAGGCTTTGTTTCTCTATACCGGAATCCAGGCGCTGCCCATAGGCCAGCGCAATAGACACCCCTACGATGAACAAGAAAAAAGGGAAAATATAGTCGGTCGGCGTAAGGCCGTTCCATGTTGCATGCAGCAATGGCGGATAGACATGCGACCAGGATCCCGGGTCATTGACGATAATCATGCCTATAATGGTAAAGCCCCTAAGCGCATCCAGGGCCAGCAATCGGGCCGGAGCAGTGGTTGTTTGGTTCATTGTGGTGTAAAGATTTGGCTTTCCAGGCCACTACGGCCTTTTACATTAAATACTTTGGCGCGGACTAGCGGGAACCTGCCCCGGATCGGTTTGGTATAAGTCGGGGAATACCATTGCGGCATTGAGCCATCGAGGGTATATTTTATTGTCATTCCTGGATAGATGCTGTTCATTAGCAGCGTATCACCACGCTGTACGATACCGGGCGGGGGGATACGGTAATGCAAAGAGGGGCTGACCGCATCCATTCGCATAAATTCCC
>CAZGOT010000399.1:0-1535 GCA_964527495.1 uncultured Haliscomenobacter sp.
TTCTACCCAAACTAGTAGTTTGTGCGGGCAGGTAACATCTTTCCCAGGTATCGCTACCAGCACGGAGGCGGAACAGCCCCTTTTCAATGGAGGAGGCCAGCCAAAGGTCTCCCTGCGAATCCTCCAGAAAGCGGGATGGGAAACCAAGGTGTAGCTCTTTGCCCTTAATTCTATAAGTCTTAAAGCTCCCGGTTTCCGGCACGTAACGGTAAACCCCTTCCAAGGAAGCGATCCAGATCTGGTTTTGCTTGTCTGCGTGCAGCGCGATTACCCCATCCTTGGGCAAACTGGTGGAATCACCAGGCTGGTGGCGAAAAGTCTCAAAGGATTTTCCATTAAAGCGTTGAAGACCTGATTCCATCCCCAGCCACCAGAACCCCTGCTGGTCCTGGGTAACCGCATTCACCCGTAGGGACAATAATCCGGAGGAATAATCCAGATGTTGAAAACCATTAGGATTGGTTATACAGAAAGGCTGCGCTTTCAGCAGAGCTACTGAAAAGAAAAAAGACATACAGGATAGTAATATGGCGATACGAGTCGGCATTTTACATCAGTAGGGGACAGTGTAATCGTAAATATAGTATAAATCAACGCATTTGAATAAAATTGGTGAAAAAAAGCTGTAGCATAGGCAAAAAATCAGCAGGTTTCAGTTCCTTACAAACAGCAATACCCCTATTTTTCTTTTATTGCCTGCAGGGCATTGAAGAGATAAACCGCAGGTGGATTCCAGTTGATGGCAATTTCATTACTGGCATAGGAGCAATCATCGTCGGTATAGGCGGTTTCCCTTTCGGTATGGAGGTAGGCATGGTGGCTTGCGCCGTTAATAATTATTTTGAATGAGGTTGTGTGAAAAATATTCCGCCGCCTGCGGCGGCGAAATAAAATTTTGAATGAACGACGTTTTGCCTCATTTTGCTTTGCGAGACGAGGCAAAGCGTCGTTCATTCAAAATAACATTTTGCGGCTAACGCCGCCAAATGACGGACTCCGGCCTTTTTACACAACCTCATTCAAAAATTTCTTTTGCCGCCTACGGCGGAAAAAGAAATTTTACACTCCCCCCCTTTCCAACAAATACTTATTTTTATGGCAACCTTAAACCCAATTGCCGTAAAATGCCAGCCAACACCCGTATCTCCCTGTTGTGTATCTCCCTCCTCTTTTCTGCAGCATTGCCGAAAGCCCAGTCTCCTTGTGCGCCCAATCCCTTTGGTTTCCAACACCTGAACCGCTCCTCCGGACTTTTATCCGCAGTGGATGCATTGACCCAGGACCACCTGGGGTTCTGGTGGGTGGGTATGGGATCCGGACTACAACGCTTTAATGGAAAATCCTTCCAAACTTTTCGCCATCAACCTGGTGATTCCACAAGCTTGCCGGATAATAGGGTGCTCGCCCTACATGCAGACAAACATCAGCGGATCTGGGTTGCTTCAGATTTTGGTATAAGTTGTTACCTGCCGAAAAACGGAGGATTTAAGACCTATAAAATCTTTACAAGAGGTACGAGATAAATTAAAAGAATT
>CAZGOT010000399.1:1545-2662 GCA_964527495.1 uncultured Haliscomenobacter sp.
GGCTGGCCTCTACCATTGAAAAGGGGCTATTCCGCCTACGGGCCGGTAGCAATACCTGGGAACAATGTTCCCTGCCGGGACAAACCACTATTGTGGGCAGGAATATTTGGGAGGACCGTAAAACGGGAAATATATGGGTGATATATAAGGTGCAGGGAAAAGAAGGGCGGCTTGGATATATAGACCGAGAGACCGGTCGCCTAACCCCCGGACCTGCTGGTCTGAATAACCTGGTCCGGGATGCCTGCCATTTTGTTGTGGATCAAAACCAAGGTATTTGGACCTCCAGGATAAATCAAAATTGGTATGCAGAGTTTCTTTTCAGATACGATATTCCCACAGGTCAAGTTCAGCGCTTCGATGTACTTCATAGTAGCTTTTCCCCGCTAATCCAGGACAAAAAGAATAGGATATGGTTCTTTGATCCTGAAAATAAGCAGTTTGGTTTTATCGCACCCGGACAGGACCGCCCAACCGTCTATTGCTGGCCAAATGCAATGGATGGCCGGATAGCTATGGCCGATGCAATCCGACATATATTTGCAGATAGAGAAGGTAATGTTTTCATTATAGATACGAGTGATGGGGCTTTCATTTTTAACCCACATACGCCAAGGTTTCTACCCTTACACAACAAAGTTAACGGAAATTCTGCCGAAAAAATCCTACCCCCTTTGACTATCTGGGAATCCCCCGGCGGAGCAATATGGATAGGAACATTTGGTGAAGGGACTTTTGTAATGGATAAGCATTTCCAGCTACAAAAAAGGATTTTTACACCTATACCCAAAGGATATTCCGGTTCGGCGATAAGCTCAAACTTTAATTTAAATGCGGTCTGGTCCTTAACCAGCGACAGGGACAGCAATACATGGGCAGGCTGCCAGTATGGGGTATTGATGCAATTTTCGCCCACCGGGGAACTGTTGTGGAAAGGCCAGCATCCGGCATTGGATTCTCAGACCGTGCGCAGCCTGGCCATGGATAGCGAAGGGTATATTTGGGCGGGCACACAATGGGGCATATTGGCCAGGATAGACCCTCAAAGCCGGGAGGTAGCCCGTTTGGAAGCGATGAGCCCCTATAGCAAAACAAAGACGCGCCTTTACCAAATCAT
>CAZGOT010000400.1:0-2640 GCA_964527495.1 uncultured Haliscomenobacter sp.
TCTGATCAATATCCATGCACAGGAACGTATCCACGCGCACAGAATCCAGGCGCAGTGGCACAAGGGTAGGGTTGATAGTAGAACCCGGCGCGGTACCCTCGCTGTTATTGCTGTTGCAGCGGCCATCCCACTCTACCAGTTTAGGACCTGACTTGTCTTCTGCGGTAACATATCCCCAGCATACCAGGACGTTATCTTTATCGAAGACGCCATAGGTCCAACGGCCCGCACAATCAATCGTATCTCCGTTCATCGGGTTATTGTCCATCACGCGTACCGTACCCTGCTGGCAGGATCCTTTGACAATCATCCCTATTTGCAGTTCGAACGTACACGTCGTATCATTGAGCGTAACGGTCAGGTTGGGGCAACCGCTGACGATATTGCAGTCGGTCTGCGTGTACAGGGTATAGTTATCGCTACCGGAATTGTCCGTATCCCAAACCACATTTTTGAATACGATATCTCCCTGGGTTGAGGAAGCTTCTGCCGTGTATTGTGTAACCGTACCTGTTGCAAAGTTACCATCTCCATCCCGGTCTACTGCCAGTATGAGTTTTGAGTAATCCGCAGCGGAGGTCGTAACACCTGTGAGATTGAAATGCACCTCGATTTTGGGCTTATTCGCCTCGGAAGTAGGCTGGCCCGTAGCCTGGAGCTTCCAGGTCCTGCCAAGTCTTTTTATAGATCCGGAGGAAGTTTCCGCAACAGCGGCCCCATCATCTCCCCACACCAAATACAACTGATTGGCAAGTGTATCGGTATTCAGCGCATTGGTGGTCTTGAGTGTACCCGTGGACATGGTCACCATACCGGCATACTGAACACTGTTCTGCGAACGGCTCTGCTTTTGATACAAGCCATAGTTATCATCCCGTGCTATCCCGGCAATGTTGTTTTTGTAAACGCCACTTACGCTGTAAACGGTAGTAGTTGCCGCATTGGTACCATCATATCCGGAAGCATAATAGTTGTGCAATAGTTGTGCGCCGTATTTGATGCCTAGGTAGGATTCTACCTTTTCCCGGAATGCATCGGTAAGCGAGGTGTCGAAAACGATGATTTCGGCGATATCTCCGGTGAACTTGAACCCGGCAGGCGCGTTTTCCCTCACGTCTTCTGCTAAATTCATATCGGCACCGATGGGAGCTGCTCCAACTACCCAGGCTGGAACCCTGGGAGAAGGCTTGAAGGACGTTGCATTAACATTTGTAGATTGATATTTGCCCCCAAATTGCCAGAATTCCGTTTTCGGTTGTCGTAGACCCATAGTAGTAATAACTGGTGCATTAATGACATCTGAGGCGGCAGGACCGCCTACCCAGACGCTTCCGGGAAAAAATACGGATGCAACATTATCTCTCAACCGGCAACTTCAGGCAGGCATATACCTATGGAAAACAATCTTCAGAGATCATTAGCGCTTTTACCTTACCCTTTTTGCGAATGGAATTGGACAGCCTTCTCTATGAAGCTGCCTTAGGTGTAGGTGACACTCTAAATGCTCTGAAATTTCACAGGGATTATTCTGAAAACAGGGAAAGGGTTTTTACTATAAATCAAAATGAAACACTCCAGGAAATGAAGTATAAATATGCCCTGCAACAAAAAAACCTTCAGCTTGAAAACAGTGCCCTCTCACTAAAAAACAGCAATAAAACAAAATTACTACTGATCTTATTCAATCTTTTTATCCTGCTCATCATTATAGGCAATTACAGTCTTCAAGCAATCCGCAAGAGTTATATCCGACATCTCTACAGAAAGGAAAAACAGCTTGAAACCTTCTTGAGTGAACAATCCCCTCATCCGGTTCCACACGCTTTGCTTTTCGAAAAAAAGGGGGTAACTCAGCCTGTAGTGGCTGCATTTGCTTCAGGCGACCACCAGGAAAGCATCAGAGAAAGCAGAAAACAATTGTTTTTTGACATGCTCCGTTTAATCGAGGAGGAGCAGCTTTTTCTAAAGCCGGAACTCAATCAGAAAATTATCATTTCGCAACTTGGTACCAATAAAAAATACCTCTATGAGGCAATTGTCCAGAATTCAAGGCTTAACTTCAAGCAAATCATCAACAGCTACCGGGTTACCGAGGTCAAAAAAATTATTGAATCCAAAGCACTGGAAAATCCTGATGATCTGCCCCCTAATCTCTACCTGGAAGCCGGGTTCAACTCCCCAACCTCCTATTATCGCGCTTTCCGGAGCTTCACCGGCCTAACACCCAAAGAATATTATCAGGAGTTTCTTAAAGAAAGGTCTGGATGATTTCACTGCAATATGAAAGCCTGTCAAATAATTCACGGTAGTTTTTGCCGTTCTACTTTTACCAAAATCTATACCCCGGTAATTATCTCTTCATGGGCTTACCCGTACCGGTACAGCTGCTGTGATGTAATCCCTTTGCTTTCCATAAAAGACTGAACGCTAAAGGAATCTTGGGTTTTAATCCATTAATACCTTCTGCAAGATACTTCTTGCGCCAGCGGTCGAACAATGAGGGTGCGATACTGTGCTTGCGAATCGTTTCTATTCGACCTTCCCGCTCTGCTTCCTGAATAATGGAGAGCCTTTCTTCTGCCGTGAACTTCCTTCTGCTTTTGCTCATGCGAGTATTAGGTTAAGCAGACCTAAATTAAA